>JAYEJO010000034.1:34023-36764 GCA_034660595.1 Candidatus Caldatribacteriota bacterium
TTTTCTTTCCCGTCAATCAAAAAGAAGGATATCTTTTCTTTGGTTGGATAGATTTTTTAATTCTTCACTAAAGTCTGACTTAGAAAATAAAGCAAAGTATTTTTGTTTTACATCAAAAAAACTATCGGCTTTTCTTTCTAAATCATATAACTCATTTAGACCGATGCATTTATTTTTCCATTTACATTCACCAAAGATAAAAGATTGTTGATTATCATAAGCTACGATATCAATCTCTTCTTTATTGTTCCACCAGCGCCCTATATTTCTGGCTTTAAAAGGAAGCATATTTTTTCTATTTAGATTTTTCAATCTTTGTAAACAAATATCCTCAAAGATAAATCCGGTAAAACCATTTAAAGAGGGTTTTATTTTTTCTTCCCAAACATAATCAAGATCCCCCTCCTCAAGATAACTCATATTAGGCAAAACATATCTGAACCAAAAGCGGAAGAAGGGATCATTAAGCAGATAAATGCCTTTTCTTGATTTATGTGGTTTATCTTCTGTAATTGGAACTTCTCTTTTTACTATACCTAATTCTCTTAAGACACTAAGGTATTTATTAACTTTGTGTGGATCGCTAATCCCGGTTTCCTGTACTATCTCGTTTAGCCGGGTCCTGCCAAAGGCAATTGCTTTTAGAATGGAGAAATATATTGCCGGCTCACGCAATTCTTCTATTAATAAAAAACGAGGTTCGCTAAAAAGAAAACCATTTTTATTCAAAATTTCCTCCCTTACATTTTGCTCTATGGTTTTATGGTCACTGAATCGTTGGAGATATGCAGGTGTACCGCCGAGTATACTATAGGCAAATACCCTATCCTCTTCAGAATAGCGGGGGAAAAATAACTTAAGGTCTTTAAAAGATAGGGGATGTAAGGCAATTTGCCCGGTGCGCCTGCCAAACAAGGGACTCTTGCTTCCCAGGACTTCTTTTTCCATAAAGCTCATATAAGAGCCGCATAAGATAAGGAAAATATTACTCCTTTTTCCTTTTTCATCCCATATTTTCTGCAAGATAGAGGGGAGTGCCGGATTACTTATACATAAATAAGGAAATTCATCGATAATAATCAAAGGCATTTTAAGGATTAAATGATCAAAAATATATCTTAATAAAGCTTCCCATGAACCAAAGGGTTGAGTTTGTAAAAACGATTCTCCGGTTAACTGAAATATTTTTTCGCTAAACTGTTTTAATTGTTCTTGCTCAGAAGAGAGGTCCGAGGAAAAAAAGAGGTGTTTTTTATCTTTAGAAAATTGTCTGAGCAATTCAGTCTTGCCAATCCTTCTACGCCCATATATAATTATAAAGCGAGCACTCTGTTTCTTTTGTAATTTTTCCAGGTAATTTAATTCTTCAATTCTATTGACAAACATAGTACCCTCCAAATAGTATACTTTAAAGTATTATACTTATAAGTATACTATATATTATAAATAGGTCAATCATTTTTTCATGATAGCCAGTTATCGGTTTCAGTACTATGGGATGCGTCCCTATTTTCCTATATTTGTTAAGACCTCTTTTGCTAATCAAGAAAGGTTAGCATCATTTAGACAATCTTTGACGAACTGCCTCATACAGAATTATCCCGGCAGCTACTGACGCATTCAAGGATTCAGTGGGTCCCAAGATAGGGATTTTTATTTTTTTGTAAGCCGCCTTCCTCCATATATCATTTGGTCCTTTATTTTCGTTTCCAATTACTAAAGCAAGAGGCTCTTTGAGGTTAGCGGAATAGTAATACTCTTCACCATCCAAATCTGCTGCCATAATATTTATAGAGTTATCATTTAACCATTTGACTGCCTCATCATCATCAAGACCATTTACAATAGGCACCTGAAACAGGGAACCCATTGTAGACCTGATAACTTTTGGGTTGTATAAATCTACAGTCCCTTCGGTCAATAATACTGCAGTAGCACCTGCTGCAGCACTGGTTCTTATGATTGTTCCCAGATTTCCGGGGTCCTGCAGGCCGTTTAAAACAATGACTAAAGGATTTGCATTAAGAATTATATCTGCCAATGGTATTTCTCTTTGCTCTGCTACAGCTATTATTCCCTGAGGGCTGACCGTAGCTGAAACTTTCTTAAATAGATTATCGGACAGCCTTAAAACCTGGCAGTCTTGAGTAATCTTTGGCACATTTTCTACTGTTTCATCAATAATAAGGTATTTTATTTTTACTCCCCTATTATCAGCTTCCTCGAGAAGCCTGGTGCCTTCTATGAGAAATAACCCACTGCTTTCACGAACTTTTTTTTGACTTAAGGCTTTTATTAACTTATATATTGGGTTTTCCCGGGAAGTAATATCTTTAAGCTGTTTCATATATGGATACTCTTCTATAGATTAATGATGTTGCTTCTGTTAATTCTTCTAAGCATAATATGGGGATATCCTGTACTGCTTTTTAACCTTAGGCTTCTTGTCATAAAATCATCCCTATTCATTATAAGAAATTTAAGTGAATATTACAAACCAGATATTCCCTCTTCCTCTCACGATATAAAGGGCATTTTTTACTCTTTAACCACCAGTTCCACGCGCCGATTATGAGCCTTCCCGGTAGCAGTTGTGTTGGGCGCGACCGGTGTAGACTCACTATAGCCTTCTATAAAAAGCCGAGAGGAAGAAATACCTGCGGAAACCAGATATGACTTAACTGATTCCGCGCGTTTCTCGGAAAGAACTTGATTGTGCCCGGTAGTTCCATCTGAGTCGG
>JAYEJO010000034.1:36864-48657 GCA_034660595.1 Candidatus Caldatribacteriota bacterium
TCAATGAATGTAATCACATTATCAATTATACTGCCCGACCGGCTAACTGTGTCTGCTACACAAGCAATTCCAAGTATAATCGTTTGATGTCTATCCTGTTCGCTTATCTCAGCAATAGACACATTAAATTTGTTTTTTGTTTTAGCTATGATGCTTTTCACTAACATGCGCTTTTCTTTTAAAGAGTGAACCCATGGCGCATAGAGCTTAAGGGTCACACTTCCAATTATCATTATTTATTCTCCTTTTCAGAAAATAGCAGAAAATAAATAAGACAAGGGAAACGTCCCCTTGTCTTATTTATTACCAACGGTTGTAAACTTTTTCGGCAAATCCCAATAAATTCCGGACTCTAATCTCCTGCCCATTATTCAGGATTGCCTTTCCGGAAAAATGACCGAATACCTGATGTTGATTCGACTGCAGGATTAACAGATTAGTGTTAGAGTGACGGTCAATTATGGGCTGAAAGGTCATTTCAAAGCGGGAATCACTACTGGTAAAAGTCCAGGGCTTTAGATAATCATCCGGAGGGATATGAAATTTTACCTCTTCTAATTTGTGGGCTTTACCCTTATAAAAAAGCATGTTTTCGGTTGCCCGGGAAGTATCTCCGAAACCATAGCCGATATTGAATCCGAATGATTCGTTTTCTACCATCCCCGAGGCAGACCCCCAGTACCAGGTATTAGTATAGGTCCATACCCCTCTTCCCCAATCGAGTACCCCGAAGCTGTCTTTCGGTTGAAACAAAAATTTCTGCTCACCTAATGATAGTTCTCCTTCAGCCGGCAGACAATTAATCTTTTGGTTGTAATAAAAGGCGTGTTTAGACCCCGGGAAAGGGGTGGCAATGGCCATGGATTCCAAAGAAGGGGACTGGTGTAGAATAATGTTACCACTTAAAGAATTACCCCTGGTAAAAGAAGGGATATCAACAGAGATGACTCGCTGTCCCCGGTGCCTTAAGAATTTTAGGGAAATGTCTTTATTCCGGAATACAACATCTCCTTCCTTGGAAGTGGAAGGCATATTAAAGGACCCTAAAGGGAATAAGGTCATTGTAGTTTTAGTTGTTTCTTTAGGCTCTTTAAAATCAAATAGGGTTGCCGATACAAAACCTAAATATCCGTTATCGGCAATGGTAAAAGCTGCTCCGTAGGATTCGCTTAAAATACAGTAGTAGTCCCATTCTTTTATCTTGAACTTGGGCGCTTTAATTTTTCGGCGGTCATATCTTAGTAACAAATCTTTTGCCCAGCCCGCTTGCTTAAGAACTCCCTCTTCGTTTAATAAATCTGCCGGCTCAGTAATCTGATATTGCTCCATGATAAACACCTCTTTCTTTTTAAAATAGACACATTCTATTTTTGCCTAAAGCCTCAGCTATCCGGTTAAGAAACCTCTCAGTCCCCATAGGTTTCTGTTAAAAATTACCGGATTATTGGGCTAGTACAACCGTCCCTTGACACATTATTTTTTTTCAATCTTTTATTGACTTTCCCAACGGGTGCCATATAAATGGTAAATTCCTCAACACCATCAATTCCCAGAAGCTTATCTGCAAGCTCTTGATCATAAGCGGCAATGGCACAAGTCCCGGCACCGATTGCTTCACACGCCAGGTAGAGGTTTTGACAAACATGGCCGGCATCCAAGGCTATCACTTTATAAGATGTTCCGCTATATCGCCATTCCATGCGTTTCGGTATGGTGGTCCAAATGAAGGTCACTGCGCTTTTACCTGCAAATGATTGTTCAAGAGCAGCCTGGGTTAACAAGCCCTCAAGATCCTGGTGTCTAACAACTTCAACCAGTTGATGACTCATCGGTAAATAACGATAAATCGCCTTGGGAATCCCCTCAACCCTGAAAGCTGCAATATAGGTTTCCAGAGCATGTCTGCATCCGGCTGAAGGCACGGTTCTGTAATTTCTAACTGCAGACCTTTTCCCTCGAAGACCCTGGGTTGCCCATAAAAGAAAAGAAAGTTCTTCGAGTTTTATTGCCTCAGTAGTATAAGACCTTCTCGATTTCCTTTGGGCAATCACAGCCTCAATACTTACTTCAGAAATTGATTTCCAATCCCCCGGTTTTGTAAGGTTTATTCTCCTATCTTCAGGATTGCAAGGCTTTTCTGCCGGCGGTGGTTTGATACCCCTGCTCTGGTCTGTAGTTGAAAAATCAATCGTTTTCCAAATACTGCTTTTAAGAAAGTCTCTAAATTTTTCAGACATAGTAACACCTTCTCTCAATTTTAATTTATATAGGATCAGGCTTCACAATTTCACATATCTACTTTAAATCCTCTCTCATACCATCCTCAATAAACAAGATGCATATTAGTGAAGTTATGGGAACAGTCAATACAAGTCCGATACTTCCTGATAATCCTTGAATAATTTCAGTACTCACCACATTAAGATTTATAGCTCTAAAATAAGGCATATTATAAGCCATCAGCAGTATCATTATACTTAAAGAAGCTCCGGTAAAAGCAAGTATTAAGGTATTGGCCATAGTTCCCATTATATCTTTCCCTACATTCATCCCTGATTTAAATAGTTCTATTTTGCTTAATCCGGGAGCCTTTTCATGTATCTCAAAGATTACAGAGGCAATAGACATACCTACATCCATCACTGCTCCCAGTGAGGATATAATAATACCAGCAAACATTATCCCTCTTATGTTGATGGGAAAATCACTGACTATATATATCAACTGTTCACTGGCTTCCCCGGTAATCCCGGTAAGGTGCGCCATCTTCCCCGAAATAAATGAAATGGTCCCAGCAATTATTACCCCGGTAGCTGTTCCAATTATTGCCGAAAAACTTTTTTTATTAAATCCCCCTCCGATTAATGTTAAAGATGTAAATATAACTATAGAAGCAGTAATAGTAGCTAATAAGATTGGGCTGTAACCTCTAAACATCAGCGGTAACATAAAAAAAACTATTAATAAGCCGGTAATGACCAGAGAAATCAAAGCCATTAAACCCTTTGTTTTCCCTACCACAATTAATACAAAAATAAATAAAAAAATAAGTATATAGAGAACCTTATCCCGGGCATAACTATCTACTCCGACCGAATACAATTTGCCCTCCTTCTCCTCTATTACTACAACAATCTCCATCCCCTCTTCAGCAACAACATCATAGACCAGATCACCATGTAAGCGAAAATTGTTTATTATTAATTTCTGACCTTTAAATCTTCCTGATAATATTTCAATTTTCAATTCCTGTGATCCTACATAAGCACCGGGGATATCTCTCTCCTCGATTAACCTGCTATCAATTACCTCTAAAACCTTTGCCCTTACATAATCAATTCCTGTATCATTCGCCTGATTATCTCTAATATAATTTACAAAACAAAATAATGAAAACAAAATAATGAAAACAAATATTAATAATAAAATATAAATTTGTTTGTTTTTCATAATTATCCACCTTTTATATTATTAAAATTACAGAAAAGAGAGGGGCATAATTTATGCCACTCTCTTTTTAAATTTAATTTCTAAAAATTAATTAGATGGGTTCAATATAAGAGATTGGATATAGTATCACCCTGATAACTAACCCCGAGGGAACAATAATTTTCCCCTCAGGGTTAGTCTCGCCTTTTCAACTTTAATGGTATTAGTAAGTTTTATTGCACCAATATTCTAACCAACTTTTGCCAGAACATCAGGATGGCCATTAATTGATAAGAAGATGTTTATTATTTTACCGCTTGTTTTACTACATTCTTATAAAGTTCACCTTTAGTCTGATATTCTTCTAAAACAGATACAGGGATATTTGTTTTTTCAGAAATTAGTGCAATTTCTTCCTTATCCGGTTTTTCCCATAAGTTAATTGATTGATAATTAACTCCAAACCTACCTTTAGTTGGTACAGATATTATACCTTCGTTAATAAGCTGTATCATCTCTTCTCTTCCTTCAAGTTTAGAAAAGTCAAATCCAATTAAATGCCAGTTATCATCAACTACAGGAGATATCGTCCCTTTCTCTTTAACATAAGCGATCATGAGATTCCTCGCCTGACCCTCATCTCCATATGTTTCCTGGGAATCAAATACAACCCTATCATAGGCCTCTTCTTCACTTCTGATACCCATAGCATACAAGAAACCACCGTGCATTGTCTCTCCCCAACTTTGGAATCTATAATCATTTAATGCAAGGATAAGTTCATCATCATCATTAACCGGTTTCCCATTTTTTGTCAGATTAAAGATTCTAAACTGTTTTCCATCGGCTAATTCATCAGCGTTTTGCGGAGCAGGCTTAGATAGGTCGATATCAAAACTCACACCTTTAAACATATCGTAATTATACCCTGGTATACTATCATCAAAAGCAACTGTAGCATCCCCATCTTTGACTTGACGATAGAATCTTGCTTCATATTCTAATAATTTCTTCAGCTCCTCACCGGTAATCTTCATGCCAAACAAATAATTTTCATAAATGTAGACTGATGAAATATCATTAATTGTTATATCGCCTTCTTTAATATTAGCAGTGGCTGCAAACTCAGCTGCCAAAGAAATATCTGCATTCGCATATTTTAGTTGGACCTGGTTAACAAGATTAACCAGGGGCGTATCTTGAAGTTTACCCTGAGAAATTCCTTTTATCGCATTACTATACCCTTCTTTAAAATCAGCTGTTGCCGTACCAATAATAGTACCGGTATACTCTAATGTTGCTTCATGATATTTTTTACCTGCCATTAATATTTCTTCATCAGGCTCAACCTTATCTTTCCTTAAATCATATACCTGCTGTTCGGTTTTGTCCCTCTCTACAACCCATTTACCATCAATATTTTTCAGATAAAAATCCATTCTCGCTAAAGCACGCCCCCATTTATAAGGCATAAGTATAGGCACCGTATAACCTGTAGGCCCCATTTCCTCTACATCAATAGTGATATGGTCATGCCCGGTCAAAATACCATCTACCCCAATAACATTCTGAGCAATAGGCCTTGCATAATTACCTGCCCTTTTATCCGGATCTAAACCAAAATGGGCAGATATAATAACCAGATTACAGTTTTCTTCTTCTCTTAATATCTTGACATATTTTTCAGCTATTTCAACAGGATGTAAAATCTTTAATCCTCTGATATCCGAGGCAGTACAACCTTGGGTTGTAAGGCCCAAAATTCCAACTTTTACACCCTCTACATCTACAACAGTATAAGGAGCAAAGACTAAAGAACCATCTGATTCTTTAACCACATTAGCAGATAATATGGGGAACTGTGCTGTATCTATTACTTTTTGAAGTGTATCTAATCCATAATTAAACTCATGATTACCCACAGTACTAGCAGCATAGTTCATAATACCCATTATATAGGTCATGGGGTAATCTTTATCAGGCTTCATCATCTTACCATAATAATAAGTAAGCGGGGTGCCCTGGATAAGGTCACCTGCATCAATTAACAGCGTATTAGGATTCTCTTTCCTTACCTCTTTTACCATTGTACTTACTACAGCAAAACCTTGTGTATATGTGCGGACTCCATAATAATCATAATTCATAATATGTCCGTGAATATCTGCAGTTCCAAGAATTGTGATATGAACTTCTCCGCTATCGGCTGCAAAAATAAAAGAAGCGAAACTGAAAACTAACAAGAAAGCCAAGGTAAAAACTAATGATTTTTGATTTCTCTTAAATGTAATCATTTTCAAATATAACCCCCTTTAAATAATTTTTTTACTTTTCTTCTTCTATTATCTTAAATCCATGGCACCCCCTCCCTATAAATTACTCCCTTTATAAAAGCCAGATCTCGATTTTTAAATTTTATAATGCATATTTTGTATATTCGATATTTATCGAATAAACTCCTGCTTGAATATAAAAATAATTAAAAAAATCTTAAATTATTATTAATGCAACGCCGATTCTGATCTTTTGCCTTGATCAAAAACCACTGACAGGATTACTTAATCCATTCTAAAAAAGTTGCCAAAAGGTGCCTGGCACCTTTTGGCAACTTTTATTCCCTAAATTTCAGAGTTACAGTCACTGGATTATGATCGCTGTTTTTAAATACAAGGTCATGGGTTTTGGCATTTATTATTTCAAGGTTAGGTGAAATCAAAAAACCATCGATAACTGTTTCAAAAGTCTTTCCCTTTACATAAGGCGAGTCAAGATCTCTCACCGTATTGTTTGTGGAATCAAATGCTAAATTGAAACCCAGGGTATAAATCTCTTCCGGCAGGGTTCCTAACCAATAAGGCACACTATCCCCGTATCGGGCTAATAAGTCAGGGTCTAAAAGTTGATTCCAATCGCCGCCAATGACCATATAATTATCTTCATTGTAAACTCGATTTACATAATTTATGATATAATTCATCTGCTTCTTCTTAATCACTCCACCCTCATCATATGCTGAAAGATGAATATTTACCAGATAAAGATTTTTCCCATTCTCCAACGGTATAATCGTCTCAATCATGGCCCTATCTAAATCAAAATATCTCACGATCCCCTTTTCCTCTACGGGCAAGCTATATCTAATAGAACTCTCGGTTAAATATTTGCTATAGGTAACTATCCCCGATTTCACATAACCCATCTGGTCAAAAATGGGCATCGGCACCCATTTAGCCACATAATTCAGGGCAAAAGATGAACTATAATCATTCAACAACTCATTAAATAATTGAACCTGGTTAACATTATAACTTCTTTTTGACTTTACATCGACCTCTTGTAAAAAATAGAAATCAGACTTAACCTCGGTTAAAAACTTCGCTATGGCATTATAATTTTCCATGGTTTTTTTATAGCTTTCAGATTTACTCTTTTTCCCACCATCCATGAAAAAGTCTTGATTCTCATCCAATCCACAATAGCCTATGTTAAAAGTTGTGACTGTAAAATCCTCATCCCCTCTCATCGTAATAGCGCTATTCCGTTCAATAATAATCTCCTCTTCTTCCGGAGGATTGTAGTCTGTTAATATGATAAATCCGATAAAAGCTCCCAATACTACAACAACCAATCCGACTATTATCAAAAAATACTTTAAAATTTTCATTCTCCACCTCCAAATTCTTTTTATTTTATCTTACCTTTTAGTAATAGTACCGGAAAATTCAAAGGCATTTTGTTTCATCTTAATCCACTTTCTTTCTATAATACCAATTAAATTTCCACAGGAACATCTAATCTCCACTCCTTTATGTACGCTGTAGTCTTCTTTTATCCGATCTTTCCAGCAATGCAATATTCGCCCTTTGCCAATTTTCTCATACTTAAAAATCTTGCGCTTGCACCGGGCACATTTAATAATAACCATTGCCTGTAAACCCCTATTTTTTCAACTCTACATCTTTTTTGCCATTTTAATATCTAAAACCGGACTGTTCTCATAAGCATCAAGTCCTTTTACATAGATGCTTAAGTTATCGATTCTGATTAATTCCACATTACTTACGGCAATCCGTGAAGACCGATGGGGACTACGAGAAGCAAATACTCCCACTTCCTTGCCATTGCCTTCCTTTCCCCTTTTAAAAATGGTACTTATTGAATTAACCTTGTCTAAATAATAAACAATGGTAATCCACTTTTCTTCTTCTAATTTATACATAAATCTCTGCTGATATGGAAAAAGATCTATCCTGGAAATACCATCAGAATTGATTTTGTTAACCTTCCCAATAGGATAAATCATGACAGGTTCTACTTTACCAAAAAGGCATTCATAGCAAACCGGCCGACCATCAATAAAAAATGAATGACTGTCTTTTATTTCTTTTTTACATTCCGAACAATACATCTTTTTATTCAATAAAGTTTCCTCTCCTGGCTAAAATTAACTCTATATCACGCTCGAGAACTGCCTCCGGAACACGTCGACCCCCTTTTCGTGTGCAATATGTGCTGTCAATAAAAATAGGTGTCTGCCCCTATTATCTACTCTATTATCTACTATTATCTATATCAGTAATTATTAGTCACTGTAGTTCCACGACTCGTAATTTTATCATGCAAAAAAATATTTTACAATTTTAATTCATTTCCCTAAGGAGTTTAAATCTTTTGACTCCTATAGAATATTGTAGTAAGTTAAATAACAGAGATGATTCAATGGTGCAAATGTATTGGACTCAAACACTACATTGCAAGCTTAAAAAAAGTAATGTATAATTTAAAAAGAAGTTGTTGGTTAAATTAATTTTTTGTGATTTTAATGTTGTAGATTAAAACTCTTTATATGAAAGGAGAAAGGATTTGTTTAACGGATTCTTCCAGCAGACTTATTTCCAAAATAAAATTATTGATTATCTTACTGTTTTGGCAATATTTATCCTTTTGATAATTGTCGTTAAGATATGCCAAGGTCTTTTAATGAAATTCCTCAAAGCTTGGGCAAAAAAAACGACAACAAAAATAGATAATAAATTTGTTATAGCATTCGAGCAAAAAATCAAACCGTTTTTAAATTTACTCTATTTTGGTGTTCTTTACTTTAGTATAAAACAATTAAACTTTAATTCCCAAATCGAAAAATTTCTTAATGTTTTCTTTATTGTTCTTCTGACTTTTTTTGGGGTTCGATTTCTTTTGTCTATTATCACATATAGTGTGGAAACTTACTGGATGAAGAAGGAAAAAGACCTAAGTAAAAAACAGGTATTAAAGGGAGTTATCACTATTCTCAATTTAGTAGCCTGGAGTATCGCCATTATTATTCTTTTAGATAATTTAGGAATTAAAGTATCCGCTCTTGTTGCCGGCTTGGGTATTGGAGGTATTGCCATTGCTTTGGCTGCTCAGACCCTTTTAGGAGATTTTTTTAGCTATTTTATCATTTTTTTTGACCGTCCTTTTAAAATTGGAGATTTTATTATTGTTGGCGATTATCTAGGGACTGTAGATCATATCGGACTTAAAACCACCAGGATACATAGTTTGAGTGGGGAACAAATTGTTTTTTCCAATCAAGACCTTACCAATTCAAGAGTAAGAAATTATAAACGGATGGATCGCCGAAGGGTCTCCTTTCAATTTGGAGTAGTTTATCAAACCTCCTTAGAGCAATTAAAAAAGATCCCTCGAATCGTAGAAGATATTATTACAAATGTCTCTGAAACATCTTTTGACCGAGCCCATTTTGCCTCCTACGGTGATTTTAGTTTGAACTTTGAAGTTGTTTACTATGTTCATGGTAATGATTATAATAAATACATGAATATTCAACAAGAAATTAATTTTCAACTCAAAGAAGCTTTCGAAAAACAAGAAATTGAGTTTGCTTATCCGACTCAAACCGTATTAGTTACTAATGAAAATCAAAAATAATTACTTCTATGGATTAGATTTTTAATTATTCAAATCTCTAAGAAAAAATAAAAGCAAATTTGAGCGAATATCTCCAAAAGTAAGGGAAGAAAGTCCTTCCTCAAGGATAAATAAAGGATAAATAGGGACAGCTATTTACCAATTTACCAACTTCCCTCTTAAGCCTTTACTGTCCCCATATTTTAACACGGTCAAACTGGGAGGAACAAATAACCTGTCCCTTTGTCTCCCTTCACGTCTTTGCACAAGCGATTACAAAGAAATAGGTGTCTGTCCCTATTTATTACAACCCATTCTTTTGGTTCAATTTTGACCTCTAGGGTAAAAATGGTATATAATATAGTAAATTATGTTAAAAATTATTAAAATAGATACAATATTTAAATTTCATAGTTCTTTTTTTGCCTTCGAGTGAATCCCACAATCTATCTTTCTGCCCATTTATTATCTTCTATTTATAAATTTATTTAATAAGTAACCAGACAAAAAATATTTTTATAAATAGAATTATCGTGGAACCATTTGTGGAGCATTACTAATATTAAATGTTTTATAGGCCAGGAAAAGAATTAAAAGAAGATATAAATCGACAAAATAGAAGGATTTAAATAAGATTAAAAGAAGGGATATTTAGGAAATAAGGCTATACAATAATTAATAATATATTCTAAAATTAAAAAAAAGGAGTTGGTATTATCTTAGGAATTAAACAGCAAATAGAGCATGATGAATGGATAGAAGCTCTGGAAAGAACAAGAAAAAGATTGAAAGAGGATCCAGAGTATCAAAAAAGGATAATTTATTTGAAGAACAAAACTCAAGAGGAGATCAAAAAGAAGATTGCGGGGGAGAAAGTGGCAGTATCCTGGAGTGGTGGCAAAGATTCTATTGTTGTGCAGCATATGTGCCAACAGATTGGCATCAAGCGAGTCTTCTGGGTTAGAACCAATCTTGAATATCCCGAAGTAATTAAGTGGGTTGATAAGCATGGTCCGGATAACCTGGAAGTTGTTAACACCGGTCAGGACTTAAAATGGCTGGCAAAAAACCGGCATATGCTCTTTCCTCAGCATAGAAAAATAGCTTCCATCTGGTACAAGATTGTTCAAAATACCGGGCAGAAGTGGTATTTTGAGGAAAATGAAATCGACATGCTTCTGGTTGGCAGGCGGATAAAAGACGGAAATGACCCCGGCAAAAATGGTATGGATGTAAATAAACACGGCATAGTCTATTATTCCCCCATCTATAATTGGAGTCACGAGGATGTAATGGCCTACATAGAGCATTTTAATATCAAACTGCCACCTTTATATAAATGGGCTAACGGTTTTCAAGTGGGGACCGGCCCCTGGGCTGCCCGAGAACATACCGGTTCCATACAAAAAGGCTGGGAAGAGGTTTACAGTATTAACCCCTCAATAGTCGAAAAGGCAGCAAAACATATAAACTCAGCAGCAAAGTTTTTGGAAAATTTAAATTAAAGGGGTCAAAAATAGGGATAGACACCCATTTATTTCTAAAAAGAAAGTTGACAAATAAATGGGCGTCTGTCCCTATTTTTTTTCAGGATTATTGACCTAGCACAACGTCCTAACAAATTGTTGTTCTAAAAATTACTTAAAAATCCGGCCCATATAGATAAACAGAAAATAAATATAGTTATAAACAAAATGACTCTGAAAATGCTTAATTGGTCGTGTATTACGCTGATTCCGCATCTCTCATCCCAGCTGGTTATTCCGTTTCTCTTTAATTTGTTATAAGCAAATATCATAGTAAAGAACGCGATAAAGGGAATTCCCATCCCCATACCATTTAACCAGAGAAGGGTTCCTCTTCTCATTCCTGTGGTATAGGAAATCTTTTTTCCGGATAGATCGCGTATCTTTATTCCCAGTAAGACCTTCCCGGGGGTAGTGCCGAATGAGGAGAGCATCATCGGCTCGAAGAATATCAGATAAAATAATAAGAGCAGTATGCCGCCGATAAAATTGTCCATTAGAGTTATTGTATAGTTGAGCCCGGGAGAAAATAGGGCGATTATAAATATGTAGATGGGCATTATAAAGGTAATGTCAAACATTCTTGCCCAGTATCTCCTCCAGGGATAGACTTGTGATTGCATAATAAAATCCTCCTCCGGATAAATTAGTCGTTAGTGAATAGTAATTACAGCTTTTATCTGTCTGTCAATTTAGTTAGCTGGTTTCCCGGTTTGTATTATTCAGATGGGAAGTTCAAGTCTTGAAATATCCAAAAGGCCAAGATTTAATTTTCCCTTTTTCACGGGTACCACTTCTTAGCTAAAATTCCTTAAAGACCCGGGCTAAAGATTTACCGGGTGCTTTTAAATCCAAATCCAAAAAATAACCGAAGGGAGTTTGCCGCGTCTTATAACCCGCATTTTCTAACCGCTTTTCAGCATTA
>JAYEJO010000035.1:0-9343 GCA_034660595.1 Candidatus Caldatribacteriota bacterium
TAATTTTGAGTCATTCATAGTTATCACCATAATATAGCTATTATGACTCTTACCTTTAGCCTGTCAAACTTTCATCTGTCAGAGACTTATTTCAGGCTCATCTTCAGATTAGAAAATACTCAGTAGTAATTTACAGGTTTCAGGTTTATGGCTTAAAAGGAAGTAGGGGGCAGATTTATCCGCCCCCTTGTACGATAAGAATATCTGAGTTATTAAAAAATTTTGAATTATGGTTTTTCGCTTTTCGCTTTAAGTATTTAATTTTTACTCTTTCACTAATTCCACACCCTGTTTCAAAGCTTCTTTATTTATATCGAGTAATTTTTGTTTGGGACCGGTTAGAGTTTTTTCTAAAACCTTGAATATGGTTTCCAATTTTACCACTCCGGTTTTTTTAACATAAGCACCTAAAACCACCATGTTAGCTACTTTTACATTCCCCAGTTTATTAGCTATATCATTTGCGGGGACTCTAACTACGGCAACATCATTTCTATTTACGTCCCGCTCTATCAAAGAACTGTTTACTACAATCAACCCGTCTTTCTGAACAGTCTCTTCAAATTTATCTAAAGAGGGCTTATTCATGGCAATTACGGATTTAGGAGAATGCACAACCGGGGAAGCAATTTCTTCAGAAGAAATTATTACTGTACAATTAGCTGTACCTCCTCTCATTTCCGGGCCGTAAGAAGGCATCCAGGCAACTTTTTCACCTTCCAGCATTCCTGCATAAGCTAACAACCTACCCATTAACATTAATCCTTGTCCGCCAAATCCAGCGATAATGACTTCTTCCAACATCTAAGCCACCTCCTCGGGAGTTCTAAACTCACCTAAAGGATAATAGGGAATCATATTTTCCTCTAACCATTTAGAAGCCTCAATCGGACTTAAACCCCAGTTAGTGGGACAGGTAGATAAAATTTCCACCATAGAAAATCCTTTACCATCTAACTGAGTTTGAAATGCCTTCTTTATTGACTTTTTAGCTTTTATTATATTCGCAGGTTTGTTTAAAGCTACCCGGGAAATATAAGCAGCTCTCTTTAATGTAGATAACATTTCAGCCATTTTTATAGGATAACCCATAGTCTTGGGATCTCTTCCATAGGGAGAAGTTTGGGTTACTTGATCGACTAAAGTAGTTGGGGCCATTTGCCCCCCGGTCATCCCGTAAATAGCATTGTTTATAAAAATAACAGTGATATTTTCACCTCTATTGGCGGCGTGTACTATTTCCGCAGTACCAATTGAAGCTAAATCTCCGTCACCTTGATAAGTAAATACAATTGAATCGGGTTTTACTCTTTTAATACCGGTAGCAGTTGCCGGAGCTCTTCCGTGCGCTGCACATATCATATCAACATTAAAAAATAGATAAGCAAAGACCGAACATCCTACAGGACAAACCCCTATAGTATTTTCTCTAACCTTAAATTCATCTAAAACCTCAGCTACCAATCGATGAGCAATCCCGTGATGACAGCCGGGGCAATAAGTAAAAGGAACTTCCGTTAAGGATTCTGGTCGTCCAAATACTTTCTTCATAATATAAAATCCACCTCCATAATAGTCTAAAAATTATTTAGTAATCTTCTTTATAAATATTTCTTAGCTTCTTTTAAAATCTCTTCCGGGGAAGGTATTATTCCACCAGATCGACCATAAAAGTTGACTTCTGCTTTCCCATTTACCGCTAATTTAACATCTTCTACCATCTGTCCCATGCTCATTTCCACTGTTAAAAATTTCTTTATCTTCTCGGCAGTACTTGCTATTATCTTTTCGGGAAAGGGGAATAAGGTAATTGGTCTGATTAATCCGATATTAATTCCTTCTTTTTTAGCCATTTGGATTGTAGTTTTTGCAATACGAGCAACCGTTCCATAAGCTACAATTACTAAATCTGCATTCTCCAGATTTACAGCTTCATATCTAACTTCTTTTTCTTTGAGCTTCTTATATTTTTCATTTATATTTAAATTCCATTTTTCCAAAATATTTGGGTCTAAGTCAAAAGAAACGATATAGCGGTGTTCTCTTCCTTTGCATCCGGTCAAGGTCCATCCACTTTTATCTGGTAGTTCAACTTTTGGTCTTTCTTTAAATTCTACTGCTTCCATCATCTGTCCCAAAAGTCCGTCACCCAATATCATTGCCGGATTAGTATATTTATCAGCTAAATCAAAAGCATCCATAGTTAAGTCTACTAATTCCTGTACTGAGGAAGGAGCCAGTACAATTAAATGATAATCACCGTGCCCTCCTCCTTTAGTGGCTTGAAAATAATCAGCTTGTCCGGGCTGTATACTCCCTAATCCCGGGCCGCCTCTTTGTATATTAACCACCACACAAGGTATTTCAGAACAGGCAATATAGGAAATTCCTTCTTGCTTTAAACTTATTCCCGGGCTTGACGAAGAAGTCATAACCCTTGCCCCGGTAGAAGCGGCTCCGTAAACCATATTTATAGCCGCTATTTCACTTTCAGCTTGTACAAAAGCAGCATCTTTCATCTTTAGTAATTTTTTTGCCATATAGGCAGTTAATTCGCTTTGAGGAGTAATCGGATAGCCGAAATAAAATCGGCAACCAGCGCGAATTGCAGCTTCTCCGATAGCCTCATTTCCTTTCATTAATAATTTTTCTCCCATTTTCCAGCCTCCTTGAAAAAATTTAACTTTAATTTTGATAAAATCTATTTACTTAAATACTTCAATGGCAATGTCCGGACAGATCATTGCACAAAAAGCACATCCGGTACATTCTTCCGGGTTAATCTGTTTAGCCGGGTGATAACCTTTTTTGTTAATTTTTTCAGACATAACCATAATGTGTTTAGGGCAAGCGGGGATGCATAGTTCACATCCTTTGCATATTTCTTCATCAACTACAATTTTTGCCATATTCTTTTTTCTCCCTCCTTTTTTTAAAACTTAATTCCACGGTAAACGCATAAAACGTTTTATAAAAAATATTGGTTCCACAAAATCTTCCTGCTTAATTTTTTGAGAAAATTGTTCATCCATACAGATAAATTTAATGGGTAAATTCAATTTTTGAGATGCTTGTTTTACCAATATGTGACCCTGTTTAATTATCTTTTCATCTGTTTGCCTACTTAAATTAGGATTACTAATAATTCCGCTAATCTTTAATCGAGAAGAATTTTCTATTTCCTGGACCATCTGCTTGATTTGAGGTGCGCTTTGGGTAAAAGGCCGGTAGGGATTTACTACCAGCAGCATTTCATAATCTGAGCCCTCTATAACAGATTTAAAATTGCCTAAAATAACTGTACCTATATCATCTCCCCCCACATCAAGAATTAGATGGTAATCTGAATCTTGGATTAAACCCTTTATTTCCGGAGAGATTAAAGGTAATTCGGCATAAGTTAATTTGCCTTCAGGGGCAACTACTTTTACCCCTTCAAGGTTTAGAGCATTTTTTGCTTCCCGAGTTCTAAAATAAGGATTAACAATATCTAAATCTATAATAGCAACTTTATGCTGGCTTTTCCTGCAATGTACTGAATAATTAATCGAAATCTCCGTCTTCCCGCTTCCAAAACTTCCTACAAATATCTTTATCCGTTTGTTCAATATACCTTTTCCACCTCTTCTCCTTTTAAAACTCTTAAAGCTCCTTCACATAAAGCCGCCATCTCTTCTTCTCCCGGATATACCATAACTAAAGACAAAAAACTCACTCTATCTTTGACCATATTAACAAATTCATTATTATAAGCTATTCCTCCGGTTAAAATGATGGCATCTACCTGACCTTTCAATACCGTAGCCCCTGCTCCGATTTCTTTGGCTACCTGATAAGCCATGGCCTCTAATATTAAGTTTGCTTTTTTATCTCCCTGTTTAATCCTTTTTACTACTTCTCTAACATCATTAGTAGAAAGGTAAGCTACCAATCCGCCCTTACCTTTTATCTTTTTCTTGATCTCATCTTTGGTAAATTTTCCGGAAAAACAAAGTTCTACCAGTGCACCCACGGGTACTCCACCGCTTCTTTCCGGGGTAAAAGGTCCTTCTCCATTAAGAGCATTATTGACATCAATAATCTTTCCTTTGCAATGAACTCCTACTGAAATCCCTCCGCCCAAATGAGCTATAATAAAATTTGCTTTCTCATATTTTTTACCTAAATCTAAAGCTGCTTTTCGCGCGACTGCTTTCTGGTTTAAGGCGTGAAGTATACTGATTCGAGGAATCTCCGGCATACCGGAAATTCGGGCAACAGGTTTCATTTCATCAATTACTACGGGGTCAACTATGTAAGAAGGGATGGATAACTTCTCAGCAATTCCATGAGCAAGTAACCCTCCCAAATTAGAGGCGTGTTCTCCGCTTACTCCTCTGCGAAGGTCTTCTAACATTTTATCATTTACGCGATAAGTACCGCTGGGAATAGGATTTAATAATCCTCCTCTACCCACTACCGCGTCGAGAACAGAATGGTCAATGCCTTTTTCTTTTAAGAAATTTAATATTATATCTAAGCGAAATTCATATTGGTCGATAATCTTAGGGAAAGCGGATAGTTCTTCACTGCTGTGCTCGATTTTTTTATCAAATAGTAATTGCCCGTTGGAAAATAATGCTATTTTGGTAGAAGTAGAGCCCGGGTTTATCACTAATATTTTATAATCTTTGACCATTAAAATATCACCTCTCTTAGATCACTCAATCTTATTTAATTTTATTCATCTCACTCATCAATACTCCCAGGGCTATAGAATATAATTTTGATTGTGCACTATCTGACCGGGATACCAACACTACAGGAGCCTTTGCCCCCAAAAGCAATCCGGCAGGTACTGCGTTAGCTAAATAGACTAAACCTTTGGCAAAAATATTTCCTGATTCAATATTTGGTACCAATACAATATCTACTTCTCCGGAAACCGGGCTTTCAACTCCCTTGTGTTTTGCAGCTTCTTTGGAGATGGCGTTATCAAAACCTAACGGTCCGTCTACTATTCCACCAACAATCTGTCCTCTCTCGCTCATTTTAGCCAAACAGGCTGCATCAATAGTCGCCGGCATATCGGGATTTACTAATTCCAATGCTGCAACAACTGCCACTTTAGGTTTCTCTATCCCCATTGAATGGGCATAATAGATTGCATTCTGTATTATTTGAGCCTTCTGTTCTAAACTGGGACTGATGCTCATTGCCCCATCAGTCATAGTAAGCAAACGATCATATCCTTTAATCTGCAGGGTATAAACATGACTGAGCATCCTATTGGTCCGCAAACCAATCTCTTTATCCAAAATAGCCTTCAATATCCTTGCTGTCCCTATCATACCTTTCATTAATATGGAGGCCTTTTTGTTTCGGACCAATTCTACCGCACACTGCGTTGCTTCCGTCTTGTCAGTCTTATCGATTATTTCGTAATTAGCAGGGTCAATGCCCATCTCATCAGCTATTCGAATAATTTCTTTTTTATCGCCGACTAAAATTGAATCAGCAAGTCCTTCCTTTCGGGCAGCCTCGACTGCCTTTAACACATCTTCTGCGCCAGCAGAAGCTACTGCCATTTTTTTAGGACCGTAATCCTTAGCCTTGTTTAAAACTTCATCAAAAGTTTTTAGCATCTTTTTTTATCACCTCTTTATTAGAAATTAATCAATTTGCCGATTCACCGATTCTCCAATTTACCGATTAAGATTAGGATAAAAATTAAGAGCAATTAGCCAACTGACCGATTTAATTAGTCGTTAGTGAGCAAGTTGTAGGGGCAGACCTTGTGTCTGCCCATAGTACTAATTTAATTTTTAATTTTCTTCTTGATTACATTACCTATTCTCTTAATGCCTTCTTCAATATCTTCCTCGCTCGGATAACAGAAAGAAAGCCGCATGGTGTTTTGGCCTTTTCCATCAGCAAAAAATGGAGCGCCGGGCACATAAGCCACATTTTCTTCAATTGCCTCTTTAAGCATTTCTTTGGTGTCTATGTACTCAGGTAAAGTAGCAACTACAAAAAACCCACCTTGCGGTTTAGTCCAGACAGCTTCTTTTGGAAAGTATTTCTCTAAAGCATTCAGCATTGTATCTCTTTTTTTCTTATAAATTTGAACGTTAGACTTGATGTTTTCTTCTAATTTACCTGATTGACAATATTCACAAGCAATTAATTGGTTTAAAATGCTGGTACATAAATCGGTTGCTTGTTTCAGTATAGCTATCTTCCTTATTATTTCTTTATTGCCCAAAATCCAAGCCAGCCGTAACCCCGGACATAATATCTTGGAAAAAGTACCCAGGCTAATAACAGAACCATTCTTTTCTAAAGAATATATAGAGGGAATTGCTTCTCCTTCGAATCTGAGTTTTTCATAAGGGTTATCTTCTACAATAAATACATTAAATTTATGAGCAATTTCGATTATTTTCTTTCGTCGGGCCAGAGACATGGTTACTCCTGCAGGATTTTGAAAATTGGAAATGGTATATATGAACTTAACTTTTTTCCCTTCATTTTTAAGTAGGCTAAGTTTTTCCTCTAAAATATCCATCTGCATACCTTCGTCATCCATAGGTATGCCTGCTAATTCCCCTCCATAACTGTGAAAAGCATTTAAAGCAGCCAAATAACTGGGCAGTTCTACTATTGCCACATCTCCGGGGCTTAAAAATACTTTACCCACTAAATCTAATCCTTGTTGGGAACCGGAACTAATAATTATATTTTCTAACTCCCCATTATTACCGTCTTTTGCTAAATGGGCTAAAATACATTTTCTTAATTCGGGTAATCCTTCGGTACTGCTATACTGTAAGGCTTGAGCACTTTTATTATTAAAAATATTCTGAGATATTTCCTTTATATCTTCTACTGGAAAAGTCTTGGGATCCGGCATTCCTCCTGCTAAAGATATCACTTCCGGGTTTTGAACTAATTTTAAAATCTCCCGAATAGCGGAAGCTTCCATTTTGGAAGCTAAGATAGAATAAAATTCTTCTGTATTTATCGACATTTCGCCCCACTCCTTTTTTATTTATTATTTATTAATGATTTACAACTTACTAACTATATATTAAGCAATTTTTGTGCCAATTTATTAAACAAGAGCAATAAAGCAAAAAAAATGGCTTTTACCAATTGATAAAAGCCATTTTTTTGAAATAAAGCAAAATATATTTTTTTAGATATTACTGCATTTTTTTGCAACCTTTTGCACATTACGCAGTATTTTGTCAATAATTACATTTAAAAAAGCGTTTAGCGTACAGCGCATAGCGTAGAGTTAGAGAAAGAAAAAGACAAAATACAAAGGAAAAAATAAATTCTATCTCGTTTAAGATTAGTTAGTTAGGGAAAAGAAGAAACCTAACGACTATTCACTATTCACTAACGACTAATTTAATTGGTCAATTGGCTAATTGGTAGATTGGTAGATTATCCTTTACTTGTATTCGTACATCTTCCTAATATTATACTTTTTGATTTTATAGTAAAAACTTCTCAGGCTGATTCCCAATTTTTTTGCTGCCATTGTACTATCCCCATTGGCATATTTTAAAGCATTTATTAAGGCCATCCTTTCCGTATTATCTTTTATCTTCTTTAAATTATTTTTGTCCAAATTATAACCAGTTAAATTATCAGACTCAGAACTGATAATCGGTTTTTCTTCGATTGTTTCCAGTATGTTTAGTTCAGTTAATGGGGGAATATGTTTGGGCAGAATTATCTCTTCACTTAATTTCATATTAATTACTGCTCTTTCAATTACATTTTCTAATTCTCTTACATTCCCCGGCCAGGAATAATTCGATAATACGTCTAGAGCTTCCGGCGAAATTCCTTTAATATTTCTTCCAAAATCTTGATTATATTTTCTTATTAAATTATTAACCAAGAGAGACATGTCTTCCTTCCGCTCCCTTAAAGGAGGAATATAAATAGGAATAACATATAATCGGTAATAAAGGTCATCTCTGAACCTTCCTTCTTTTACTGCATTTTTTAAATCAATATTAGTAGCTGAGATTATCCTGACATCCACATTAATAGAACTTCTTCCTCCCACTCTTACAATCTCTTTTTCCTGAAGCACCCTCAATAACTTGGCCTGTAAATTCAGGCTCATCACTCCGATTTCATCTAAAAATATAGTCCCTTTGTCGGCTTCTTCGAACAGTCCCTTCTTTCCGGTCTTTTTGGCTCCGGTAAACGAACCTCCCTCATAACCAAATAGTTCACTTTCTAATAAAGTATCCACCAAGGCAGAACAGTTTACCCGAATAAATTGCTGGTTCTTTCTTTTGCTAGCATGATGTATGGCGTGAGCAAAGAGTTCTTTCCCGGTTCCACTTTCTCCCTGAAGTAAAACGGTCGCGGGAGTTTGGGCAGCCTTCCTGGCTTGTTCTTTAGCGATAATCATTCCCCTGCTTTTTCCTACAATATCTTCAAAAGTGTATTTCGATTCTAAATGTCTGACCCTTTGTTTAACCCTCTTTAACTCCTTATTTAAATACTCAATTTCCGAAACATCATGTATCACCGCTACACTGCCTTTTAAAATCCCCTCTACTATAACCGGTGCTACATTTACAATTACCTCTTTACGATTAGGTCCAACCCGCATACTCACTCCGTGTACCGGTTTCCTGGTTCTCAGTACTTTTAAATGCATGCTTTCACCCTCATCAGCAATATCAATAGTAGGTGGTTTCCCTAAAACATCTTCCTCGATTAAACCGGTAAGACGGGTATAAGCAGGATTAATAATAGTCTGTAAGCCATTTTCATCTACCACTGAAATAGCATCATCGGTAGAATGGATAATTGCCTTTAAGGTGCTTTGAATCTCCTTTTGTGTGGCAATTTCTTGCAGCCATTTATCTTTATTTTTATTAATTTTCTCTTTCATAAGCTAACAACCTTATACTAATTTTCCAATTGGCCAATTGACCGATTTGCCAATTAGCCAATTCTCCGATTGACCGATTGACCGATTAAATTAGTCGATAGTAATCAGTTAACCAGTTTAGCAGTTATCCGGTCTTCCCTTCTACCGGTCAAATTATTTATTTACTTTCTTCTGACTCCTGGATTCCCGCTTTCGCGGGAATGACATATAAAGAAGCAGGAATGACATATAGAGGAGCGAGAATGATAAAAGAACGGTTGGTTTTACCTTTTTTTCTTTAAATCTGTTAACCAACTAACTCCTTCTTACTATCCGCTATTATACTATCTTCACTCATTACTTATCACTTATTACTATATTATCTATTCAACATCTTCTGGGCATGCTGGATAGTAATCTCACTCATCTGATTTCCGTCTAACATCCGGGCGATTT
>JAYEJO010000035.1:9443-19454 GCA_034660595.1 Candidatus Caldatribacteriota bacterium
CTATCCGCTATTATACTATCTTCACTCATTACTTATCACTTATTACTATATTATCTATTCAACATCTTCTGGGCATGCTGGATAGTAATCTCACTCATCTGATTTCCGTCTAACATCCGGGCGATTTCCTTAACCCGTTCTTTTCCCTTCATTTCTATTAACTTTATTCCGGTCTGATTATTAAAAATATATTTTTCAATATAAAAATGTCTCCCGGCCCTGCAGGCTATCTGAGGCAGATGAGTTACACAAATTACCTGTCTTTTTTTAGAAAGCGCTTTCAGTTTTTGAGCGATTACCTCGCCCAGGCGCGCACCTACCCCGCTGTCAATTTCATCAAAGATTAACGTCGGAACTTGATCTACTTCCGAAAGTATTGATTTCAAAGCTAACATTATTCTCGAAACCTCTCCTCCCGAGACAATTCGAGCTAAAGGACGCAGTCTCTCTCCTACATTAGGAGAAATCATAAACTCAATATCATCTACCCCTTTTGGACCTATCTTATATTTTTTGCCTTCTATTTCTATTCCGTTATCATCTTCGTAATTATCAATTGAAACTTTAAACTGACATTTCTTCATATTTAAATCTTCCAATTCCTTTACCACCATCTTTTGTAAACCATCGGCAATCTTTCTCCGATTGATGCTTAGATGGTGAGAAGTAGTGGAAATAAGATCTTCCAGAGAATTAACCTCTTCTTTTAATTTTTCTAATTTTTCTTCACTACAATCGATAGTTTCTAATTCCTGAAATATTTTTTGGCGATATTCCAATATTTCTTCGATAGTGGAGCCATATTTACTCTTTAAACTATTAATCAGATTTAATCTTCCCTCAATTTCTTTTAATCTCTGGCTATCTAAATCTATTTCATCTTTATATTTTACGATTTCATTTACAATATCTTCAAATTGATATCCTGTTTCCTTCAACTTTTCTCTTATCTTTTCTATCCGCCGGTCAAAGGAGGCAATTTCTCCTAAATCTGCGGAAACTTCGTTTAAGGAATCTCTTACAGAGGTTTGCTCTAATCCGCCTTCATAGAGAATAAAATTAGCTTTTTCCATGGTCTCAATAATTTTTTCCGCATTTTTTAAAACCATTTCTTCCTCTTCTAAAGCCTTATCCTCGCTTTTGACTAAAGATGTTTTATCTATTTCTTCTAACTGGTATTTTAGAAAATCTATTTTTTTTATATTTTCTTCTTTGTCTTTTAATAACTGAAATAACTTTTTGCTCTTTTCCCGCCACATTCGATAATTATCAGATAATTCTTTTCTATATTTAATAATTTTATCTCCGCCCAGATTATCCATCAGGTCGATATGCTTGGAAGGATCTAAAAGGGATTGATGGTTATGTTGACCGTGTAAATCAACTAAAAATGTACCAATCTTTTGAAGTGTGGATAAATTTATCAATCGTTGATTGATCCAGCATTTATTCCGCCCTTTCTTATTAACTTCCCGCCTAATAAGTAAAGCTCCCTCTTCATCAACAATTTCTGTGTCTGAATTTAAATTATTTATCAGCTCTTTTTCCTGGGGAGTTAACAGAAACAGACCTTCAACTACTAAACTATCCTCTCCGTCCCGGATTAAATCAGCAGCAGTAGAACCTCCCAAAATTAAATCTATTGCCTCTATGATAATAGATTTTCCGGCTCCGGTCTCACCGGTTAGAACGTTTAATCTTTCCTCAAATTCAATATTTAATTCTTTTATTAAAGCCATATTCTTTATATTTAATTGAAATAACATTTATTTCTGTATCCACCTCATAGTATAAATAGTTAGTTAGTTAGTTAATTAGTTAATTAACCATTAATAATGTAATTATCAAAATACATATTACATAACATATGCCACTTTTTATATTATCTTTCTTTTCTTTCTGGATTCGATACTATATACTCAATACTTGATACTGTCTTTGCCTCCATCTTCTGTCTACCAAATTCTGATTCCCTCTTTCCTAACTATACGCTATACGCTCTACGCTCCACGCTAATTTATTTACTTATTAATCTGTCCACTCCATCTTAATTTTTCCCGTAAAATAGCATAAAAACTCTTTTCTTTAAAGGTAATTAATCGAGCTTTATGGTCTGATTTTTTTATTATCACTTCATCTTTTGATTTTAAAACAAAGCCCTCCTGCCCATCTATAGTTACCATTACTTTTTCTTCACTTGATTCCAAAACTATTTTTACCTGGTCATTTTCACCGATAATTAAAGGCCGGGCAGATAAAGTATGGGGGCAGATTGGGGTGAGTATTATAGAATTTATATTAGGGTTGACAATGGGACCGCCGGCAGAAAGAGAATAAGCAGTAGAACCTGTAGAAGTAGATACAACCAATCCATCCGCTGAATAAGTAATAACATAATCATTATTAATATAAGTAGCCAGGCAGATAATTCGGGCAAAAGCCCCTTTGCCTATAACTACATCATTCAAAGCAGTAAATTTTTCAATCTCTTCTTCTTTTCTTTTCACTGTACAATTTAACATCATTCGCTCATCAAGAAAATATCTCCCCTGATACAGTTTCTCTAAAGATTTTTCCAGGTCATTGATGCCGATTTGAGTCAAAAAGCCCAGTCCTCCTAAATTCACTCCAAAAACCGGTATATCTTCGCCAGCGGCCAGTCTGGCTGCTCTAAGGAGAGTTCCGTCTCCCCCCAAAGAGATTATTAGATCAACTTCTTTAAGAAATTTTTCAATAGGGCAGTTTAATTCTTCCTTCCCAATTTCTTTGCCCATATTTCCTTCTATGCAAACTTTTAGTTTTTTAAAATTCAGCCAATCAATTATCCTGCAGGCTGTTTCCCGGGTTTTTTCTTTTTTATAATTCACTATTAAACCAACGCTGTCTAATTTCATCTCCACCCTCCTTGAAGTAAATAATACAAAACCAAACTAAAAATTGCTCCTGCTAAAAAATATACTAACTTTATTACCTTTTGCCGCATAGTGCTTTCGAATTGAAACTTTACTTCAGAAATACTCTTATTTTTCATATTTAACAAGAGAATACCGCACGGCTGGTAAGCAAGATAATATTCCAACATCTGTCTCCGGGTTTCCCGATTGGTAATATAGGGAATCTTCTCTCCACTTTTAACTTCTACTACGAAGACTTTCCCTCTCTTCCTTGCTAAATAATCTATCCGCACCAGGTAGCGATGAATCTTATCACCGATAGTTATAAGGAGTGGTTTGCTTTTTTGGGCATCTATAACCGTATAACCGTTTTTCTTTAATATTTTCTCTGCTTCTTTTTCCGCCTGCCTGCTTTTAGAAAATCTCTTCCTTAATCTCCTGGCCCTTAACCAATTACCTATCTTAACAAATAGAACCAGGCAGATTATCCCTCCGCTAATAAATAAAGCAAAGATTAAAACGCCATTTTCATTTATGTTCAAAAACCTCACTCCAAATATTATTTTTTGGGAGAAAGTTCCTGGTGGGCTTGCTTTACCACTTCCTCAACGATTTGAGGAAAATTGTTTATCTTATCTTTTCCAGAATTTTTTACTAAATAGATGAGATATTCTATATTACCGGAAGTTTTTTTTAGGGGAGAAAAGGTTAGGCCTCGAATACTAAAACCCATTTCTTGCGCCTTATCGCCAACTCTTTCGATTACCATCTGATGGACTTCTGCCTTTTTTACTATTCCGCCCCTTTGAATAAACTCCCGGCCTGCTTCGAACTGTGGTTTGATTAAAGCCACCACTTCTCCTTTCTCCTTAAGTAGATTATACACTGCTGGCAGAACTTTATCTAATGAGATAAAGGAAACATCTATGACAACTAATTCAAAAAGGTCATCCAATTTATCAGCAGTAAGATATCTTATATTGGTTCTGTCTACAACTACGACTCGGCTATCTTTCTGTAGTTTCCAGGCTAACTGTCCGTAGCCTACATCTATACAATAAACTTTTTCAGCTCCGGATTTTAAGAGACAGTCAGTAAAACCCCCCGTAGATGCACCAACATCGATTGCCCTCTTTCCTTTGACATTGACATTAAAAACCTTAAGGGCTTTTTCTAATTTTTCTCCACCCCGGCTTACAAAAGCAGTCTCCTTTTTTATTACTAAAATATTGCTATCGGATTTGACTATTCGTCCCGCTTTATTGAATTTTTCTCCATCAACTAAAACTTCTCCGGCCATGATAGCGCTTTTAGCTTTCTCTCTAGTGGGAAAATATCCCTTTTCGACCAGTAATATATCCAGACGTTCTTTCTTTGATTTTTCCAAATCTATAAAATCACCTCTTAAATTAGTCATTAGTGAATAGTTAATAGTCGTTAGTATTAAATACAAGTTTTTAGTTGGCAGTTCTCGGTTCTCAGCAAGCAGAGGTAAATTACATACACCTATCTTACTGATGACTGGTTAACTAATCCTTAACCGGCAAACTGGCTAACCGGATAACTAATACTTAAGAAATGCGAGATACTGATTAGTGATTACAGAAAAAGGAAGTTCCCACAATCAAATTATAAATTAAATTATCGCGCACAATATCCAGGCCATTACAATTCCTATAAAGGCTCCCACTATAACTTCAAAAGGAGTGTGTCCTACTAACTCTTTTAAATGCCTATCTTTTAATTTTATTTCTTTAAAAAATTCTAATATCATTTTATTTAATACTTTAGCTTGTTTTCCCGTCTCTCTCCTTACCCCGGCTGCATCGGCCATAATAATAAAAGCAACCACTACGGCTAAAGCAAACAAAGGAGAATCCCAGCCTTCTTTTAAACCGATGGTGGTAGCCACACACATAGAAAGGGCAGAATGGGTGCTGGGCATCCCTCCTGCCCCAACAAATCTCTTAATATCCCATTTTTTTTCAGTAGCATAAAATACTATTAGCTTTAAGCTCTGGTTTAAAATCCAGGTTATAAAAGCAATTATTATAATCTCATTTCTAAAAATTAGATATAAATCAGAAATATTTATCTTTATCACTCCCTGTTTTTCTATATTATTCATTTTAATTTTCTGGTTTGATCCAATCTCCGTCTCTAAGCAGAGGCACACTGATATCTATATGTCCGACTAAACTCTTCATCTCGTTTCCCTCCACTAATATTTGCACACCTTTAATGGGGGGAATTTCAGTCAAAGTATTAACTATAGAATAGACGGTCATCAATTCACCACTACTTCCTCCGGGATGATTTTTAAATATTTCCTCAGATAGGTCTATATAGACAATATCATCAGCAATATATACTTCATTAACTTGAGTTCCTTCGGGAATCGTAGGATAAAGTTCAGAACTTTCCGGACCTTTTATTAACTCAACAACTGCTTGTCTGGCCAAAGAAGGGACTTGGGATAGTTTTCTTTTTTCAGCCACCAAGTACATCGCTTGAGAATCAGAAAAGTAAAGGTTCACCTCGACCATCTCTTCTGTGGGCACAGGTTGAACTTCTTTTCTTTCTTCTTCGTAAGGAATTTCCTTGGTAATAACAGGCTTTTCCTTATATCTTTCCCAAACAGGGACAATAAACTTATTAAATATTAGATAACCAGCAATTACGAGTACTACAATTATTAATAGTGTGAAGATAATTTTTTGGCTATTTCTTTTCTTTTTCAGCTTTCTATTCTTAATCATAATAATTAATCCTATGCACCATTATCAGGAGTATTTTCTATATAATATTTTATTGCTTCAAAGAGGGCCCGAGCGGCATTTTCCCTAAACTTATCGGTTTTTAATAATTTTTCCTCTTTAGGATTAGAAATAAAACCAACCTCTACAATAACAGCTACCATATTTGCTCCCTTTAGTACTACAAATGGAGCTTGCTTTACTCCCCTATCTTCTAATTTTAGATAATTTACTAATTTTTTCTGTACAACATCTGCAAAATCGAGACTATATTTAATGTTAGCGCTTTCTTCCAGGTCAGCAATAATTAAGGCTAAATCGGTATCTACTTCCGGGTGAGCCCTGCTGGCTCTATTTTCTCTATCTGCTACATCCCTGGCTGAAGCACCGATATATTTGGAACTTAACACAAAAGTCTCTATTCCTTCAGCACTGGGACGATGGTTTAAAACCGAATTAGCGTGTAAACTTACAAATACAAAACCATTCTTCTGGTTGGCAAAACTTGTTCTATCTTCTAAATAAACAAACTCATCTTTGCTTCTGGTTAAATAGGTAGGAATACCGGCCCCTTTTAATAATTTTTCTAAATAAAGAGCGATTCCCAAAGTAACATCCTTTTCTTTCAAGCCGGTAGGTCCAATCGCTCCCGGGTCTTTTCCTCCGTGTCCGGGGTCAATAATTACTACTCTCTTGCCGGTTATCTCAGGTCCGGGAGCAGGCTTTTCTTCAGGCTTAGCGGGAAGAGTTTCGGAAACGGCTGCCTCTTCACCTGATTTAAATATATCAATTACTACCCTATCTGGATCAGTAAGTTTAAAGAGTTCATATTTTGCCTCCCGATAAAGATCCAGCACTACTCTGCTAATTTCCTCATTAAACTGAGCTACTCTTATGGTCTTTATCACGCCATCATCTATCTTTATCTGCTTGGAGGTATCCTCTAATTTTACAATAGACCCCATTATATCGATAAAAATTCTATCCGGATTTATTAATTTATCAGCTCTAAATTCTGTCTTTTCGGATAAATCTATCACCACCCTGGTTTTATCGGGGTGAGAATAACTTCTAACTTCTAATATATAAGGCCTTATGGTATTAATAGATAAAGTTTTGGTCTGGTTCTCCCATTTAATATCTACTTCGGCAATAATTTTTATCACTTCCAAAGGTATCATTACCCGATTATCGATAATCCGAGATGGAAATTCTATAGGAATTACCTTTCCATCTATTTCCAAAGAAGGGTCATCGATTACTAAGCGGACTGTACGATCATTAATATTTACAGTCATCAACTTTAAAGCGGGGAACCAGGTAATCCTTCCGCCTAAAGCTTCCACCACATTACGAGCTGAAACAAATAATCGGTCATTCTCGATAACTGAAGGGACAATGGTTTCCAGTGGTTCATTATCTAACAATATCTTTATTTCTGAAGATTGGGCAAAAGTTGAAGAAATGGAAAATAAAATAGCAAATAAAGTTGTTGTTAAAATTATGCAGAATATCTTTTTCATATAACCTGTTCTATCCCTCCTGGACTAAATATCTAATAGCTAAAACTTTCAAGATAGCTGCCAAAGGAACGGCTACCAATACTCCTAATATTCCTAATAACTGCCCGCAAATTAACATCGATAAGATTACGGTTAAAGGATGCAGGCCTAATCCCTTCCCCAAGATATTGGGATTAAGATATATCGCCTCAAGCTGATTAACCAAAACAAATAAAACTACAACCATCAACAAGGTCCACCAGGGGCTGCCCAAGGCAAAAATTAGAGCCAGAATAACTCCCACAATGGGGCCTAAATAGGGAATAAAATTAAAAACTCCACTAACAATTCCGATAATCAAGGCGAATTTTAAATTTAAGAAATATAATCCTATCCCAATCAAAGTCCCTACAATAAAGCAGACTATTATTCGGCCACGAATAAAGCCACTAACAATATTATCTATCTCCTCCAGCACTTCCTTAAATTCTTTTTTATTTTCCTTCGATACGAAAATATACAAATTTTCTTTAAATATAAACATATCTCTCATTATATAAAATAAGATTAAAGGGACAATTACTATACCAAAAGTAATACTGGAAACTATATTGGACAAATAAATTACAATGGTTTGTGAAAAACCCAATACACTCTTCTGTAGTTCAGATAAATTTTCTTTGAGTAAAGTCTCTACATCAGCAGGATCCATGAATTTTGAAAGCTGAGGTTTTATAGATAAAATTAGATTTTGGTAATTTTCGATAAATTTAGGAATTTCTTTATATAAAATATTAAGTTGGTTAATTACGCTGGGGATTAGAAAAAATATAGTCAGGATTAACAAGGCTATTATTATCCCAAAGACGATAATAATGGCCAATGCTTTCGGGGCCTTCTTATTAAGAAGAAATTTATATAAAGGGTCGAAGAAATAAGCTAACATCAAGGCAAAACTAAAATATATGAATAACCACTTCAGTTTGCTTAATACATAAAACAGAACCACAACACCAATGGACGCGCTGATAATAAAATTTAATCTTTTATCTTTTACAAATTCCATAAATAGTTTTCCGCCTAAAAACAACTTATTACTTACCTATTTATAACAGATTAGCTCATATTATTCAATTTTTTATCGGCTTTAAGGATTCTATCCCAGGTATCCCTCAAAGATACAATTCGGTTAAACACTAACTTGTCCGATGTTGAATCGGGATCCGCACAAAAGTAACCTTTTCGCATGAACTGGTATCTGCTTCCGGGAGCGGCTCCAGCTAAACTGGGTTCCACCAAGCAATCAGCTAACACTTCCAGGGAGTCTGGGTTAAGTTGGTTTATAAAATCTTTCTCTTCCTCCTGCTCCTCCACTCCCTCGTTCTGGTCCAGTAGAAGATAGTCGTATAAACGTATTTCCGCTTTCAAAGCATGGTCTGCGGAAACCCAGTGTAATGTCCCTTTTACTCTACGTTTGGCACCCGGCATACCGCTTTTGCTTTCCGGGTCATAGGTACAGTGTACTTCTTTTATCTCTCCCGTTTTTTCATCCCGAACAAATTCTTCGCATTTGACAATATAGGCATTTTTTAACCTGACCTCGCGACCCGGAGCCAAACGAAAATACTTTTTCGGCGGGTCTTCGCAAAAATCTTCCCGTTCAATGTAAAGAATCCGGGAAAAAGGTATTTTGCGCATTCCGGCAGTAGGATCCTCAGGATTATTTTCCGATTCCATCTCCTCCGCCATATCTGCAGGATAATTATCGATAACCAGCTTCAAAGGCCGCAATACTGCCATCACCCGGGGAGCTCTTACATTTAAATCCTCACGAATACAGTGTTCTAAAAAACGGATATCCACTACACTATTAGTCTTGGCTACTCCGATACGGTCACAAAAGTTTCGGATAGCCTCCGGAGTGCAGCCCCTGCGCCGTAGACCGGCTATAGTCGGCATCCGAGGGTCATCCCATCCAGCTACATAACCTTCTTCCACCAGCCTACGAAGTTTCCGTTTACTCATTACTGTATTAGTTAAATTAAGACGGGCAAATTCGATCTGCTGGGGTAAATCTTGAAGATCCAAGGCTTTAAGAACCCAATCATATAAAGGGCGATGGTCTTCAAACTCCAGGGTACAGACGGAATGGGTAATCTTTTCGTAATAATCCTCAAGGGGATGAGCATAATCGTACATAGGATAAATACACCACTTGTCCCCCGTCCGGTGATGAGCAGCCTTTAAAATACGGTAAAGAACGGGATCTCTCATATTCAGATTAGGTGAAGACATATCGATTTTAGCCCGCAATACCCGGGAACCGTCAGGAAATTCGCCGGCCCTCATACGTTGAAATAGATTCAGATTCTCTTCCACAGAACGGCTGCGATATGGGCTTTCTCTTCCCGGCTCATTGAAACTTCCCCGATACTTCCTGATTTCTTCAGGGCTCAGGTCACACACATAAGCCTTACCTGCTTTAATCAGACTAACGGCGTAATCATACATCTTTTCAAAATAGTCGGAAGCATAAAAAAGCCTGTCCCCCCAGTCAAATCCCAGCCAGCGAATATCGTTGATTATAGAATCAATATACTCCACATCTTCCTTACTGGGGTTTGTATCGTCAAAGCGGAGATTGCATAGACCATTATTTTGTGCAGCCAAACCGAAATTCAAGCAAATAGACTTAGCGTGGCCGATGTGCAAGTATCCATTAGGTTCCGGAGGAAACCGAAGATGAACCCTTCCGTGATGTTTGTTGGTTTTTTTGTCTTGATTAATGATCTCCTGAATAAAATTAACTGTTCCATTAGACTCTCCGTTATCCATTACCTAATCCCCTTATTTTATATT
>JAYEJO010000036.1:0-1106 GCA_034660595.1 Candidatus Caldatribacteriota bacterium
AAGAGTAATAAAAGGCGAAGAAAAAGTAAAAACATATTCCTAAAAACAATTTTATATTTTAATTTCGGATTTAACAGCGTCATTCTCACACCTATGTCATTCCCACGAAAGTGGGAATCCATAAAAGCCACCGTTTTAGATGGCGGTAGTTTATTCGGTGTAATCATAAATTTAATCAGCGTAATCTGTTCTATAATCTGTGTCAGTAATCTGTGTATAGGAGGTTCGAAGATGATAAAAAGTTTTAAAGAACTATTTGCCAATTTAAAAACTAAAGGAAGAGAAAAAATTATTGTTGCCGGCGGAGAAGATATTGAAACCTTGAAAGCATTGAAGGATTGTTACGATTACGGATTCGGAGAAGGAATTTTAGTTGGAGACGAGGCAGAGATAGAGAAATCTATTTCTATATTAGGGGAAAGCAATTTCATAAAAGAGATTATCGGGGCAAAAGATGATGAAGATAAAGCCCGAAAGGCAGTAGAAAAAGCAAAAGAAGGAGGGACACTCCTTAAAGGGAAGATAAAAACAGCTACCCTTCTAAAGGCAGTATTAAACAAAGAATGGGGTTTAAGAACAGGTAAAATTATTAGTGATGTTTTTGTTTTTGAAGACAAAAGAGAAAAAAATCCTAAGCTGGTTTTAATGAGTGATGGGGGAGTAAATCTTAATCCGGACGTAAAGACTTTGGTCTCAATCATAGAAAATGCGGTAGAAGTTGCCCATAAATTGGGGATAGAAATTCCCAAAGTTGCTCTTTTAGCTGCAGTAGAAACGATAAATCCCGATATGGAGGAGACTATCAAGGCAGGAATGATTTCCAAAATGAATGAAAGAAAACAGATTACCGGCTGTATAATCGATGGGCCGCTGGCTTTAGATAATGCTATTTCAGAATTTGCTGCCCAGAAAAAGGGAATTGTTTCGTCGGTGGCAGGTAAAGCTGATATCCTGATTGTTCCCGATATTGCCGCCGGAAATATTTTTGGCAAAGCGCTTACCTATTATGCTAATTACCAGGTAGGGCATACATTGGTGGGCGCCAAAGCTCCGGTAATAATACCCTCCCGGGCAGATAAAAGTGATGTGAAATTAAATTGCATCGC
>JAYEJO010000037.1:0-2980 GCA_034660595.1 Candidatus Caldatribacteriota bacterium
TGAGAAGAAGGACTTCTTACATCTGGATGTAAGGCCTACCAAAAGGAGCAGGTGGAGAGAATAACTAAATACAATACGAGATTGCCGCGCACCGCAAGCGGTGCTCGCAATGACAGAATTTTGAGGAAATGTAGGGGTTTGATTTATCAAACCCGTCTGTTGCAGGGCGGATAAATCCGACCCCTACAAAGAACTGAAAGGAGTGAAGTAATGGATATAAAAACTGTATTGGATATCATCGCTAATCAAGGGTTCCCTATCGCCTTATCGATACTCTTGATCTTTCGCATAGACAGGTTTATGCAAGAGATTGTAGTAGCCCAGAAAGAGGGTTATCGGCAGATACTGGAGAATACCAAAGAGATACATAATACTATTACTAATTTGAATCAGCAGAACCGGGAATATTATTCTCTGCGTTTTGGGGAGGTGCAGAAGGAATTATCCGGAATGAAATAAAGGGTCGCGAAAATAAAGAGGGGCGTATGGCAATACGCCCTCTGATGTAGGAGTTCGATTTATCGAACCCGTCCTTCTTATTCCCCTCTCCCCTGGAGGAAGAGGGTTAGGGTGAGGGGGAATTATAGGAAAAAGGGACAGGCATCTCGCCAGTCTATTTATTTAAATTTGATTTCATTTTGCATCAATATCTGCTAATTTTAGAATAGCTTTCAATAAACCTTTTTTAATGCTTTTATTGCTGTGCACAGGAATACTTATTCGTTCTTTCCTTCCATCCTTCATATAAACATGGTGGCTGCCTTTTATGGTTTTAAGTTTCCAACCATGTTTTTTTAGAATTTTACACAGTTCTTTGCCAGAAACATCTTTCATATTGCAACATCCAATATTTTATCAGAAGGTTCAATCTTGATTTTTTCTACATCAATACTTAAGCAGGCTTCAACTGCTTCATATATATTTTGAATAAGTTCTTCCCAATTATCCCCTTGGGTTAAACAACCTGGGATTGCTGGAACTTCTGCCCAGTAACCACCTTCTTCGGCTTGGTGAATTATCACTTTGATTTTCATATCTTAAATATCCTCCTTAATTAAATTAACACAGGGAACGGTTCTCTGTATCATTTATTATTACATTATTTGCTATTATTTTATCAGTTTTTTGGTTAATTTGCCAGAAAAACAGTAGCGAGTATGTAAATACAGTGATGAGTGATGAGTGATGAGTGATGAGTGACAAGAGAAAGAGTTAGCCTGTTAGCTGGTTAACCAGTTTACCGGTTAAATTAGTCGTTAGTGAATAGTGAATAGTCGTTAGTAAAAAAAACAAAAGATAGGAGTCAGGAGACAGAATTCAGGAGTAAGAATAAAGAAGAAAAGAAAGGAAAAAGATGGATTCCCGCTTTCGCGGGAATGACATAAAGAAGGGCGGGAATGAGATGGGAATTACGAGATTGCTTCAGTCGTTTCACTCCATCGCAATGACAGAAAAGAAAAAAGTCAGAGTAGACAGGCGGGACGCCTGTACCCTTCTATTTCAACAACCATTTCCATACCGGTAATATTTGGATATTTATTCCTTCTACTACTGCACTGCCCTCTTCATCATAGGTAAATATTATTCCTTCTTTTATGTCTAACATTTTGGAAGCTTCAATTAATCCAGCTATTTCTCTTTCTTTATTCTCTTCTTTTAACTCTAAGGTTACCTGATAGGGGAATAGTTTACCCTGATTATCTTTTACTATAAAATCACATTCTCTATTTTCATCAAAGTAAAATATCTCTTCCCCTTTTTTTCTTAATCCCCAAAAAACTACATTTTCTAAGACTCTACCTAAATCAGCAGAGGTTACTTTTTTACAGATACCAGTATCGGCAAGATAAATTTTTGCCGGATTTCTCAGTCTTTTATAAGAAGACTCGGAAAATTTTCTTATTTCAAAAATAAGCATACTTTCTAAGAAGTAATTATAATACGAAAATAAAGTATCTTTAGAAAAAGGAAATTTTTCTTTATATTGTTTATAGAAAGCAGTTAAAGAAAATTTTAAAGAAAATGAGGAAAAAAGTTTCTCGGTAAGAACTTTTAAAAGATGTATGTTGGTAATATTAAATCTTTCTACCAAATCCTTGAAAAACATTGCTTCGAGATATTCTTTTATAACCTTCCTTTTTTCCAAATCTGATTTTAGAAGGGAAACCTCAGGGAAGCCTCCCCATTTTATATATTCAGAAAAATATTTTTTTATTAATGCCTTTTTTGAACCATAAATAATATTCTCGTCCTTGATATCCATGCCTTTTAAGTGCAGATATTCCCGAAAAGAAAAAGGAGTTATTTCTATGCTCCAAGCTCTTCCTCTTAAAGATGTATGGATCTCCATAGGCATTATTCTCGAGGAGGAACCAGTTACAAATACTTTTACCTTTTCCCGTTCTACAATTCTTCGGCAATATTTTTCCCAACCTTCGATGTTCTGAATTTCATCAAAGAGGAATACGAGCTCTTTGCCTATAAGGTGGGGCTTTAATTCCAGGAAGACCTCTTTTAATGCCTCAAAATCTTTTGTTTCAAAATCGGTCAGTCTTTCATCTTCAAAATCTACATATATCGCCTGACTTTTATATTTCTTAAATAGATCATATAAGATATAGGTTTTACCGCTTCTCCTTACTCCATAGAGTATCACTACTTTATTTAGTATTTCGGGGAAAGAGATTCCTTCTCTTTTTATAATTTTTTTTACCTGCTGGGTAATAAATTCTTGGTTAGTTATAATTATTTCTTTTAGAAGCTCTTTGTTTATCATATTTCTTTGACCTGGATTTCTTAAAATTTTATGTTGTCCTTTTTATAGAACCATATTACACTATTTTTGTCCTTCTGACAAGGATGATTAATTTTACCGGTCTTCCAGTCACCCGGTTAGCTGGTCACTTTAGTCAAACATCTTGCTAATTAAATCCTCTCCCCCGAGGAGAAAGAAATAAAAATCTGACGTAAATCTGACGTA
>JAYEJO010000037.1:3080-5240 GCA_034660595.1 Candidatus Caldatribacteriota bacterium
CCAATCATACCAACATATAGTAAATGTTTTTACCCTTCTCCTCTTTTGTATTGGCAAAAGCAGAAATGGTTTTAATTATTTCTTTTGATTCACTTAGTGATTTTTTAAATTCTAAAGTTTCTGATTCACCTTGTGAGATTATTTTTTTTAAATCCATTAGTTTTTACCTTCACCCCCACCTTAATCCTCCCCCCTCAAGGGGGAGGGGATGTATAGATTTAGTATTCTCCCCTCAAGGGCGAGGGATAGGTTATATGTTCAGGATGTGAACTTAGAAATATTATAGTATATGTGGGGGAGGAAAGTCAAATTCAGTTAACCAGTTGGCCGGTTAGCCGGTTGAATTAGTCGTTAGTGAATAGTGAATAGTCGTTAGTAAAGAAAACAAAAGATAGGAGTCAGGAGGCGGGAGGCAGAATAAGGAAAATCAAAAAAGTAGTCAGTCCCTATTTTTCAAGGGAATGAGATGGGAATTACGAGATTGCCGCGCACCGCAAGCGGTGCTCGCAATGACAGAGGGATGGATTCCCGCTTTCGCGGGAATGACATAAAGGGGGCGTAGAGAAAATAGGGACAGGAATGAGGAAGAGAAGAAAGCAATCACTTCAGTTTTTTGTACACCTGAGGATGAGAACCAATCATGGCAAGTATTAGAAGAGGTTTTTCTATTTTAAATATCAGAATCCAATCGCTTTTGATATGTATTGCCTTATATCCTTTCGATGTTCCAAGTAGGGGATGCTTTTTATAAATAGGATCAACTGGTTTCTCTTCTTGTAAGATAGTAATGATATGCTTTAATATTTCAAAATCTAATTGCGAGTATTTACCGCTTCTTCTATCCCTTTCAACATCTTTCTTGAACCTTTTCTCAACTTTTATCTTTAACAATGTCAAATCCCCAGTTTTTTAAAGAGTTCCTCTGCTGTATTATAAATTTCTACGTCTTTATTATTCTCAATATTATGAATTCTCTCTATGAGTTTATCTGAGGGAATTCCTACCTCAAATGGTATCCTCTTCTCTAATGCGACTTTAGCAAGAAACAAGTTCACTGCGTCTCCAAAGCTCAATCCTAATACATTGAATACTTTCTCTGATTCTTTATAGAACTTATCTTCCACTCTTATACTTGTTTGTCTTCTCATATTATCACCTCAAGTTAATGATACTGCAATTGAAGTATAAAGTCAAGATAATTGTTGTTAATGTTATGACAGGGGACGGTTCTCTGTATCATTTATTATTAGATTATTTTTTTTATTTTATCAGTTTTTTGGTTAATTTGCAGAAAAACAGTATCGAGTATATAAATACAGTGATGAGTGATAAGAGAAAGAGTTAGCCTGTTAGCTGGTTAACCAGTTTACCGGTTGAATTAGTCGTTAGTGAATAGTGAATAGTCGTTAGTAAAAAAAACAAAAGATAGGAGTCAGGAGGCAGAATAAGGAAAATCAAAAAAGTAGTCAGTCCCTATTTTTCAAGGGAATAAGATGGGAATTACGAGATTGCCACACACCGCTTTCGCGGGGACAGGCTTGCTTCGCTTCATCACAATTACAAAAAGAAGAAAAGAAAGAATTTCAGGAGCCAGAAGATGAGAAAATATATAGTTAAGAAAAAGATATAAGAATGAATGTGGGTTGGGTTAAAGAAAAATTGCTAATTTCAATTAAATAACCTATAATAAAAAAAATGAAATATAAATTTAAGATGTATTAAATGTTTATCTTCACAGAAAGGGGAACAATAAATGCAAGTTTTTAAAAAAGAAAAATATATTGTGGATGAAAAAGGCAAAAAAACGGCAGCTATTCTTCCTATTAAAAAGTATGAGGAGCTTATGGAAGACCTTCACGACTTGTCAGTTGTCGCCGAACGACGAGATGAAACAACAATAACTTTTGGTAAACTAAAAGAAAGATTAAGAAAAAATGGACTCCTTAATTAATTATAGAATCTTGTAAAACCTCAAAAAAACAACAACTCTAATTGTTTAATATCATTCAAGTTTTCTCCCCTTCTCTTCTAGTAAATTTCTTAGATATTCTGCCTGCTCTCTGCCCCGTGGTTGAAAATTGTATAAGTCAAGATAGAGTTGAAGGTTAGAAACCACAGTATGACCTTTTATTTTTTGTGTATTAAAAAAAACACTATTTT
>JAYEJO010000038.1:0-1097 GCA_034660595.1 Candidatus Caldatribacteriota bacterium
TTTGATATTGAAAGATATTATAAATTATGATATTATAAGGGTGAAAAGAAATAAATAATTACCCTGCTGTGTTCGTGCGATTGATTAAGTTTTGAGCCAACACATATAAAGAGGGATCGATCTCTAAATGTAGAATGTAAGCCTGAGGTAAGTCTCCCTCCATTGGAGGAAAGGCAAATATCTAACGTTAACTACTTGGTTGACGCGGAAACATAAAACATTTAGGTAGATGCCCACCTGTTTGAGGATAGGTATCAAAACCTAACGCACACGACATAGCGGGGTTTTATAATTTATTCTTGAAAAGGAAAATAGGAATTCAGGAGCCGGTAGTCAGAAGTCAAAATAATACAAAATAATTTAATACAAAATATAGTCCTGTAGTTTAAGATATATTCTGAATACTGGATTCTGTCTCCTGTCTTCTGCTTTCTTTACTCGATACTCAATACTATATACTCGATACTTTCTTTTTATAATTTTGACAAAAATAGTAAATAACTATATTATAATAAAAATTATGAACAAAGAAGAAATACGGAGAAAAATACTAAAAAAAAGACTTTCCCTATCTTCTGAAGATATAAGGGATAAAAGTCAACAAGTATTTTTAAACCTGGCTGAAACCGTAGAGTACAGAAATTCCCAAAATATTATGTTTTATGTTGCTACCAGAAGCGAAGTGCAGACCGAAGAAATGATTAAAACATCTATCAAAATGGATAAAAATATTTTTGTTCCCATTATCTTGCCAGAATGCCTTAATTTAGCTCCTTCGAAAATATACAATTTTGATAATGAATTAGAAAAAGGTAAAAAGGGAATTTTAGAACCCAAGAAAGAATATTATAGATTATTCCCCCCGGAAGATATAGATTTAATAATAGTACCCGGAGTTGCTTTTGACTTAAACGGAAATAGAATTGGCAGGGGTTTTGGATATTACGATAATTTTTTAAGAAAAGTTCGTTCTTCTGCTAAAATTATTGCCTTAGCTTTTGAAATGCAAATAGTAAAAAAAATACCTGTTGATGAAAATGATATCCCGGTACATAAGATAATAACTGAGAAGAGAATAATAACTAGCGTATAGCGTA
>JAYEJO010000039.1:0-5192 GCA_034660595.1 Candidatus Caldatribacteriota bacterium
GGTAAATTGGTTAATTATTTAATTTAATTATCTTATTTTTAATACTAACGACTATCCACTAACACTAATTTAACTGGCCAACCGGTAAACCGGGTAACTGGCTAACTAATACAATTGGTCAATTAATTCATCTTTTATTAAATGGTGGTAAAAAAGGTGTTCCTACAACTTCTGCCTTAACCTCTCTATTCCTGATGGCTATATCTACTTTACTACTTTTTTCAGTGTAAGGAAGGTCAATGATTGCCAGGGCATAGACCTTTTTCAAGGAGGGACAATAATTCCCGGAGGTTATATATCCAATCTTCTTACCATCTTTTTTTACTTCCATTTTACTTCTGGGAATACCACCTTGAGGAACATAAAGACCTACTAACTTTCTGGTAATTCCTTCCCCCTTTATCTTAAGTAATGCTTCTTTTCCTATAAAGTTTCCTTTGTCAAATTTTACCGTCCAGTCCTGACCGCTCTCTAAAGGGTTTACAGTTTCATCAATATCATTACCGTAAAGCCAATAACATACTTCAAATCTAGTGGTATCTCTTGCCCCTAATCCACATGGTTTTAAATCGTATTTTTCACCCTCTTTAAGAATGCCTTGCCAGATATCTATAATATCTTCAGATTTAAAGGAATAAATCTCGAATCCATCTTCTCCGGTGTATCCGGTCCGGGAAATAAGGATTTTTTTACCGAATAATTCTCCAATTATAAACTTAAAACGTTTCAACTCATCAAGAGAGATTTCTCCTTTTACCAAAGGTTCTAAAAGTTTAATCGAGTCGGGGCCTTGGACGGCCACTTCTCCGTATTCTTTACTTTTATTAGAAATATCAACTTTGAAATTACCTTTATTTTTTACGATCCAGTCATAATCTTTGACTGAATAATTAGGTGAGGCATTTACTACTAAAAGCACAAAATCATCACGTACCTTATAGACAAAGAGGTCATCGACCTGGCCGCCGTGAGGATAACATAAGGGAGAATATTTTATATCCCCATCTTTCATTTTCATCACCGAATTGGTTAGCAAATAATCAACAAAGGGAAGGGCATCTTTTCCTTTTATTTCAATTTCGCCCATATGAGATACATCAAAGATGCCAATTTTTTCTCTTACTGCAAAATGTTCTTCTATAATACCGGTGTACTGGACCGGCATATCAAAACCGTCAAACGGTATCATCCGTGCTTTTAATTTTAAGTGTTCCTCATGGAGAGGAGTTAATAATAGTTCTTCTTCTTCCATTTTTAGACCTCCTTATTAAAATTCAATATTTTCATCTTTGTAATTTAATTCATTTTTTATTTTTAATTCATCATCATAAGTCAAAATTGCTCTTTTTACCGCAAAAGCATCATTGGTCCTTCTAATGGGAGTATTATGAGGGGCAGTGGTTAATAATTCGGGATTTGTCTTTGCTTCATCAGAAATATTTATCATAATATCAATAAATTTATCCAGCACTTCCTTGCTTTCTGATTCAGTTGGTTCAACCATTATAGTTTCTTCAGCATAAGGTTCAAAATGTGGGAAATAAATAGTGGGTGGATGCATACCATAGTCCATTATTCTCTTTGCAATGTCTAAAGTTTTTACCCCATATTTTTTATACTCTCTTCCGGTAACTGTACATTCGTGTCCACAATAACGGTCATAAGATGGTTTATAATATTTTTTTAATTTAGCCAATACATAATTGGCATTAATAATACTCGTTTCAGAGGTATTGTAAAGACCATCAGGTCCCATAGAAAGAATCCAGGCATAAGTTTTAAGCAATACAGCGAAATTAGACCAGAATGCCCTTACCATGCCAATACTTTTTTCTCCCGCATCTGACAGATAATATTTATTTTGTTCAGAATTAAAAGCAACATTGGGAGTGGGAAGGTAAGGAATAAGGTCTTCCTTTACCCCAATTACTCCAGCACCGGGGCCACCCCCTCCGTGGGGAGTAGAAAAAGTTTTATGCAGATTAAGATGAACTACATCGAAACCGGCATCTCCGGGCCTGATAATTCCCAAAGAGGCATTAAAATTAGCTCCATCATAATAGAGTAGACCTCCTTTACCGTGGACAATCTTTTCAATTTCTTCTATTCCTTCATCATATAATCCTACCGTATTAGGATTGGTTAACATTAATCCGACCGTATCTTCATCCATCAGTTTTGCTAATTCTCCAAGGTCGACTGTTCCCCTTTCATTTGATTTTACTTCTACTACTTGAAAACCTCCCATAGCAGCTGAAGCAGGATTTGTACCATGAGCAGAATCGGGAATTAGCATCTTATGTCGAACGTCTCCACGATCTACAAAATATTTTCTCATAATGAGAATGCCGGTAAGCTCCCCGTGTGCTCCCGCAGCAGGGGCCATAGTGTATTTATCCATACCGGTTATTTCGCAGAGTAATTTATTTAAATCATAGGCAATCTCCAAACAGCCTTGTACAGTCTCTTCAGGGGCTAAAGGGTGGGCATAGATAAAATTGCTTAGTGAGGCCAATTTTTCATTAATTTTGGGATTATACTTCATGGTGCACGAACCTAAGGGGTAAAAGCCATCATCAAGACCGTAGTTTAATTTAGAAAGTTTGGTAAAGTGCCGAACAACATCTACTTCCGATACTTCGCTAAGCAATTTTTTATCTTTACTAATAGCATATTCAGGTAAACACTCTTCAATTTTAATATCATCAAATAAATCTTGAGGCAGGGAATAACCGCCCCTACTTTTTACACTTTTTTCAAATATTAATTTCATATTTCCTCCTCCCTATTCCGAAAGAATCCTAGCAGCTTTATTTAAATCATCCCTGCTTAATGTTTCAGTTACTGCAAAGAGTAAAACATTCTTTAGATTATCCGCCTGATAAAATTCACAAATTCTAAGAGGAGGAATAAAATTATTTTCTAATAATTTTTTATTTACAGTAGATATATCTTCTTTACTCTTCAGTAAAAATTCATTGTAGAAGGGGCAATTAAATACTTTTTCAAATTTCCCGGATTTTAATAGTAGATTTTCTAAATAATGGGCAGATTTAGTATTTAGAAGAGAAAGTTGATAAATACCTTCAGTGCCCATTAAAGAAAGGAAAATATTTGCAGCGAGAACATTCAAATTATGGTTAGTACAGATATTAGAAGTTGCTTTTTCCCTCCTTATATCTTGTTCTCGGGCCCGCATAGTCATTACAAAAACTCGTTTCCCATCAACATCTATTGTTTCTCCTACAATTCTTCCGGGAATCTGCCTGATATATTGTTTCCCGGTTCCTAAATAAGCATTATAAGGACCGCCATAATTTAAGTCCATCCCAAATGATTGGGCATTCCCAGCAACGATATCAACTCCCATCTCTCCGGGAGCTTTTAAAGTGCTTAAGGACATGCTTTCCACAATTACGTTAATTAACAGGGCACTTTTAGAATGCACTGTTTCGGAAATTTCTGCCATATTTTCTATACCCCCAAAGAAATTAGGATTTTGAATAATTACAGAAGCCACATCCTCATCAAGCATAGTCTTTAATTTTTCCATATCAACTAAACCGTTTTTATAGGGTAAATCAATAATCTCTGTTTCATGAGGAGCCAAATAGGTTTTGACTGTTTCTTTATAATGAGGATGAAGTAAATCCGATACAATAACTTTATTTTTATGAGTTAACCTTAGGGACATCAAAGCTGCTTCGGCAGTAGCGGAAGCACCATCATAGATAGAGGGGACTATCACCTCCATCTTGGTAAGCCGGGAAATGTAGCTCTGGTATTCAAATATAGATTGTAGGGTACCTTGACTCAATTCGGGTTGATAAGGGGTGTAGCAGGTCCAGAACTCTTCTCTTTGTAAAAGAAACTTTACTGCTTCCGGGATAAAGTGGCGGTAGGAACCAGCACCTATCAAGGGTTTCATTGAGTAGAAATCAGCATTCTTCCTGGAGATACGGTAAATTTTATCTTCTAATTCGCTTTCCGACATCGCCTCTGGAATACTTAATTTTTCTTTTAATCGAAGGCCTCGAGGAACACTTTCAATTAAGTCTTCAAAGGAAGAAACCCCAATCTCTTTCAGCATCTCCTTTTTCTGTTCTTCAGTAGTAGGAATGTATCTCATAATAATTACACCTCTATTCTTTTCTATATTCAGAATATTCTTGGGCACTCATCAGATTCTTTAATTCATCCTTATTTTCTATCTTTATTTTAGCAATCCATCCTTTGCCATATGGGTCTTTATTGATAATAGAAGCATCTTTAATAACTTTTGCGTTTACCTCGATTATTTCGCCGGTTACCGGAGTTTTTACATCAGATACGGCTTTTACTGATTCAATAGTAGTAAGCACTTCACCTTGTTTCAATTTTTTTGCTTTTTCAATTTTTTCCAGGTAAACAATATCTCCTAACTGATCCTGAGCATAATCAGTAATTCCTACTGTTCCAATACTGTCTTCTACTTTTAACCATTCATCACTTTTAGTATAATATAAATTTTCTATAACTTTATAACTCATTTGATATCTTTCCTCCATTCATTTTATTATTTAATAATTATTTTATAATTAAAATTTGTAAAATATAATTTTTGATTTACTCTAAACATCATCTCCTTATTATATAGTCGTTAGTCGTTAGTGAATAGTCGTTAGTTTTAAATACAAGTTGCAAGATACAAGAGTTTATAATTGACCAATTGACCTATTGACCAATTTATCGATTAAATTCAATTTAATAATCAGCAAGTAATGTAATGTGAAACATGTGATAAGTATCTGTTTTTATAATTTTAGAAATTTAATCTTGTCACTCATTACATGTTACTTATTACTGTGTTCTATGCGTTCTACGCTAAACGCTATACGCTAGTTTGCACACGATACGAATTAATTTAAAACAGTCCTACTGTATTTCCATTCTCATCAATATCTACTTTAGTAGACGCCGGAACGGAAGGTAATCCCGGCATAGTCATCATAGTTCCTAAAAGAGGATAGAGGAAACCTGCTCCTACTGATGCTCTTACATCCCGGACGGGTATACGGAAATTTCGAGGTCTGCCCTTTACTTGTGGCTCATGAGATAAAGAGAGATGGGTTTTAGCCATACACATGGGTAGTTTATCAAAACCTACTTCGGTAAAGAGCTTGATCTTCTTTTCAGCTAAGCGAGTATAATCA
>JAYEJO010000040.1:0-5167 GCA_034660595.1 Candidatus Caldatribacteriota bacterium
TATAATTGGTGGACAGATCCAGCTTAACTTTTTCGGAAGGTTTTAAAGTTAATTTTCCGCTTACTGTATTGGTCAGAGGGGCAATATAATCAAAATTAAAAGGAGTCGGGCCCACCGATTTATTATAACTATAGGATAGAGTAGAGGAAATATAAGGGTTGTAAACTGCTTTTAAATCCACTTTCCCTCCCACTAAATAGCGGGCTTCCCCGGTTAAATAGACATCCTGCCGAAAGATTCCCGAAGGGGTTAAAGTTAAATATTCGCCCAACTTAAAAGGTCTTTTAACATTAATAATATATTCTCCTCGAGTATTTTTCTCCTCAGTTGCTGCTTCATAAAAGCGTGCTATTGATCCCTCTAAATTATAGGTAATTTTAGTATCTCCGATGACAGCAGCACTTTTCTTAAAGACAAACTCCGGCAAGCGGTCAATTATTTTGGAAACATTTTCTCCGGTATAATTATCGCCATCCAAATCAAACCTCTTTTCAGTGGTTAAATTTAAGGTATAACCCTCGCCCTTATATTTTAGCTCCCATTTCGGCTTTAGTTCGCGGTCTGCTACTTCCCAACTGGCCGGGTTTTTATCGGTGTAAACCAAAGTGAGGGCTGAATTTAATTTATCATTAAAAGTATAATTATGGTTCACTTTAATATTGCCGTTAATACTTAAATCTTCCTGTCCCAGTCCTGTTCCGCTGAAATTATATTTCCCGCTAATCTTAAGATTGTATTTCTCTCCTTTTTTATCTAAACTGAATTGTGATTTTAAACTATTACTGAGAAGTTCTCCTCCTGCGGCCTTGCTTCCACCGTAATTCAGAGTTATCTGGGTTTTTAAGTCTTCTTCAAATTCCTGCTCGTATTTTACCCGCCCGGACAGATTTATTTTGCCGCTGTCCTTATCTTTAATCTGATACAGATAAAAAGAGGTTTCTCCGGGATGATTTGCATCTCCTATTTCAAGAGTATGTTCAACCCCGGTACCAATCCCTTTCTTTTCCAGCCAATCGATATAAAGGGTGCCATAGGATTTTTCATCTACGTAATAATTAAAATAGGTCTTTACAAACCAGCCGTCTTTACTATTTTGCCCTATCTTGGGAAGAATGGGCTGCTGGGTTTTGCGGTCTAAAAAAATCAGGAAATAGGGGAGGGTGATAATTTTAATTTTGCCTTCATACCAGGAGATATTACGGGCGATTATTTTATCTTTGGGATAGATGATCATTTCTTTGGCCACAATATGATAATGGGGCTCTTCTAATTCACAGGTGGTAAAACTTCCTCCGGCAATTTCCACCGTCTCGGGGAAATTTTCCATCTTCTCTCCCCGATAATATACCTTTCCCTTGATGCCTTCCCCGGTTAGCTCACCTTTTAAGCGAAGCAGAATTGTTTTTTTTGTCTTCCAGTTATAGGTAAGCTCTTCACAGTAAGTTTCAGTTTCATCTTGCAGGAAATAGACCTCTCCGGAGGCGAAGAGCAGGTTAGTGGTTAGATTAATTTTCAGATAATCTGCTTTTATCTCGATATCCTGATATTTAAGTTCTGCTCCGTCTTTGGCGATAATCAGGTCTTCGCCCTCTATCTTTTCATAAGTGATATATTCAGCAATAAGGGAAATATCTAATTCTTCTTCTATCGCTTCTTCTATAGCTTCTTCTATCGCTGCGGCTTCTTCGGCTGCCGGTGCATCCCCCGCTGTTTCTCCCGCTTCTCCTGCCTCAACCGTCTCTCCGGTCTCTTGGGCAAATGATATCAGGGTAAACCCGCCACTTAGGCCTCCCGGGTTTATCCCCAAAATTAGTGTAAATATTACTAATAAAATTACTATATTCTTTACTTTTCCGCTTTGTATCATATTTCCTATATTTCCTTGCAGGACATCTTTATATAAAAACCATGTTCATTTCTTGTATTTTTTATCTTATTCCGTCTTCTGGATTCTGGCTCCTGACTTCTCTTTCCTTATCACTTGTTACTCATTACTTATCACCGTATTTTAACTTGCAAACTAATCTTTATCTTAATCTTAACTGGCTAACCGGCTAACCGGGTAACTGGCTAACTAAATTATTTCTTCTCCGCCCCAAACACAACAAACACCCCCAAAATACCAAAAATGATATTGGGTAGCCAGGCCGCCAGAAACGGCATCAACATACCTCCCCGTCCCATGGATCTGGTAGTGGAAAGGAGGACATAATAAAGCAAAACCAAAATAACGGTTAAGATTACCCCTGTAGCTTTGTTTCCCCGTTTTACCCGCAGGCCCAAAGGCACTCCCAACAGCACAAAGATTAATCCGCTAAAGGGGACAGAATATTTTATATAATAATCTACTTCAAACTTTTTAGTATCTGCACCTGCCTGCTGCAAAATATCTATCTGCTGCTTTAGCTCTTTACTGCTCATCTCCTGGGGAGTTCTCTGATTTTTAAAGAACTTCTGCAGGTCTTCTTTGACAATAATATCCATATTGGTAAAACTCATCTCATAGGTTATCTTACCCTCTTTATCATAATTATAAATAGTCCCATTCTCCAGTTTCCAGGTGTCAACCACCCACTTTCCCTTCTTGGCAGTTATCATTCGGGGAAATTTCTCCCGGGTCATTTCGTAAATCATAATATCCTGCATGACCATGCTTTTTTCATCTAATCGATTGATATAGAAATAACGGTTTTCAGCATCGCGGAAAAAGACATTTCGCCTGATATTAGGCGGGCCCTTCTTTAACACGATTTCCCTGATAATATTCTGGGAGATATGATTGGCTTCGGGAACGATATAATCATTGGTTACAAACGATAAAATACTTATAGCTAAAGCAGCAATTAAAAAGGGAATCATTATTCGGCGCAGGCTTATCCCTCCTGCCCTCATGGCGGTTATTTCACCATCGGTGGACATGCGCCCGATAGCCAGTTCGCTGGCGGCAAGCAAAGACATGGGGAAGGTTACCACCAGAAATGCCGGAAGGCGATAGGCTAATAGCTTGACAATATAAGTCCAGGCCACCCTCTTATTAATCAACATATCCATTAATTCAAAAAGAGTCTGCATAATCAGCATAATGGTCAGGGCGGCAACAGCCAGAGCCGCAAAGCTCATTACTTCCTTTATGATATAGCGGTCTAATATCTTCGGCCTTGAAATCTTCCCGATTGATATATTTATAGCCATCATCCCCCCACTTAAAACATTTTTCTAAGTATATCATATTTTCATTCTTTACAAAAATAAAAAAAGTTTACAAAAGGTGCCAGGCACCTTTTGTAAACTTTTTTTATTTGCCAAAATAGACAGGTATATTATATAATTTAGGGGATTATAAAAAAGACAAAAGAAAGGGAAAAATAAATTTATGAAAGAAAATCTAAAAAATAAAAATAATTTAAGCCATAAGATAAAATTTTCTTTACTATTTTTTTCTATTATTTTTCCTCTATTTTTTTTACTCGCGGCACAATTATTTTCTCTATGCGCCCTTTCAGCCGACACAACGACAGTCTCAGGCCCCTCTATTAGCTTTTCAGAAGAGTACTGGGATTTTGGAGAAATCGCTCCCGATAAGCTTCCCACCCATATCTTTAAATTCAAAAATATAGGGGATGAAATTTTAATTATTAAGGGGACCAAGGTTAGCTGTGAATCCTGTATTGACCCTCTAATTTCCACTAAAGAACTTGATCCGGGGGAAGAGGGGGAATTAAAGATTACGATTAATTCCCTGGATATGATAGGACGGTTCACCAAGCGGATTTATGTGGAATCTAATGACCCTGAGCACCCCCGAACCGTAATTACCGTTTCCGGCTTTATTAGAGACAGTCAGCAAACTCCTTTTACGATAGGAATGTATTATTTCGGCAGGGGAGAATACGATGTAGCTATTATTGAATTTGAAAAATCGATTGAGTTGGACGCAAGCCATACAGAGAGTTACTATTACCTGGGGCAGTGTTACCTGCAAAAGGGCATTATCGAATATAACAATAAAAATATTTTTAAGGCTTACAGTCTCTACCGAAAGGCCAATGAAATATCAGAACAAGTTATTCCTCTATACGAAAAAATAATTGAAGACAATCCGGAAGATTTAAACAGTTATCTCAGATTAGGCTATATCTACGAAGTAAGGAGCAACGTCCCTTTTATTAATGATTACGATAAGGCCCTCAAGTATTATTTAAAAGCCTTAGCTTTAGATGCGGTATCGGAAAATAAAAATAAGGGGATTTATATTTATCTCAATACCCGCGCAGGGTCTATCTGTTATCAGATGAAAGATTATCTCCGGGCTATAGAACATCTGGAAAAAGCAATAAGCATTTTCCCTTATAGAGATAATGTAGAGGCCAACTATTATTTGGGATTATCTTATGATAAAATAGGTGAAACAGAAAAAGCCCGCGAATTCCTTTCCCGGGTAATTGAGCTCGCCCCCCGATCGGAATTCGCCCAAGAAGCGGAAAAAGAATTAAAGAAAATGGATAAATAAAAAAGTCTGTAAGCTTGTATTTGTGCTAACGACTAATTTAACTGGCTAACTGGTAAACTGGCTAACTGGCTAACTAATAAGGAGGTTCTTATCATTGTTATCTTTAAATAAAAATTTCAAAAAAATAAAAAATGACAAAGGACCGTCCCCTGTCATTTTTTTAATAGTGCTGTCTTTTTTCCTCCTGTTATTAACCGGCTGTTTATTTGCTCCTCTAACTAAAGGTTCGGTAGAAGGGTATGTCTATGAAGAAATCATTACCGGGGATACCCGCCCCTTGAAAGGAGCCCTGGTAAGCATAACCACCTCCACCAATACCGCCTTCACCGATGAAGAGGGCTATTTTAGAATAGACGAAGTATCCACAGGCAGTCGAACTTTAACTATCATTAAAGATGGTTACCCTAAATATCATCTGTTAAATGTTTTTATAGAAGAAGGCCAGGTTAATACTGTAAACAACGGCAATCCCATAATTATTCAGCCCTATACCGATAAATATCTCTTCGACGGAGGGATTATTTATTATAATTCAGGAAATTACCAAACTGCCCTCACCACCTTTCAACAATTAATTAATGACTTCCCCGATAGTGAATATGCTGATGATGCTCAATATTATATTGGTTATATTTATGAAAAAAAATTGGGCTGTTG
>JAYEJO010000041.1:0-5151 GCA_034660595.1 Candidatus Caldatribacteriota bacterium
TTTGGTTCTTAAAGACCAGAGAAGATGTATGGACAAAATGGGTACCGGAAGAAATTGCACAAAAAGTAAAAGAAGCTATAAAATAAATTAGTTAAACATATAATGTTTTTTCTAAAATAAAGATAAAAGGAAGAAATTGTTGCCTGCTTTAAAATAGTTGAAGCAGGCAACAATTATCATTGGTGTCATGAACATATTATTTGATTTTCCAGAATTTTTTAAAATTAGTATAGGCCAATATGTCGAGAGTTTTGTAAAATGGCTAATTCATAATTACGATTTCTTTTTTGATGCAATAAAACAAGGGGTATTATGGTTCTTATTGCAGACACGGGGTGTATTTATGTGGTTTCCCTGGGTTGCCGTGATAATTATTGTATTTGTTCTTGGGTGGAAGCTTATTAATTGGAAATCCGGAGTTACTTTTGCCGGTTTACTTTTTCTAATCGGTGCTATGGGTTTATGGGATGAAATGATGCTTACTTTATCCGTGGTTTTGGTCGCAGTAGTAATTGCCTGTTTAATCGGTGTTCCCCTGGGTATTCTGATTGCCTATAATTCTCGTTTTGGAGCTATGGTAAAACCTGTATTGGATGCCATGCAGACTATGCCCAGTTTTGTATATTTAATTCCTGCTATCATGTTATTCGGGTTAGGGAGCGTACCTGCTGTTTTTGCTACAGTAATTTATTCTACTCCGCCGGCTATTCGTTTGACCAGTTTAGCCATAAAAGGTGTATCCAAAGAGATGGTGGAGGCAGGTCATGCTTTTGGTTCGACAACATGGCAAATTTTAACCAAGATAGAATTACCTCAGGCCTTTCCTACTATTATGATGGGAATTAACCAGACTACAATGATGGCAATGGCTATGGTGGTAATTTCATCTATGATTGGAGCTAAAGGACTGGGACTAAATGTCCTGCAGGCAATAAATCGAATTAATATCGCTATGGGTTTTGAAGCAGGAATAAGTATTGTTATTTTAGCAATAACCATTGATAGAATTACTCAGGCAATTGCCAACAAATATAAGTATCCGAAATAAGTCAAATTAGCTATTGTTTATTTTTAGATATGAAAATCAAAGGAGCTTAGTCAGCTATGAGTGAAAAGATTAAAATAAAAGTAGAAAAACTAACTAAAGTATTTGGAAAAAGACCCAAAGAAATATTAAAAAGGTTAGCAAAAAATCAATCAAAAAATCAAATTTTTAAAGAAACAGGTCATACTGTCGGGGTGAGTAGTGCTTCTTTTAGCGTAAAGGAAGGGGAAATCTTTGTTATTATGGGCCTATCAGGAAGCGGAAAATCAACCTTGATTCGATGTTTAAACATGTTAAATAAGCCTACTGCCGGAGAAATCTATGTAGATGGTGAAAATATTGTTAAATATAACCGTCATCAATTGAGAGAATTCAGACAGAAAAAGGCTACCATGGTATTCCAGGGTTTCGGACTTTTTAACCATCGAACCGTAATTGGAAATGTAGAGTACGGTTTGGAGGTTAGGGGAATGGACAAAGAAGAAAGGCATAAAATTGCTAAAGAAACTATTGATTCTGTTGGATTATCCGGATGGGAAGATAAGTATATTACTGAATTAAGCGGGGGAATGCAGCAGAGAGTCGGTTTGGCTCGGGCTTTAGCGAACAACCCGGGTATCCTATTAATGGATGAACCTTTTAGTGCTTTGGATCCCTTAATACGTCGGGATATGCAGTTAGAATTATTAGATATTCAAGATAAATTAAAAAAGACCATCGTATTTATTACTCATGATGTAAACGAGGCCTTCAAATTGGGGGACCGTGTAGGAGTAATGAAGGATGCAGAAATAGTACAAATAGGAGTGCCTGAAGATATTCTAAATAATCCATCCAATGCCTATATCGAAGATTTTGTCAGGGACATTGACCGTTCAAAGGTTCTGCAGGCTAAACATATTATGTTTAAACCTGGAGCATTGGCAACCAAAAAACATGGATTAAAAGTGGCTATTAAAGAGATGGAAACCAATGCGATTTCCAGCGTCTTTGTAGTTGATGAGAAAAGAAGATTACAGGGGATTATAACCATTGATGATGCAATTAAAGGAATAAAGAACAATAAATCTATGCTGGATATTTTAAAGCATGATTATTATACTACTGATGAAGAAACCTATGTACAGGAGCTGATACCCAAAGCAATTGAAACAAAATACCCGATTGCGGTGGTTAATGGGGATAATAAATTAGTTGGTATCATTGTAAGGGTATCGGTTTTATCCGGACTTGTATAGGATATATTTATGGATTTATTTTATAAAATATAAAGGAAAATTTCAAGAAACGAACTTAAATTAAAATCTGCCAGTGCCAGAGAACCGTCCCTAAAAAATATCCCAAAAAAGGGAAAGCGATTTCCTATCTTCTTTTTATTCTTCGTCTTACATTCTTCGTCTAATTTTTATTTTTTAAAATTGCAGAATAAAGCAATTTAAAAATTTGCTCATATTTTTATTTCTACAAAAAGAGGATTTTTAAAAATTATGTGGTATAAATATATATAAAATACCTTTAAGGGGAAAGTATTATTTTAAGTTAAAAACAATTGCAGGAAATCATTTCATCATCACGATAAAAGGAGAAAAGAAAATATGGGTAAAAATAAAAGCAGTTATCAGCGAAATTTCCCGGTAACCTGGGAACAATTTCATCGGGATAGCCGGGCTTTAGCCTGGAGATTATTGGACACTAAAAAGAAATGGGATAGGATTATTGCTGTAGCCCGGGGAGGATTAATCCCGGCGGCTATTATTGCCCGGGAATTGGATATTCACTATGTCGATACGGTCTGCATTTCCAGCTATACCTTAATGCATCGGGGAGAACTTTCAATCTTAAAAAAGGGTTACCGAATTTAAAGACAGAGCAGATAAATATTTAATTATCGATGATTTAGTAGATACCGGTAAAACGGGAAAAGCTGTTCGTGATATGGTCCCCGGGGCTTATTTTGCCACCGTATACGCTAAACCCGATGGAAGACCGATGGTGGACACTTTTATTACCGAAGTTAGTCAGGATACCTGGGTGCTTTTCCCCTGGGATAGCGAGACTACTTCTAATTTTGTAAATCCCATAATCAATCAGAATGATTAGATAGAGGGGCTTAAGTCTGTTTTGACTTCATACACCAAGGGACAACGGTTCTCTGGTGTATTATTATTAGATTAATAAGGAGACGAAAATGATTGTTATTACAGGAGCAACCGGACATTTAGGAAATGTACTGGTTCGAAAATTGGTGAGTATGGATAAAAAAGTGAGGGCACTTATTCTCCCCGGGGAGGAGATTGCCCCCCTTAGAGGGTTAAAAGTAGAGAAAGTGGAGGGAGATGTGCGTGTTCCTGATTCTTTAAGAAAGGCTTTTGAAGGAGCAGAGATAGTGTATCATTGTGCAGGAATAATTTCCATCCTTCCCGGACAGCAAAAACAGTTATATCAGGTTAATGTTCTTGGGACCAGAAATGTAGTTGATATATGTCTTGAAACAAAAGTAAAGAGATTGGTCTATGCCAGTTCGATTCATGCGCTTTCCGAGCCGGCACCGGGGATTGTGTTTGATGAATCGAGGGAATTTAATCCGGAAAACGTACTGGGAGAATATTCTAAATCAAAAACTCTGGGCACATTAGAAGTGCTTAAGGGTATTGAAAAAGGGCTAGATGCGGTTATTTTGTGCCCATCGGGGATTATTGGGCCACATGATTACCGTGTATCGGAAATGGGAAAGCTAATTGTTGATTTTGTTAAAGGAAAAGTAAAAGCTTGTGTTGACGGGGCTTATGATTTTGTTGATGTGCGGGATGTAGCCGAAGGACTTATTTTAGCCAGCGAGAAAGGTAAGAAAGGAGAATGTTATATCTTGTCCGGGCATCAGATAAGCGTTCAGCAATTGTTAAAATTTTTAGAGGAAATTAGCGGGGTAAAAGCACCTTCATTTAAAATGCCTTATCAAGTGGCAAGGGCGGCTGGATTTTTTAATGCATTATATTGCAGCCTGATGAAAGTTAACCCTCTTTTTACTCCTTTTTCAATTGATGTTCTGGCCAGCAATTCTCTGGTTTCCTGCCAGAAAGCGAAAGATGAGCTGGACTATTCGCCCCGTTCTGTATATGAATCAATAAATGATTCTGTTAGGTGGTTCAGACAGGAAGGAATTATCTAAAATAAAATTTAGGTAATCTATTTAATCTAATTATTGTAAATTACTATTTTATATGATAGAAATAATTATAATATGTTAAAATAAACTATAAACAGTTAAAATATATTATAATAAATAAAATGATGCAAGAATTATTCCATTTAAAATATACCGGTTAGCGCTACCGGGAATCTGTCCTGTATAAAATATTAAGGAATATAATCAGGAGGTAAGGGATGAAGAATTCATATACAATTATTATTTCTCTGGTCTTGATTATTATCTTTGTAACTTCAGTCAGCACTGTCAGTTTTGGTCAGGAGAAATCAACAGGAGAACTGTACTTTCAGGGTGTTGATTTATTAGAAAATGAAAAACAATACGAAGAAGCACTCACTTATTTTCAACAGATTATCGAATTAGAACCAGATTATGCAGAAGCTCATTACCAGATGGGAAAAATATTTAGAATTACTCATCAATTCGAAAAAGCCATAACCTGCTATAAAAATGCTATTAATTTAAGACCCGATTATAGTTCGGCCTATTACGAATTGGGGCTCGCCTATCTGGAGCTTCAAAAAAAGAAGGAAGCATTGGAAGCCTTTAAACAGGCCGTCCGTAGTAAACCGGATTTTGCCAGCGCCCATTATGGCCTGGGACTGGCATATAATGAATTAGAAAGATATAATGAGTCTATCGCCGCCTTCCAGCAGGCTTTACTGCTTGACCCCGATGATGCTCAAACGCATTACGGTTTGGGAATTACCTATGAAGAAATCGGAGAATATCAAAAATCGATTGATAATTTGGAAAAAGCTGTACATTTCCAACCGAATTACGGCAAGGCATTTTATCATTTAGGGATGAATTATCAAAAGATGGAAAAATATCCGGAAGCTGTCGAAAACCTGGAAAAGGCTGCAAATTTTCTACCCGATTCTGCCGATGAAATTTA
>JAYEJO010000042.1:0-5101 GCA_034660595.1 Candidatus Caldatribacteriota bacterium
ATACGCTCGACGCTAGGTTATTTGCTAACGACTAAATTGATTGGTAGACCGGGTGACTGGTAGACTGGAAGACTGACGAATTTTAAAAATTAGGAGGGAAAAATTGAAAGTAAAAGAAATTTTAACTAAAAAAGAAGGAGAAAAACTTTTTTTGTTGGGCAACGAAGCTGCTGTCCGGGGGGCTTTAGAAAGCGGCGTTTCAGTAGCATCTACTTATCCCGGTACCCCTTCTTCAGAAATTGGAGATACTTTTTATAAAATCGCCCGAGAAGCAGGAGTATATTTTGAATTTTCCTCAAACGAAAAAGTAGCTTTGGAAGTATCTATCGCTGCCGCAGCCGCTGGATTGCGTTCCTTTGTTTTTATGAAACATGTAGGTTTAAATGTAGCAGCTGACTCTTTTATGAGCGCAGTTTATACCGGGGTGCAGGGAGGGATGATTGTCTTGTCTGCCGATGACCCTTCTATGCACTCATCTCAAAACGAACAGGACAATAGAATTATGGCTCGCTTGGCGGGGATTCCTCTACTCGAACCTTCTAACCCGCAGGAAGTAAAAGACCAGATGAAATATGGCTTTGAATTATCTGAAAAATTTAAAATTCCTGTACTTATGCGTACTACTACCAGAATATCTCATATGAGAGGGGTAGTTAATTTAGGTCCAATCGTTAAAGGGAAGGAAAAAGGATATTTCAAGAAAAACCCAGAACAATATGTAGTAATGCCTACTTTTTCAGTAAAAATGCGTAAAAAATTGATGGAAAAATTAGATAAGATTGAAGAAATTGCTAACAATTCTCCATTAAATAAGATAATAAATAGGGGAGGAAAGACACTGGGTATTGTTACCAGCGGAGGAGCTTTCAATTATGCAATGGACGTAGTAAGCGAAAATGATTTAAAAGTAAAAATCTTAAAACTGGCTTTTTCTCATCCTTTCCCGGAAAAATTAGTCTTAGATTTTATAAACAGTGTAGATAATATATTGGTAGTAGAAGAAGTAGAACCGGTAATGGAAAAGGAAATATTGGCTATTATAGGGAAACATAATATGGAGAAAAAAGTATTTGGAAAATTAGACGGGACTCTTCCCCGAATTTATGAATATAATCCGGACATTGTTTCTGTCGGGATAGCTAAAATAGTAAATAAAGAGATAATTAAAAGAGAACAATTTAGCACTAAACTTCCTTTGCCTTTGCGGCCTCCGGTTCTTTGTCCGGGCTGTCCGCATCGGGGAACTTCTTTTGCCTTAAAAAAAGCGGTAAGAAAATTAAAATTAAAAGAAGAAGATATAATCTATTCCAGTGATATAGGATGTTATGCTTTAGCCATCCAAGCTCCTTATAAGATGGCTGATTACTGTATATCGATGGGGTCGAGTATAGGGATCGGCTGCGGATTTGCTAAAGCAACCAATCAGAAAGTGATATCTTTCATAGGAGATTCTACCTTTTTCCACGCAGGAGTTTCTCCACTGGTTAATGCCGTACATAATAAAGATAACATTTTAGTGGTAATTTTAGACAATAGGATAACCGGGATGACCGGGGGACAGACTAATCCGGGGGTACCAATAGATGGGATGGGTAATCCGGCACCTGAGGTTTCCATAGAAGGAATAGTTAAAGGCTCGGGAGTAGAATTTGTTAAAACTGTTGATCCTTTTAATTTAAAAGAGACAGAAGAAACACTTAAGGAAGCCCTGCAATTTGAAGGTGTAGCAGTGGTTATTACCAAACATCCCTGTGCTATGATTACCGATGCAGAAAACAGGAAAAAGGGTATAAGTATCAAATATACCATTAACCAAGAAGAGTGTACTAAATGCTTAATCTGCGTGAATAATTTTACCTGTCCGGCATTTTTTATAGAAAAAGATGGTTCGGTCAGTATTAACCCCTTATTATGTGATGGTTGCGGAGTTTGTGTTCAGGTATGTCCAAAGAAAGCGATAGAGGTGAAAAAATGAAAAACATATATAAAATCCAGTTAATCGGGGTAGGAGGACAGGGCACTATCAAGGCTTCTACGATTATAGGAGAAGCGGCAATGAAGAAAGGTCTGAATGTGGTGATGAGTGAAGTTCATGGAATGGCTCAAAGAGGGGGGACAGTAGTTACAGAATTTAAGATAGGTGAAGCATATAGTCCTCTAATTGAAAAAGGTGCTGCAGATTTAATGATAGCTTTTGAACCGGCAGAAGCCTTAAGGGCTTTAAATAAAGCCAATAAAGAATCATTTGTTATAGTAAATAGTTCTCCTATTGTACCCTTTACTGTTTCACTCGGTATCTCGGAATATCCTGAGCTGTCTTCTGTCTTTGAAGAATTGAAAACCAAAATAAGAAATCTATTAATAATTGATGCCCAGAAAATAGCTAAAGAAGCAGGAAGCATTATTTCAGAAAACATGGTTCTGCTCGGAGCAGCAGTTGCTACACCTAATTTTCCGATAGAAAAGGATTTAATTATTCAGTCTATGAAGGAAAACTTACCACCTAAAAGTATTGAGACTAATTTAAGAGCCTTTGAAATGGGATTTGAAGAGGTAAAAAAATAAAATAACCGTAGGACAGGCGTTCCCCGTTTTCACGAGGACAGGCCCGCCTGTCTATTAAAAAAAATCCAAATGTTATTGCGAGTGACCGTAGGAAGTGCGGCAATGACATAAGAGAGGAGAAAAAAATTGAAATTTAACTCTAATTTAAAGAAAATAAAACCTTCAGGAATAAGAAAACTTTTTGATTTAGCCCAAGGGAAAAAAGATTTGGTTAGTTTTGGGATAGGAGAGCCCGATTTTGTCACTCCCGCCCATATTCGGGAGGCAGCCAAAAAGGCTTTAGATGAAGGCTACACTCGTTATACTCCCAATTTAGGATTTCCGGAATTTAGAAAAGCTTTGACTATCAAGTTGAATCAAAAAAATAAAATTTCGGTTACCCCTGAGGAAGTGGTAGTAACTTCCGGAGGAACCGAAGCTTTATTTTTTGCTTTTTATACTCTTATTAACCCTGGGAATGAGATAATCATCCCTGATCCTGGTTTTGTAACTTATGAATCTCAAGTTTATTTTGCAGGAGGAACGCCCGTACACTTTTCTCTGCGGGGAGAAAATAATTTCCATCCCGATTTAGAGGAATTAAAAAACTGTATTACCTCTAAAACCAAGGCTATACTCCTAAATTCTCCCAGTAATCCTACCGGAGCTTCTTTTAGCCAAGAAGAACTATTAGCGATTGCCGAGATAGCGAAAGAAAAAGATTTATTTATAATCAGTGACGAGCTTTACGAAGATATAGTTTATGATGAAAAGGAGCATATTAGTATAGCTTCTCTGCCTGGAATGAAGGAACGTACTATCTCCATATTTGGTTTTTCCAAGAGTTATGCTATGACCGGATGGAGGTTGGCTTATCTTGCAGCTCCCGCTAATTTGGTAAAGGAGATAGCAAAACTTTTACAAAATACTTCCGTATGTGCCAATTCTGTTGCCCAGAGAGCGGGTCTGGCAGCAATCCAGGGTTCGCAGGATTGTGTTAAGGAGATGTTTGCCGCTTATAATGAAAGGAGAAATGTCCTAACTAAGGGTTTAAATGAAATTAGAGGATTAAGCTGTTATGCACCCGAAGGAACTTTTTATGCCTTTGTGAATATAAAAGAAACTGGAATGACCTCCGAAGAACTATCTATGTACCTCTTAGAAGAATGTAAGGTGGTAACCGTCCCCGGCACTGCCTTTGGCAAACAAGGAGAAGGCTATATCCGCCTTTCTTTTGCCACTTCTTTAGAAGATATAAAGGAAGGAATAGAAAGAATAAAAAAAGGAATAGAAAAAATATTTAGTCGTTAGTGAATAGTGAATAGTCGTTAGTATAAGATACGAGATGCGGTTTTCTTTACTATATACTAAATGCAAACTAAATAATTAAGATGGAGGAGAAAATATGAAAGAAGATATTTTGGTAATTAATCCCGGTTCAACCTCTACCAAGATAGCAATATTTAATCAGGAAGGCAAGGAGATTTTCAAGGAGAGTATCTCTCATTCTACTGAAGAAATTTCCCAATTTAAATCTCTATTAGAACAAGGTCCGGTCAGAAAAAAGATAATTTTGGATACCTTGGCAACGAAAAATATAGATACTTATTCGTTAAAAGCGGTTATAGGACGAGGGGGAATATTAAAACCGTTAGAAGCCGGAACCTATACTGTAAACGATAAACTTATAAATGACCTAAAAAGTTCTCCTATTGAGCATGCCTCTAATTTAGGAGGGATTATTGCCCGTGAAATAGCCGAAGAAATTGATGTTCCTGCCTATATTGCCGACCCTGTCTCTGTTGATGAATTTACCGATATTGCCCGGATATCCGGGCTAAAAGGGATAGAAAGAAAATCCTTGCTCCACGCTTTAAATATCCGGGCGAATGCCTTCCGTTATGCTAAAGAACGGGGGAAAAAGCTTGAGGAATTAAACCTTGTTGTTGCCCATCTGGGTGGAGGAATATCCATTGCCCCTATCAAGAAGGGGAAAATTGTGGATGTGAATAATGCCAATGACGGAGGACCTTTTTCGCCCGAGCGAACCGGTTCTCTTCCCAATAAGGCCTTAATTCATCTGTGTTATTCCGCTAAATATTCAGAAAAAGAATTATACAAGCTTATTACTCATAAAGGAGGACTTGTCTCTCATTTGGGGACCAATGATGTAAGAGAAGTAGTGAAGAAAATGGAGCAGGGAGATAATTATGCCAAACTGGTTTTTGAGGCAATGTGTTATCAAATCGCCAAAGAAATTGGGGCAATGGCTACAGTATTAAAAGGAAAAGTTGAAGCAATTATTCTTACCGGAGGTATAGCTCATAACGAAATTTTAGTAAACAAGTTAAAAGATCGTACGGGTTGGATAGCTCCGGTTGTAGTTTATCCGGGAGAAGAAGAGATGAAGGCATTGGCCCAAGCAGTGACAAGAGTAATAAAAGGCGAAGAAAAAGTAAAAACATATTCCTAAAAACAATTTTATATTTTAATTTCGGATTTAACAGCGTCATTCTCACACCTATGTCATTCCCACGAAAGTGGGAATCCATAAAAG
>JAYEJO010000043.1:0-1065 GCA_034660595.1 Candidatus Caldatribacteriota bacterium
TGGTCCAGTTCCATCTCCTCTTGGCATATTTTTCATCTCCTTTCTATTTTGTTTCTTTGATATTTTTCTTATAAACATCTCTCTTTGTCTTTTTTTTAAGTAGTTCTAATTTTCCCTCTACGAAACTAGTATACTCTATTATTCGACTACACTTCGTACGTATTAAATAGTGATAATAAATCGATAGCCCCTAAATTCGCTTTGCCACCATTTCTGTGAACCTTCACCCTATCTTTCTAGTATAATATGAATCCTTTCTTATTGATAATGATTACCATTAACATATTATACTATGTAAAATATTTTGTCAAATATTTTTATAATTTGGTATTGCTTATTATGTATCGCGTAAAGAGAAAGAAAAAAATTAAACTATAATGTAAAGGCCTCGTTTGGCACTTAATTCCCTTCCTATCCTACTTTTTTCTGAAATTTAAAATGTACCCCCTGTTATAATTACCATTGTGTAAAAGTTTTTTATAAAATTTCCTCTGCAAATAAAAATGCCGGCTGTTTATCTCCTCTATAACATCATCTAATCCCATATCTGATAGATTCCATAAAGGTTCATCAGATTTGCGATGTTTCGGATAAACCGAAAGAAGGCCACCGGTCTTTAAAATCCTATAGATCTCTTCATATATCTTTTTTCTTTCCAAGTTTTCCATATAATGCAGAACATCATAAAGTAAAACTACATCAATAGATTCACTCTCTAAATTAATTTTCAACCCTTCTGGTTTAGTAGGTAGGGGTATTATATTTTTTAAACCTTTGGTCTTCGCTATTTCCATCAACTTATGCATAGATTCTATCTCTTTATCTATGGCGTATACTTTGCCTCCCTTTCTCACCACTTTCGCTGCTGGAATTGTATAAGGGCCATCACCACAACCAAAATCCAAGATGACATCAGCTTTTTTAATACCAATATCTTTAAGGAAGACTTCACCTTCCCTGTTTAACCATTCTTTAACATCAATTTCCATATTCTCCCACCCTTAAAGTAGTTTTATTTTAAATCATTCATAGTTATTGCTCTTCCCACACCAACATTTATAAAAT
>JAYEJO010000044.1:0-5059 GCA_034660595.1 Candidatus Caldatribacteriota bacterium
TCGCAATGACTGGTAGCCCTTTGTTTTAAAGGCTTTCAGACCCCCCTCAGGAATGCCCTTTAAACGCACGTAAAGTGCCTTTAAATGCGCCTAAATTTTCGAAAAATCGGCAATTTACTACCCTGATTTTGGGGTATTTTTGCCTCCCCGAAATTCTGAAACCCTTATAAATAGCCATTTTCAGTTTTTGAACATTCGAAATTTTAACCAAAAAAGTGCTGTTTTTGAAGGGTAAAGTATGGGTCAACCCAAAAAAACGCGACTACGAGCATTCTCCGCATCTTTCTCTTGAAACCCTTATGGTATAAGGCTTTCAGAAGTGCCCAAAAAGAGGGTTTTTGCTTGTTTTATAGAATATAGGACTTGCGAGAAAGTGCTGAGGTAGGTAATAAAATTACTGCTTATTACACATTTTTGCAAATTCAATAATTGATATTACGAATAAATTGCTGTATTATACTAATAGATGGTAGTAATTTGCAAAAATGATGTAAATAAAGATTTACGCTTTAATTTAAAATTATTACTACCGAATAGTATAATAAAGCAAAAAGGAGGTAAACAAATGGCACTTCCTAAATTATACCAAGCATTTTATAAAGAAAAAATATTTAATTTTTATGAGGTTTTAAATAAGTTTAAAGAGGAAAAATATAGCGAAGGATATCTGCGAAAAAGATTAAATGACCTGCTTAGAGCGGGGTATTTAGGTTCAGTAGGAGCGAGAGGGCTTTACTATATAATACCTCAAGAAAGCAGTAGAGAGGAATTTGTGCCTGATAAGTTTCTTATCGGGGCTAAACTTTCTCCGGAAGGAATAATAGGTTACCATTCTGCTTTAGAATTACATGGTGCCAGTTACTCTTCCTATAATTCAATTTATATAATTACTCAAAAATACTTTCGTCCATTTAAATTCCAGGGGATAAAATATCAGGCGATAAAAAGTGATGTAAGCTTTGGTATAGAAACTATATTAAGGGAAGGTATAAAGATTCGGATAACGGACCGAGAACGAACTATTATAGAAGGAATCAATGGACTTAAATATGTGGGTGGTTTAGAGGAATATTTTAAAAGCATTGAGCTTTTCCCTTCTATCGATTTTGAACAGGTAATAATATATCTTAAGAGATTCAATAAGAAAATACTTTATGCTAAGATAGGTTTTATTCTTTCTTATTTTGAAAAAAGATGGAGTTTCCCAGAAAATTATAAAAAGGAAATAAAAGCTCATTTGGGAACAAGGATAAATTATCTTAGTGATAAAAGAGAAGAAGCCAAATTAGATAAGGAATGGAAGCTAATGATTCCGGTTCGGCTGAAGAGCTTATTAGAGGAGTATTAAATGGAAAGAAGTAGCAAAGCTAATAAAGAATATTTTGAGAGATTTTCTAAAGAGACAAATTTTCACCGTGATACATTAGAGAAGGCCTATCGGCTTGAGCAGCTATTAAAAGAAATAAATCGCCATCCTGAACTCAGAGAGGGACTTGTCTTAAAAGGAGGTACTGCAATAAATTTTCTCTATTTCAGATATCCTCGATTATCTGTAGATCTTGATTTTAACTTTATTGCTGGTATTGAAAAAGAGGAAAAGGATAAAGAAAGTCCCAAAATAGATGAAGCGCTCCACACCATATTTAAATTTGAAAAGTATGAATGTGAAAATATTTCTGATTATGGATTAAATAAATATTTCCTGAAATATATTAATTCTTCTGGAAATATTGATCGGATAAAAGTTGAAATAAACCTTCTCCAACGTTTGACATTATTAGGAGCAGAAAAGAGAAGTTTTTTAAGTCCCTTTGACGAATCAGGTTTGATGGTAAATACTCTAAAAGGACCAGAACTTTTTGCTGGTAAAATACTAGCATTGGTAGATCGCCTTGCTCCTCGAGATCTTTACGATATTTATATACTCCTAAAAGAAAAAGTTGAAATTAATAAGGTTCTTTTAAAAAAGATATTTATCTTCTTTGGATGTCTTTCCCGAAATGATTTCCGGAGATATTATCCCAATGATATTGAAATAATTACAGAACGGGATATAAAGAGAAAACTTCTCCCTTTACTTAGAAAAGATGAACAATTGAAGGCTGGTAATATGATACAAATTGTTTGGCCATTTTTAAAGGAGATATTTAATTTTACCCCAGAGGAATTAGAATATATAGATAGATTTTTTAAAGGGGATTTTAAACCGGAAATTCTTTTTGGTAAATTATTGGATAGTAGGGATTTAGAAAGACATCCTATGGTTATCTGGAAACAAAGACATGTAAAAAATTGGCTAGCAAGACAAAAAGGTAAATAATAAATTAAAATACGGGTAGATCCTATTTTCATTAAAAAGCCAGGCTTAGTTTTGATTGCTAAGGAATATTTCCAACACAATTACATTCTAAGTCTGGCTTTATTTTTTACAATAAAAAGAGGATTTTTGAAATTGGTGTCGTATATGTAAATATGTAAACATGCAAGGATAGCAAAAACATTTGGATAATTTTATCTGCTATCTAAATGATATTTGTAGAATAAATCTTTACGAAAGGTAGTTAGAATGGAAACGATTTTTTCAATTCACCAGGTATTACATTATAAAAATCATGTGATTAGAGCAGAAAAGAGATCATTATTTTATACCATGGAATATTCTTTAATTATCGATGACGTTAAGCAGGACCAGGTAAAAGGGTTATACGGTATTTTGATACTTCACGGCATGTTGAATGATAATGGTCATCAAAAACCAGTGAAGGTTATGGTTAAGCAAACCATTTTCACCAGCAAGTTCTATTGTAAAATTGATGGGAAAATTCATAAAATGAGTAAATACAAGCTTGATGAGGTATAATTTTCTTTCTTTCTATTGGTTGAGTATTAAATATATAATCTTATCTAGGGTGTTCGGAAAAGAATTGCCCTTTATTGGCGGTATTGTCATCAATGATAGTTGCAATTTGAATTGTAGCCACTGTTCAGTAGCCAACAGGGATATCCCTGACTTAACCTTTGAGGAAGTTGAAATAGGATTGCGCAGGTTATATGCTATGGGAATGAGATATTTGTATATTGAAGGCGGTGAACCTTTTTTATGGAGAGATAATGGTAAATCCCTAAAAGATGTCATCCATTTAGCCAGAGAAATTGGATTTAGATTTATAGTTATATACACCAATGGAACCTTTCCAATTATCGCTGATGCGAATACGGTTTTTGTAAGTTTGGATGGGTTAAAGGATACACACAATAAAATCCGGGGGAACACTTACGATCGGATCATTTCAAATATAATTAAATCTCCTCATAAAAAGTTACTGATTAACTATACAATAAATAAAAAGAATGAAAAGGAAATTGAACAGTTTTGTGATGAAATATCAAAAATTGAAAAAATAAAAGGCATATTTTTTTATTTCTATACACCTTCTCAGGGTATAGATGATTTATATCTGGGATTAGATGAAAGAAAAATCATTATCAAAAGAATTTTGAAGCTTAAAAAAATAGGTTACAGAATTCTGAATTCTAAAGCGGCTTTAATGGGCGTATATAACGATTCATGGGAAAGACCAAATAAGCTGAGTTATTTATATGCTAATAAAAAAATATACCGATGCTGCAGGTCTATCGGGAACAGTGAAATATGCAAAGATTGCGGATACTTAGGTTTAACCGAGATTTATTATATAGCCAAATTTAATCCGGATGCAATTTATACTGCCTTTAAATATTTATAAGTTTTTGGGCAAATTAATATATTATTATTCTTATATTAATTAATGAGGACGGAGTAATGTTAATTAATATTTTACGGGTGATGATTACCAGGTCATTTAAACCATTTGTCTTTCAAAATAATAATTGTAACAGACAGATAGATTATGATGTTCCGAATTTGGGACTGTATGTGCATGTTCCCTTTTGTAAAGAGCTGTGCCCATTCTGCCCTTATTACAAGATAAAATACGATGCCTCTTTAGCCTCTAAATATGTAGATGCTTTAATCAAAGAAATACACTTGAAGAGTTCAAAGGTTGAGAAGAAGAGGGTTGTCACCAGTCTATATTTTGGCGGGGGAAGTCCTTCGCTTGTCATTAATTCTCTGGGAAGAGTTTTAGATGCCTTTAGAGAACATTTTATCATTGAAGGTAATATCGGCACAGAATTGCACCCTGACAATGTAACCCCGCCTTTGATAGCGGAATTAAAAGATAGCGGTTTCGATATAATCAGTTTAGGTATTCAGTCATTTAATGAAAAAAATCTTTCCACTCTGGGCAGAAAAGAAAAGGGTGACAATAGACAAAAGCTGGAGATGGTTGCTAAAAAAGGTTTTAGAGCTATCGATGTAGATCTTATATTCGGTATTCCCGATCAAACCCCTAAAAATTTACAAGAAGATATGATAAGGGCTGCTGAATACGGGGCTACCCAAATATCTACTTACCCCTTTATAGATTTTACTTATGCCAGTAATAAACAGAAACCTCTAAACAAGAGAGAAAAACGAATATTATTAGATTCGATTGTAAAGACCAGCGAAGAAATGGGATTTACCAGGACCTCTGTCTGGACTTTTGCCAAAAAGGATACCCCTAAATATTCTTCTATTACGCGAGATAATTTTCTGGGATATGGTCCCAGTGCAACCACTCTGCTCAAAGATAATTTTCGTATAAATACTTTTTCAGTAACCGAATATATAAACACGCTTAAGGATAACAGAATTCCGGCTGCTTTAATATTAGATTTTTCTAAGCGGGCGAGATATTTGTATTGGTTATTTTGGAGCTGTTATAATTTAGATATTGATAAGAATAATTTTAATCAATTATTCGATAAAGACCTTGATTCTGAGTTTCGGTGGGAAATAAAGGTAGGAAAATTATTGGGAATAATAGAGAATAATAGTGACGGTTATAAATTAACCGATAAAGGGGCTTATCTTTTTCACTTGGTCGAGCAGAAATATACCAATCAATATATTGATAAGACCTGGAGAATGGCCAGAAAAACTCCCTGGCCGGAGAAAATAGTCCTTTATTGAACC
>JAYEJO010000045.1:0-5038 GCA_034660595.1 Candidatus Caldatribacteriota bacterium
AAAAGATAGATAAATAATATTATTAAAAAAGTTATTAGCAAAAAAAACTTGACATAAGGCTTGTTTAATATAATAATATAGGAGTTTTGTACTCAAGAATTGATTAATTTCTGTTTGTTAATTTCTTGAAAAATATATAGTTGTATTATATAATATGAAAAATATCTATTTGGATAGTTTACAAATAATTTCAAATCGGTGTTTTATAATCAAGTTTGATGAACAGAATGATACTATTATAATTTCGCCCATAACACTATCATTTTGTTAACCTAATATGCATAAGATGGGAGGTGTAAATATGGCTAAAATAAAAGTTAAAGACAACGAAGAAATGGATCACGCCCTTAGAAGATTTAAAAAGGAATGCCAGAAGAGCGGAATAATATCCGATCTTCGGCGTCATGAATATTATGAAAAACCAAGCGTGAGAAGGAAAAAGAAAGCGCTTGCTGCTCAGAGGAAACTGAAAAAAAGAGGTAGATTTTAAATGTCAAAGCAGTTATCGTTAGAAGAAGTTATTTTTAATGATATGAAAAAGGCATTAAAAGAAAACAAAAAATTAAAATTATCGACTTTACGATTGATTAGGGCAGCAATTAAAAACGCTGAAATATCTAAGAAGGACAAGCTAACCGAAGATGAAGTTATTGGGATAGTGAACAGCAATTTAAAGAAGTTAGAAGAATCTTTAGATATGTTTACCAAAGGTCAAAGACCGGAACTTGCCGAAAAGGCAAAAAAAGAGATTGAAATAGTGAAAAAATATCTTCCTGAGCAATTGTCTGAGGAAGAAGTAGAGAAAATAGTAAAAGAAACTATTACAAAATTTGGATTTAAAGGTCTACAAAATATTGGTCCTGCCATGAGAGAAATCATGCCCCAGTTAAAGGGGAAAGCAGATGGGAACATAGTTAATAAAATGGTACGGGACTTACTGGATAATTCAAAAAATTAATGTTAAAAATGAAAGGCTCAGACTTGCTTCGGTAAGTATTTTGAGTCTTTCTTTGTTTTTATAATTTTATAATTTAAATATATATCTCGAAACTCGCATATCGCACCTTGTAACTTGCATTAAAGCTAATATTGTTTACTAACGACTAACTTAGGAGTGTAAATTATTTGATAATAAAATCTAATTTAAATGAAAAGCGAAAGATATTGCTTATAATTATAACTCTATTGGTAATTTTTAGTTTAATTGCTCTAAACACTTACGCAAACGAAAAAGATGAAGTATATTTGGTATCCATTAAAGGAACAATTGACTTAGGCTTATCGTCTTACGTACAGCGAGCTTTAGAAGAAGCTGTATCAAGTAAGGCAAAAGCGGTCATTTTAGAAATTGATACCTTCGGGGGAAGGGTTGATGCTGCTACCCAGATAAGAGATAAGATAATGAGCTTGAATATACCAAGCGCAGCCTACGTTAAAAATAGAGCATGGTCTGCGGGAGCCTTAATTGCTCTATCTGCAGAATATATTCTAATGGATAAAAGTGCCAGTATCGGTGCGGCAGAACCAAGGCCGGCAGATGAAAAAAATATTTCAGCCTTGAGAGCTGAATTTACTTCTACTGCCTCAAGTAGAGGGCGTTCGGAAGAGATAGCAGCTGCCATGGTTGACAAAGACATAGAAATTAAAGATATAATAGAAAAAGATAAAATATTAACTTTAAATGCTGAACAGGCTATAAAATTAAATTTTGTAGATGGTACTGCTTCAAACATTGAAGAAGTTCTAAATTTTCTAAATCTTAAAGATGCTAAAATAGTATACATCTCTCCAAATTGGGCGGAGAATATAAGCCGATTTGTTACTAACCCCGTAGTCAGTTCATTATTATTATCTATAGGTTTTTTAGGACTAATAATTGAATTTTGGACTTTAGGCTGGGGAATTGCCGGGTCAATAGGAATAATTTCTCTGTCTTTATTTTTTGGAGGGCATATAATAGTTGGCTTAGCAGGGTTTGAAACAATTATCCTATTTGCAATCGGTCTTCTTTTGCTTTTGGCAGAAATATTTTTTATTCCCGGGTTCGGTCTTGCTGGAATAGGCGGAATTGCAGCTATTTTGGCCAGCATATTTCTTACTTTTGGGAATATTTTCCAGGCGACTTATTCTATCTTGATTGCCCTGGGCGTATCCATAATAGGGTTTTTCTTATTAATTAAATATATTCCTTCCACTCGAACCTGGAGAAAATTTGTCCTTTCTGCTGAGCAGAAAAAGGAATTGGGATATACGGTAGGGACAAAAGATTTAAAGCGATTAACCGGAAAAGAAGGCACAGCTATTACACCTTTGCGTCCATCTGGTATAGTAGAGGTTAATGGTAAAAAATTAAATGCCCTTACCCGGGGAGAATACGTTGATTCTAATACCAAAATAAAAATAATAAGTGTTGAAGGTAATAAAATAGTAGTCGAAGCAGTCGATGCTTCTTAATAGTTTAAATATTATTTTTAAAATAAGGAGGTAAAAAATGTTTGAGTTATTGATTCCCTTGATTCCAATTATTGTAGTTATTTTTATAATCTATATTTTCTTTCAGTTTATACCGGTAGGGTTATGGATTTCAGCTATAGCTGCAGGAGTAAAGGTAGGAATTTTTACTTTAGTGGGTATGAGGCTTAGAAGAGTACCACCTCATAAGATCGTTGGCGCCTTAATAAAAGCCACTAAAGCAGGCTTGAGCGTTTCCATTGATAAATTAGAAGCACATTTCTTAGCTGGGGGAGACGTTGACCGGGTAATAGATTCCTTGATTGCTGCTGAGAGAGCAGGTCTTAATTTAACCTTTGAAAAAGCAACCGCTATTGATTTAGCCGGTAGAAATGTCTTAGAAGCAGTACAGATGAGCGTAAATCCGAAAGTAATAAAAACTCCGATAGTAGCAGCTGTAGCCAAAAATGGTATTCAAGTTATGGCTACTGCCAGGGTAACCGTAAGAGCTAATATAGAACGTCTGGTGGGGGGAGCCGGTGAAGAGACAATTATAGCCAGAGTAGGAGAAGGAATTGTCACTACCATCGGTTCATCAGAGGCCCATAAAAATGTTTTAGAAAACCCGGATAATATTTCCAAGACTGTCTTACAAAAAGGTTTAGATGCCGGGACTGCTTTTGAGATATTGTCTATCGATATTGCTGATGTTGATGTAGGTAAAAATATTGGCGCAATACTACAGACTGACCAGGCAGAAGCTGATAAGAAGATTGCTCAGGCCAGGGCTGAACAGAGAAGGGCATTAGCAGTAGCTCAGGAGCAGGAAATGAAGGCCAGAGTTCAGGAAATGAGAGCAAAGGTGGTAGAAGCAGAGGCAGAAGTTCCCAAAGCAATGGCAGAAGCCCTAAGAAAAGGCAAATTAGGAGTAATGGATTATTACAATTTGAAAAATATTGCAGCTGATACTTCTATGCGGGATAGTATTTCCGAGACCTCAAAGAAGAAAGAAAATAAGTAAGATAATATTATCTTACTTAAAAGGATATAATGAACAATGTCATTAATTTTATATATATTTATTTTCTATATTATAATAAGTTTGTTAAGCCGGATAGTAAATCAGAAAAGAAGATATTATAACTCAATGCAGAAAGAAGAAGATGATTCTATCTCGGTATTTTCGGAAATCCAGGATGAAGCAGGTTCACCTGAGGAGAATAATATAAAACAAGTTGATAATATAGAAAAAAGGGATAAAATTATTATAGATGACGAGGTTAAAGAATTTTATAAGAACAAAAATGAGGATAAAGAGAAAAGGGTTTTAGCTGAAAAGTCGGCAGTAGAGGATGAGGAAGAAATTTCATCTGGCCGGGAAAGCGGATTGGAAATATATTTATCTGATAATATTCTGGTTAACGGAATAATATTATCAGAGATAATTGCTCCACCCAGAGCTCTAAGGCCTTATGATTTTCATAGATACAAAAGAATGAGAAAGATTAGTCGTTAGCATATTAGTTAACCAGTTACCCAGTTTGCCAGTTGACCTGTTAGTTCAGCTAGCTGGTTAGATAGTTAAAAACACAAATACAAAATAAATTAGTCGTTAGCAAAAATACAAGATACAAAGATTATTTTTAGATAAGTAAAATCAGTTCTCGGTTTTCAGTAAGTAGTGCCGTATTACTTATTCTATTAACCGGTAAACCGGGTAACTGGGTAACTATACATACGAAATACGAGATACGAAAAGATTACTATTTTTTACGAAAGTAGGGAAATATAATAGAAAAAGATAAAAATATAAATAAAAGCATATTAATTAATAATAAAGATGAGCTAAGAGAACTCTTTGGACAATATGATGGAAATATCAAATTTATCAACCAGCATTTTCCCATAAAAATATCAACCCAAAATGATAGCAAGTTAGTTATTTCGGGGGCAAAGAGTGATGCGGATAAGGCTGTAAAAATAATTGAAGGGCTTCTCTCTATAATCAGGAAAGGGCATCCACTTACTATGGCACAGGTGAGATACCATGTTGAAATGTCTGAGAATAAACAGCCCGTAGATTGGAAATTATTATACAAAGACGTGATTCGCGTTTTTAAAAAAGACAAAGAGATCAGGCCAAAAACCTTAGGCCAACAGAAATATATAGAAGCGGTTAGGAAAAATGATATTGTCTTTGCTATCGGACCTGCTGGTACGGGAAAGACCTACCTGGCAGTAGCTATTGCTCTGTCTGCCCTAAAGAATAAAGAAGTAGATAGAATAATTTTGGTTAGACCGGCAGTAGAAGCCGGGGAAAGTTTAGGTTATTTACCCGGAGATTTATTGGAAAAGATAGACCCCTATTTTCGCCCCTTATATGATGCAATGTACGAAATGATGCCTTCCGAAAAATTCCAAAAATATATGGAAAGAGGAATAATAGAAATAGCCCCTTTAGCCTATATGAGAGGAAGGACCTTAAATAATTCTTTTATTATCTTGGACGACGCTCAGAATACCACTTTAGGTCAGATGAAGATGTTTTTAACCCGCTTTGGTTTTGGTTCCAAAGTGATAATTAATG
>JAYEJO010000046.1:0-5029 GCA_034660595.1 Candidatus Caldatribacteriota bacterium
GGATATATGGAGAATCGCGATTATGAAAATTATCAGGAATTGTTTAAAATAATGACCCAATTTCTTACTCCTCCGGATTTAATCATCTACCTTCAAGCTTCAGTTCCCACTCTTTTAAAAAGAATTTCTTCACGAGGAAGAGATTATGAGAAAACTATCTCTGAGGAATATTTGAATCAGTTAAATGTTTTATATGAGGAATGGATAGAGAATTTTAATATTTGTCCTATCTTAAATATACCGGCAGATGATTTGGATTTTGTTAAGCGACCGGAACATCTAAAATTGATTACCAATAAGATATTAGATAAATTACAGGGAGTAGAAAAGGTAGTATTTGATTAGGAGGAAATATTTTGAGGGCAGCATTAATTTATGGTGGAGAAAGTAAAAAATTAGAATTATTTGTGAAAAAAATATCATCAGTTATCGAAAGAAAAGGGAATGAATTAAAGGTATTTAAAGCAGAAAGAGGAGCAACTGCTTGCAATTTATTGCCTTATGAATTTGTCTTTGTGGGCTGCCCGGTTTTAAGTGTATTTAAAGGGAAGTTACCTTCCGAATTAATCGATTATATCAAACGATGTACTGGATTAGAAAGAAAAAAGACTATTGCCTTTATTGTTCCACGGTTAATGGGAAACGATAAAACTTTGAAAAACTTAATGAGTTTGTTAGAGAGTAAGGGTTCTTTTATAGTTGATTTTAAGCAGATTAGAGATTTAGACAAAGACAGCGAGCTACTAGCCTCCCGTATGAAATAAATTGCACCAGGGGACGGTTCTCTGGTGCAATATTGAGCGAACATCCTCTTAAAAATATTGCACCAGAGAACCGTCCCCTGGTGCAATTTTATAGTCTTAAGGGAAATAAAGAATGGCAAAAGATATATTAAAATATTTAAGAGAGAAAGAATACGTTTCCGGTGAAGTTTTGGCTCAAAAATTAGGCATCTCTCGAGTGGCGGTTTGGAAGCAGATACAAAAACTAAAGGATATGGGATATAAGATAATATCCGACCAAAATCTGGGTTACTGCCTGGTTTCTCGTCCCGACCTTTTATTCCCTCAAGAAGTTCAAAGAGGATTATCCACAAAATATATCGGTAAAGAAATATACTATTTCCCCGAATTAAAATCTACCAATATAATGGCTAAAGAGAAAGCCTTACATAGAGCAGAGGGAATAGACGAAGGTACGTTAATTATTGCTGAAAGGCAGAGTGCAGGGAAGGGGAGATTAGGCCGGGAATGGTTTTCACCTGCCGGAGGTATCTGGCTTTCCATAATATTATACCCTCAACTTTCTCCTTCTTATATATCTCGAATAACTTTAATGACGGCAGTAGCGGTAGTAAAGGCTATCAGGGTATGCACTCAGATTAAATCTCAAATAAAATGGCCCAATGATATATTAATAAATGAGAAAAAAGTATGTGGAATACTGACTGAAATGAGTGCCGAGTTAGATATAATAAACTGGGTAGTAGTGGGGATAGGTATAAATGTGAATATAGATCATCGGGAGTTTCCTGAAGATATTCAAGAGAATACGATTTCTTTAAAAGAAGTTTCAGGAAAAGAGGTTTTACGGGTCAAGTTAGCGCAGACCTTTTTACAAGAATTTGAAAAGTATTACGAAAGTTTAAAAAGAAGAGAATTTTCTTCTATTTTAAAGGAATGGAAATTATACTCTCATACTCTGGGGAGAAAGATAAGAGTAGATATGGGAGAAAAAATTATTACAGGAGAAGCGGTAGATATAAACGAAGAAGGAGCCCTGATTTTAAAAAAAGAGGATGGCGAACTGGTAGAAATAATTTCCGGAACTATTTAAAAATAAATTAAAAGAAAAGAAGATTATTACGGAGGATTTAGATAAAGTAAAATGCCACAATCAGAAGCAAATGCAAAACAGATATTAGATCAGAATAAAATTTTCTCTGCAGAACATAGATGGTTCTTAGAGCTCTCTTCTTCTTTCTTTGGGATTCATCAACGGACAATAAATTTTTTAAATGAATTTTATTGCTCCCCTCCTAACTTAAAGTTACTTAATGAACAGCTTAGAGAAATTGCCTTGAATGATATATGGTTTTATAAGTCCCACCAAGAAGCAGATAAGGCTTTAAAGATTATAATAAATTTTTTTAAGGGCTTTTTAAATAAAGGGTTAGATTATCATGATAAAGAGCGAGCCCTTAAGACTTTATTGGAATTTGTACAACTATTACAAGAGAATCAGAATGCAAAAATTGATTTTTCTCCCCTTATTACAGAAGCGATTAGTATTTTAGAAAAAACTTTGAATGACGATGAGGAAATAATTATACACGCTTCGAGTTTTTTGAAAATTCTTCCTAGTTTACTTACCCATGATAAAATTTATTCCAACAAACTGAGATTTTTATTCCGGAAATCTCTTCAAAAGAATCTTGACTTTTGGAAGAATAATCTGGATTTCAAAGATTGGTGCAAGAAAGAAGGTAAAATTTTCGATAAAGATTATTATATCTCTATTTCTAAAAAAGAAAAACAAGTTATTGCTGAAACGCAAAAAAAATTAACTATAGCCAAGGATTGGGAAGATCTAAAAAAAGTGCTTGATTTTAAGGGTTTCACAGATAAATTGCGTGATTTTATCATGGAAACCAAGCCAGGGTTAGAAAGAATTTATTTTATATTTTATCTGCTCCATCTACCCGGAATGGATGAATTAAGAGATTTTTTGTTTATAGATTTAACACAAGCATTTAAATCATTTTCTAAAGAAAAATTCACTGAAATAGATATGGGTATTTTTTTAATGCAGGCATTTTCAATTTTTAGAAGATTAAAATCCAAGCATACTGAAAAAATATTAGATTGTATATTACATTTAGGAGAAAAGATATATGAAACTCAAGACAAACTTAAAATAGATATTTTTATTGACCATCTAATTGAGTTTGGATTTATTTATCCTAAAGTTTTAGGCATTAATCAGGAATGGCAAACTCAAGTAGATCGAAATCATTTAAAAAATATTAGAGTATGGCTTGAACTTATTGAATACTCACCAAAGTCAAGCAGAAAATTAATAGCCGCCTTAATTGTAAATTTAAAAATAGGCGGCATATTTATTTGCGATAATGATCTCTTTCAAAGAGATATTAGTAAACTGCTAAATAGTAATTTTGAACCTTGCTATATTTTAATCAAGCAGCTTACTTATCTTTTTCCAGTTTATTTTAATAGCATTGGAGCAGAAGGTAAAATTCGGGAAATTACCACCTCTTTAGATAAGTTATCTTATCGTAATGATAGGCTGATCCATTTTTTAAGAAAACAGACGCACTCGGAAAGTAATAATACCCACATTGAACTGGTTAAAAGAATCCTCTACTTTTGGTATGATGGCAATCCCCAGCCTCTTTTAAAGTATCTTCCCTTAGATATTCAGAGTGAACTAAAAGCTTCAGGTAAATGGTTTGCCCCGGTACATAAAATAGTACAAAAACTTTGCGAAAAAATGCAAATTGGGCCAGAAGACTTGCTGGAAAGGGATATAAAAGAAATAGAAACAAATATTAAGGGAATAGATAAAATAGATGCTCCGGATACAAAACGGGTAATGTATCTTATCGAACTGTATGCTTTATTAAAACATAAATATACTCTGGACCCAAAAGATATTATTAATGATTTGAAAAAAATATCTTTGCTTTCTTCTAAGGAAGTTGAGAGTTTAGAAAGGCATTTAAAAGAGGAAAGATATTCAACTTCGATAAAGCAAATCTTTTCAATGATTTCTCGTTTAAAGGAAATTATTTTGGATCCCAAGAAGAGCGAAGCTCATGAGGATATTTATTATAAACGTCATATTGCTGCCGGGATTCCTTCCATGTATGGCAGATACTCTGAACCAAAATTTGAATCTTTGGGATTAATTTTTCGATTAGAGAGATTGGCAGATTTTCTTATGAACAAGCTGATTAATCAAAGAAATTTAGATTATATGACCATTGATGGTTTTCATAATGCTGCCAAAATATTAGGGCTATTTAAAGAAGGGTTAAAATTAAATGGCATTTCTAACGAAAATTTCAACTCAAATTTAGAGATGCTTCATTACAGTTTTAAAACATCAACCTTTTCCATGGATCAATTTGTAAACATTTTTTATTTTCTTACCTTAAATATTAAAGAGATTATAGAAAATTATTATATAAATCCTTTCAATTCACCATTAAAAATAATTATTCCCCAATATATTAAAAAGAAGAGGGAAAAAGAAATTTCTAAAACCAATCAGGACCATATTATCTATAAGAGGTCAGAAGAATTCTATCGAAATGTTATCTCTTCTGCTTTTTTGGTTCAACATTTAGATAATTATATTTCTCGGATATTGGTAACTTTGAAAGCTATGATGGAAAAATTAAAGCCCGAAGTCATTCATATGCTTCTGAATTATGACCCCAAACTACTTTTTACTTCCTTTAATCAATTAACTCCAAAAGTGGATAATCAAACATTTTTAGGCGCAAAGGCCCATTATCTTAAAAAACTTTATTCTTATAAATTCCCCGTTCCCCCGGGCTTTGTCCTTACTACGGAATGGTTTCGGGATAGAACAGCTATAAAACAATTTCCTGAAATGTATAAAGCAATATTGGGAATAATAAAAGAAAAAATAAGAGAATTAGAAAAAATTACTAAAAAAAAATACGGAGACCTGCAAAATCCTTTGTTATTAGCTGTACGTTCAGGAACAGTAATTTCCATGCCAGGCGCTATGGACTCAATATTGAATATAGGGATGAATGATCAAATTGCCGAAAGTTTAAGCAAACAACCTGGTTATGGATGGGCAGCATGGGATTCTTATCGGAGATTATTGCAAAATTGGGGAATGGCCCATGGAATTATGCGAGATGAATTTGATAAAATCATAGTAAATTTTAAAGAACTTTACAAAGTAAAAGAAAAGAAAACTTTTAGCAATGAACAAATGAAAGCCATTGCCTTATCTTATAAAGATCTGTTGA
>JAYEJO010000047.1:0-1046 GCA_034660595.1 Candidatus Caldatribacteriota bacterium
TATCCTCCTATTTCCCTATTAGTTAATCCAGTAAGCCTTTTTGATAAATATACAGCGATTTTCTTAGACAATAAAGGCTTCTTCTTTGCTTTATAAATATCTTCCACGGAATCCCTATACTTATCTGCTGTCAGTCTAACTATACTTTCTATATCTGTACAGCTTGTTAGTACCTTCTTATGCGAAACCTCTCCTTCAACCTGCCCTTTTAAATCTTCTAATCTCTCTTTAATGAATTTAGTTTTCCCTAATATAAAACCAGCATATACTTCTGCAAAAGGATTTTTATCTTCGCCAATCCCCGACAATACAAATTTACGATACTCTGCCACACTCATATCAATATAATTCCGCATCCTTTCTTTATCTATGTATCCATCCCCTTTCTTTTTTATATATCCGGAATAGCTTGACCACTTATATTCACTATGCTCATTTACTATTTTCGCCCGTACAGGATTTAGGTGTATATACCTGCTTAATTCAAGAAAATAACTGTCGCCATCAACTATTATACTTTTATACCTCCCCTGGAATACATGTCCGGACCTTCTTCGTTTAGTATTATAATAAACCGTGTAAGAAGTGTTAATATAGTGCATTATTTTTGAAAGATTAGGCTGGCTTGTCTCCAAAAGAAGATGATAATGATTTGACATTAAAACATATGCATAAAGATAAAACTTATGTTTCTCTTTTGCTGATTTTATATATTCAAGGAATTTTTCGAAATCGTATTTGCTTATAAAGACCTTCTTTCGGTCATCCCCCCTGCTCGTTATATGATAGATACAATTTTCTAATTGCAATCGGTAAGGTCTTGCCATATCGACATTTTATCTTCTCCCCTACTAATTGTCAATCCTTTTCGCATTTCGAGGGCTGACCCCGTTATCCCTAATCCCATCTTCCTAAGCAGTGTGCGCACGTGGTCTTTCCCTACGAAATGTCCCCGGGAACGTAAATAAGCAGTCATATTCCGAACTCCCCAAAAAGGCCTTTTAGTATACTGCTCATCTAACACATTCATAAGCTGTTGGTCACGC
>JAYEJO010000048.1:0-4985 GCA_034660595.1 Candidatus Caldatribacteriota bacterium
TCCCCAGATTATTGCCGTGTTAGCCTGGAAGGGTGAATTTCATTATGAATATGGTTTTGTCAACGTAATGTTAAGAAGTATAGGAATGCAGCCAATTCAATGGATGGTCAGTCCCTTCTGGAATTTTACTGCAGCCTGCATTACCAACATCTGGCTGGGTATCCCTTTTATGATGATTATTATCCTGGGGGGATTACAAAGCATTCCTTTAGACTTCTATGATGCTGCTGAGATTGATGGTGCTTCCCGCTGGCAGCAGTTTCGTAATATCACCTTACCTTTACTAAAACCTGTACTTACCCCGGCAGTTGTTTTAGGCATCATCTGGACTTTTAATAATTTTAATGTTCCGTATATGATTAATGCTAATGAACTGGAGACTACCGATATTTTAGTCACCGCTTTATTTAGAGCAGCCTTTGAATACCATCGTTACGGCTTTTCTGCGGCCTTTGCTATGGTAATCTTTATTGTCCTTTTTATCATAGCTTCAGTTTATATTCGAATGACCCATGGATTGAAAGGAGCATATGAATAAATATGAAAAATAAACAAAGTGATATTTCTCGGTTTTTTATATCGCCAAGTCGCGGTGATAGCCCATTTAAAAGAATGGTTATTCACTTAACTTTAATAGTTGCTTGTGTTATTGCGGTCTACCCTATATTGCGTATTATCAGTGTATCACTTCGTCCTGGTGACCGTTTACTTTCTACCTCTTTAGCTATTATCCCGAAGGATGCTTCACTTTTTAGTTATTACAGAATTATTTTTGAAAAACCCTTTTTGTTGTGGCTTTGGAATAGCTTAGCTATAACTATAACTACAGCTCTTATTGGACTTATTTTGGCTTCTACCTCGGCTTATGCCTTTTCCCGCTGGAAATTTCCCGGCCGGGGTCCTGGTCTATTTTTCTTACTTACTACCCAGATGATTCCGGCGGCCATGTTAGTTGTGCCTATATATATTCTGGCAGTAAAGTTTCAACTTATTAATTCCTATCGAGGATTAGCTCTGGCTTACTCAGTTAGTTCAATACCTTTTAGTATCTGGATCTTAAAAGGATATTATGACACAATCCCCCGAGAGCTAGAGGAGGCAGCCAAGATAGATGGTGCCTCTCAAATGGGGACATTCTTTCGTATTATCCTGCCCCTTTCTACCCCGGCTTTAGCTATTGTCTTTTTATTTAATTTTATGATGGCCTGGAATGACTGGATCATGGCACGTATTATGTTACAGAGAGAGAATATGTTTACCTGGCCCTTAGGGATCTGGACTTTAGCCGGGCAATTTAGAGTGGAGTGGGGTGCTTTTACTGCTGCCTCCATTTTAGTGGCAGTCCCGGTTATGGCTCTCTTTCTTTATTCCTCTAAATGGCTTATTTCCGGTCTAACCCTGGGGTCGGTAAAGGGATAATATTTTTCTGATTGCATAAGGAGAAAAAATAAATGAAAAAACAGTTACCCAAAGTTGCCTATTTTTGTATGGAGTACGGATTAGATAATAGCTTTAAGATATATTCAGGAGGATTGGGGATTTTAGCTGGTGATTATTTAAAAGGTGCAAAAGACAATAATCTGCCAGTGGTTGGAATAGGGATAAAGTGGAAGCAAGGATATGTTGAACAGCGAGTAGATGAAGAAGGAAATATTTATGACTGTTTCCGGGATTATGATTATGATTTTTTAGAAGATACCGGAATAAAAGTAAGAGTAAAAATTAGGCAAAATGATGTCTATTGTAAAGTTTGGAAAGTTGACTGTTTTGGAAATGCGGATTTATATTTATTAGATACTGATATAGAAGGAAATATCGACCGCTGGATTACCGGAAGATTATATGGCGGAGGCGCGGAAGAGAGAATAGCCCAGGAAATGGTGTTAGGTATTGGTGGTATTAGGGCTTTAAGAGCTCTTAATATTCCGGTAGATATATATCATTTTAATGAAGGACATGCAGTTTTCGCCGGATTAGAGCTGATAAATGAAAAAACAAACGCGGGTATGTCATTTGATAAAGCCTGGGAATCAACACGTAAAGAAGTAGTTTTTACAACACATACTCCAATCAAAGCAGGAAATGAAAATCATAGTATAGAGACGCTTGTGTATATGGGTGCGAATTTAGGTTTTTCAGTAGAACAAATGAGTCGTATTGGTGGGATACCATTTAATATGACAGTGGCAGCACTAAGACTATCCAGAAAATCAAATGCTGTATCTGAATTGCATACGCAAACAGCAAACAAAATGTGGGTAAAAATAAAGAACAGATCAAAAATTATTGGAATAACAAATGCAATTCATGTTGGAACATGGGTAGACAAAAGAATGAGAAAGAAGTTTTTAAACTTAGATGACATGTGGAACAATCACCAAGAAATAAAGAAAGAACTAATCGATTTTGTGGAGAGGCGATGTGGGGTTAGATTGAATCTTAATGCATTATTAATTGGATTTTCCAGAAGGGCTGCCTCTTATAAAAGAAGTGATTTAATATTTAAAGACGAAAAACGATTAGAAAAATATTTAGAAGATGGGAAAGTTCAAATTATTTTCTCGGGCAAGGCCCATCCCTTAGATACAAAAGGTAAAAAAATCGTGTTAAACTTAGTCGAAATGTCCAGAAAATATCCTAATAGCGTAGTTTTTATCCAGAATTACGATATGGAGATTGGACGAATGCTTACCAGAGGTTGTGATGTTTGGCTGAATAACCCGAGAAGATTAAACGAAGCAAGTGGTACCTCCGGGATGAAAGCAGCGATGAATGGAGTGCTAAACTGTTCGATTTTAGATGGATGGTGGCCAGAAGCCTGTAAAGATGGTATTAATGGTTGGGCGATTGGAGATGAAGATATACCCGAATCAATTGAAGAACAAGATGAAAAAGATGCAAAAGCTCTTTATGATACATTACTGGAAAGAGTGATTCCTACATATTATAACCGTCATCAAAAATGGTTGGAAATGATGAAAGAAAGTATAGAGTCGACCAGAACGTTTTTTTCTGTGGATAGAATGATTAATGATTACTATGAATTATTATACAATAAATAAGAAATTTTTTAGTTAAGAAAGATAAAGATTAAGAGAGATGGTAAGCTAAAATGCAATTTGATAGAGCAAGTGGGGTGCTTTTGCACCTCACCTCATTACCTTCCAGATATGGAATCGGTGACTTAGGTAAAAAAGCATATGATTTCATAGATTTTTTGAAAAGAGCGAATCAAAAACTGTGGCAAATATTACCGCTTAATCCGCCTGCATCCGGAGGGTCTCCTTATAATTGTTTTTCTGCTTTTGCAGGAAATGCCTTGCTGATTAGTATAGACAAACTAATTGAAGATGGTTTACTAAAAGTGGGAGAAGTAACGAATTTTCCCAAATTTTCAGAAACCAGAGTCGAGTTTTCCAAGGTAATTAAATTCAAAAATGAATTATTTCTAGCAGCATTTAATCGATTTAATGTCTTAGCAGAAGGTGAGGGATATAAGCAGTTTAAAGAAGAAAATGAGTATTGGTTATCAGATTTTTGTCTTTATATAGCCCTCAAAGAACACTTCAATAATAGAGTGTGGAATCAATGGGATACCGATATTGCCTTTAGAGAAAAACAGGCTATAGAAAAATATCAAAGCAAATTAGCAGATAAAATACACTACCAGGAGTTCCTGCAATATATTTTTTCCAAGCAGTGGAGCGAGTTAAAAAATTATGCAAATCATAATGGTATAAAAATCATAGGGGATTTGCCTATTTTTGTTGCACATGATAGTAGTGATGTGTGGGTACATCCCGAGTTATTTGATTTAGATGATGAAGGCAATTCCCGAAAAGTGGCAGGAGTTCCACCGGACTATTTTAGCAAAACAGGGCAGCTTTGGGGAAATCCTCACTACAATTGGAAACGTATGCAGGAAGATAATTTCTTGTGGTGGAGAAAACGTTTTGAAAAACTGCTTAAACAGGTAGATATTACCAGGATAGATCACTTCAGGGGATTTGAAGCCTATTGGGAGGTCGATGCCTCAGAAAAGACAGCTGAGAGGGGCAAGTGGGTGAAAGCACCCGGATACGTACTGTTTTCCGCAGTAAAACAGTACTTGGGAGAGCTGCCAATTATAGTTGAAGACTTAGGATTTATAACTCCGGAAGTCAATGAGTTGAAGGAAAGCTTTGGGTTTCCGGGGATGAAGATTTTACAATTTTCCTTTGATGAAAAAACTACGACAAAATCAGGGCCGGATAATTATGAAAAACACTGTGTTGCGTACACCGGAACACACGATAATGATACATTGCTGGCCTGGTACAGAGGATTATTAAAACAACCCAAAAATATAAGAGTATTAAAAATATTAGAAAAATGCTATGGTATAACCAATGAGATGAGTGAAGAAAAAGTTTGCTGGGCATTGATTGAAGCAGTTTATAAGTCAAAGGCAAATTTTGTAATAGTCCCACTCCAGGATATTTTATGCCTTGACAATGAAGCAAGGATGAATTTCCCGGGAACTGTTTGGGGCAATAATTGGCTATGGCGATATAGAAAAGGGGATATTACCAAAGGAACAGAAGAGAAATTAGCCCTTCTTGCCAAAAAATACCATCGTTAATAAATTGCTAAAAGGTTTTTCTAAGTGCCGCTATTTACACATAAACCCACACAGATAGATATTCAAATCTACCCCAAATCCACAAAGCTCACAAATTTATAAAAAAACGCGCAAGTTACTATTGACAAAATTTCAAAACAATGTTAATATTTCTTTAAATTTAACTCGCTAATACTTTAACGTATTAAAGAATGAAAATTATATTTAGAAAAAGACAAGAGTTGAGAGAGGGGTTAAAGTAGATGAATATTCCCGAAGGTTTAAATGATTTGCTGCCAGAGGAAGTTTTAAAGAGGAGATTATTAGAAAATAAAATAAGTCAGATTTTTACCCAATGGGGTTATCAAGAAATAATTACCCCTAC
>JAYEJO010000049.1:0-18443 GCA_034660595.1 Candidatus Caldatribacteriota bacterium
CATAGTAGCAAAGTTAGCTGTTGTTGTCAAGGGTTATCTTTTCTATTTTGAAAAGAAATTTAATATTTTATTCTGTATCTTCTGGCAATAATAATTATAGTATAGTCGGGAGAGAAATGCAAGAGGGGGGTTGGTATCGCGTATTGCGTTCAATTAGTTCTTGGTTTCAGGGAAACAAAGGTGCCTGGCACCTTTGTTTCCCTATTCTAACTATTTTAAAAGTGATTACTTAAAAAATGCTTATGTACTCTTAAATCATCAGTTAATTCCGGATGAAAAGAAGAGACTAGAATATTTTTTTGCTGAGCCATTATAATTTTCCCTTTAAATTTAGCCAAAACTTTCACATTACTGCCTATTTTTTTAATATAAGGAGCTCTAATAAATACTGCTTTAAAAGGTTTTCCGGTAAAATTTTCTATATTTAAATCAACCTCGAAACTATCTACCTGTCTTCCAAAAGCATTTCTTTCTACTTCAATATCGATTAAATTAAATCTTATCTGTTCATTGCCTACAACTTTATTTGCTAATAAAATCATCCCTGCACAGGTCCCGAATATAGGCATCCCTTCTCTGCCCTTTTTAATAATCTCCCGGTCTAAGCCATATATTTTAGCTAACTTACCGATAGCAGTACTTTCGCCTCCGGGTATTATTAATCTATCGATTTTTTCTAAATCTTCAACCGTTTTTACCTTGACTCCCTCAAAACCGCACCTTTTTATCATCCTTAAATGTTCTTCGATTGCTCCCTGTAAGGACAATACTCCGACTTTCAAGATTACTCCTTAGCTCCTCTCTAGTTCATTTTTTAATCTAATTCTTAACTTACCATCCTCTGTCCTGCATCCGTTCAGCTGCAGCAATTTGAGAAATTTCTATCCCTTTCATCGCTTCACCCAACCCTTCTGAAACTTGAGCTATAATTTCAGGATTATCGTAATGGGTAGTAGCCTCTACAATGGCTCTCGCCCTTATTTTGGGATCATCTGACTTGAATATTCCTGAACCTACAAACACCCCATCTGCTCCTAACTGCATCATTAAAGCTGCATCAGCAGGGGTAGCTATACCTCCAGCAGCAAAATTAACAACAGGTAATTTTCCTTTTTGAGCTACTTCCTGTAATAGTTTAAAAGGCGCTCCTAATTCTTTGGCTCTACTCATTAATTCCTCAGAAGGCATATTTTTCAATCTTCTTATTTCGTCCATAACAATCCTAATATGCCTTACCGCTTCCACAATATTCCCTGTTCCCGGTTCTCCCTTAGTCCTAATCATAGCCGCACCTTCTCCTATCCTTCGTAAAGCCTCGCCTAAATTTCTTGCTCCACAGACGAAAGGAACTTTAAAATTCAATTTATCTATATGATAATTTTCATCAGCAGGAGTTAACACTTCGCTTTCATCAATGTAATCTACTCCTAAAGCCTCTAGTACCTGGGCTTCCACAAAATGTCCAATCCTTGCCTTGGCCATTACCGGAATAGTTACAGCTTTCATTATCTCTTTTATTATCTTAGGGTCTGCCATCCTGGCTACACCGCCGGTTGCGCGAATATCAGCAGGAACCCTTTCTAAAGCCATAACTGCCACTGCGCCTGCTTCTTCGGCAATTTTTGCCTGTTCCGCATTCACCACATCCATTATTACTCCGCCTTTTAACATCTCGGCTAAACCTTTTTTAAGCCTATGAGTACCTTTTTCTACCATTTATTTACTCTCCTCTCCTATACGTTCTATTAGTCTATTTATATTATAATAGAAAAAAATATAAAAACAACTAGTATTTTATTCGTACCTCGAATAAAATACAGTAATAAGTAATGAGTAACAAGATTAAAAGAAGATACCGCAAATCTTGTGGACTTACGGCATCTTCTTATAATTAATACTTGCTCTCTCTGGTTAAGAGATTGTCTATATTATAATTTATTTATTATTTTTTTTCAAAGAGTGCGGCTGAGGCTAGGTGTTCATACAGCTTCCAACGTTTTAAAACCCCTTCTTGAGCTTCTTTTAATAGTTTTTTAGCTTCTTCCGGCATGGTTCGGGTAAGCATTTTGTATCTGTTTTCATTATATATATACTCTTCCAAAGGAATGCTCGGCGCTTTAGAATCCAACTGTAATGGGTTTTTGCCTTCTTTTGCAAGTATCGGATTATATCTAATCAAAGGCCAATAACCAGATTGAACGGCTAGTTTTTGTTGATTTAAACCATTAATCAAGTTATAGCCATGACTTATGCAATGAGAATAAGCTACAATTATAGAAGGACCGTCAAATGCCTCTGCTTCCCGGAAAGCTTTAATAACTTGCGCATCATTAGCTCCCATTGCCACTCGGGCCACATATACATCCCCGTAGGTAATTGCCATCATTGCCAAATCTTTCTTGAAAGTCCTCTTGCCTCCGGCAGCAAATTTGGCAATTGCTCCAAGAGGAGTCGCTTTAGACATCTGTCCACCAGTATTGGAATAAGTTTCTGAATCTAACACTAAGATATTAACATTACGCCTCTGGGCAATAACATGATCCAATCCTCCATAACCGATATCATAAGCCCATCCATCTCCTCCTAAAATCCATACACTCTTTTTAGTAAGAACATCGATCATGCTTAGTAAATCATTTGCTTCTGGTTTCTCCAACTTATCTATTTTCTTTACTAATTTTTCTACTCTTTCTCTCTGTTTAGCTAACCCTTCTTCACTGGATTGATCTGCATTTTTAATTTCATTTACTAAATCTTTACCTATTTCAGGTGAAAGTTTTTCCAATAATTCATAAGCATATTCTATCTGCTTATCAATTGCCAATCTCATTCCCAATCCAAATTCTGCATTATCTTCAAATAAGGAATTTGACCAGGCAGGTCCTCTTCCCTCTTTATTGAATGCCCACGGTGTAGTCGGTAAATTACCTCCATAAATCGAAGAACATCCTGTAGCATTAGCTATAACAGCTCTATCCCCAAATAACTGGCTTAAAAGTTTTACATACGGAGTTTCCCCGCAGCCAGCACAAGCACCGGAAAATTCAAAAAGAGGTTGTAAATATTGAACATTTCTCACAGCATTAAGTTTTAATTCTTTTCGATCGACTTCAGGAATGTCAAGGAAAAAGTTCCAATTTTTCACTTCTTGCTTTCTGATTGAAGGTTGGAAAACCATATTTAATGCTTTCAATTCCGGATTTGTTTTATTTTTTGCCGGACAATTCTTAACACAAACCCCACAACCAGTACAATCCTCAGGAGCAATTTGTAAAGTATATTTCATGCCTTTAAATTGAGAATTCTTTGCTTCTGTTGATTTAAATGTATCGGGAGCAGTAGATAAGAGTTTCGGATCATAAACCTTAGCTCTAATAGCTGCATGAGGACATACCATTGCACATTTTCCGCATTGAATACAGATATTTGAATCCCAGGCAGGAATCTCCTGGGCAATATTTCTTTTTTCCCATTTAGTTGTACCACTTGGGAAAGTTCCGTCAGGAGAAAAAGCACTAACCGGTAAATCATCTCCCTGTTTAGCAATTATTTTTGCAGTTACATTTTGCACAAATTCCGGTGCTTTTTCCGAAATGGTAATATGTTTCTCTAATTTACTTGTAGCTTTTTTAGGGACTTTTACTTCGTGAAGATTAGGAAGTGCATTATCAACCGCAGCAAAATTAGTATTTACCACCTTTTCTCCCTTCTTGCCATAAGACTTTTTGATAAAATGTTTTATAGCTTCAGTAGCTTTTTCCATGGGAATTACCTTGCTGAGATAGAAGAAACATACTTGCATGATTGTGTTGATTCTTGCACCCAAACCTACTTCTTTGGCAATCTTATATGCATCTATAACATAAAAACGCAATTTCTTTTTTATAATAGTTTCTTGAATTGAATATGGCAGGTAATCCCAGACTTTATCAGCAGAATAAGAACTGTTCAAGAGAAATACTGCTCCAGGTTGGGCAGTTTTTAATACATCATATCTTTCCAGAAAAGAGAACTGATGGCAGGCGACAAAATTTGCCTGACTAACTAAATATGGAGAATGAATAGGTGTTGGTCCAAATCTCAAATGTGAAATAGTCAGTGAACCTGCTTTACGTGAATCATAAACAAAGTAACCCTGGGCATAATTCTCAGTCTCTTCTCCGATAATTTTTATTGAATTCTTATTTGCTCCTACAGTTCCATCTGAACCGAGACCATAAAATACTGCGCGGGTTCGATCTTCCGGCTCAATGAAAAAATCAGGATCATAGGAAATGCTGGTATTGGTAACATCATCATTTATTCCTATAGTGAAATGATTCTTGGGAGCTTCTTTTTTCATCTCCTCGAATATTCCCTTTACCATAGCGGGATTAAATTCTTTAGAAGAAAGTCCGTATCTCCCTCCAATTATTTTGGGGGTCTTTTTAAAGGGAGCTATTCCTTCTGATATTCCTTCCTGTATTGCGGCTACTATATCAGTATAAAGTGGTTCCCCAATGCTTCCCGGTTCTTTAGTGCGGTCCAAAGCAGCTATAGTCTTTACAGTTTTTGGGAGAGAACTGATAAAATGCTTAATGGAGAATGGGCGGTAAAGACGAACTTTTATTAAACCTACTTTTTCTCCTTTTTCCACTAAATACTCCACTGTTTCCTGCACTGCTTCAGCCCCTGAACACATTAATATAATAATTCTTTCAGCATCCGGGGCGCCAAAATATTGAAACAGTTCGTATTTTCTCCCCACAACCTTCTCAAATTTTTCCATAACTTTTTGCACAATATCCGGACAATCAAGGTAATAAGGATTAACTGTCTCTCTTGCCTGGAAGTATACATCCGGATTTTGAGCCGTCCCTCTAATAACCGGGTTATCAGAAGAAAGTGCTCTTTTTCGATGAGCTCTTACTAAATCATCATTAATTAAAGGTTTCATCTCTTCCGGAGTTAAAAGCTCAACCTTGGAAATCTCGTGTGAAGTACGAAAACCATCGAAGAAATGAAGAAACGGTACCCGGGATTCCAAACTCGCTGCTTGAGCAATTAAAGGAAAATCCATCGCTTCTTGAATTGAATTAGAAGCAAGCAAAGCAAAACCGGTTGATCTGGTTGCCATTACATCACTATGTTCCCCAAAAATGGAAAGAGCCTGACATGCTACAGAACGAGCTGCAACATTAAAAACAGTCGGGGTTAACTCACCGGCAATTTTAAACATGTTGGGAAGCATTAACAAAAGACCTTGGGAAGCAGTAAAAGTTGTGGTAAGAGCTCCTCTTTGCAATGACCCGTGAACTGCCCCTGATGCGCCTCCTTCACTTTGTAATTCAGTCACCTGAGGAACTGTTCCCCAGATATTCGGTTTTCCTTCCGATGCCCATAGGTCAGCAAATTCACCCATTGGTGAAGATGGAGTAATAGGATAGATGGTTGCAACTTCATTTAGATGATAAGCAGTATGAGCTGCTGCAGTATTCCCATCAATAGTAATTTTTTTCTTATTCATTATATTGGTTTCCTCCATTTTTTAAAATATTTTTTTAATAGATCTATACAACAATATCATTTTATCAAAAAATATAAAATTTACAAAATTATTTAACTTCTTGCCTTCCCATTAAGGCTTGGGTTAAAGTCACCTCATCAGCAAATTCCAGGCTCCCCCCTATAGGCACTCCATAAGCAATGTGGGTTACCTTTATATTTAAAGGTTCGATCAATTTAGTAATATAAGAGGCGGTAACTTCTCCCTCAATATTGGGATTAGTGGCTAATATTATCTCTTTTACTTTTTCAACCTTTAGCCTTTCTAATAAACTATTAATCTTTAAATTTTCCGGTTCTACTCCGTCTAAAGGAGAAATTGCTCCTTCTAAAACATGGTATAACCCTTTATATTCCCCCGTATTTTCTATGGCAATCAAATCCCTTACTCTTTCTACGACACATAGGATAGACTTATCTCTGTTAACATTCTGGCAAATTTCACATATCTCTTGATCGGTTATATTGCCACAAATCGAACAATGTTTAACTTTTTCTTTGGCCTCCAATATTACCTTGGCTAAATTGGCAACATTTTCCGAGGAATTTCTTAAAATATAAAAAGCTAATCTCTGGGCTGTTTTGGGACCTATGCCCGGCATTTTCGAAAATTCATCAATTAATCTGGCAAAGGGCTTAGTATATCTAAAGGACACCTTTCCCTCCTCTTAAAATAATCCGGGAACATTCACGCCCCCAGTTAATTTACTCATTTCCTGAGCAGCTAACTCTTTTGACTGACGAATTGATTCATTGACTGCTGCTAAAATTAAGTCTTCTAACATCTCTTTTTCGTTTGCATCTATTACATCCGGCTCTATTTTAATTTCTTTAATTTCCTGTTGGCCATTTACCACAATCTCAATCATTCCTCCACCAGAAGAAACTCTAACTTCTTTCTGAGCCAACTCTTTTTTCATCTCTTCCATCTTTTTCTGCATAACTTGCGCTTGTTTCATAAGAAATTTCATATCCATTGTTTTTCTTGCCTCCTCCTTTCTCTAAAATACTCTATTTTTCCTCAATAATCGTTCCTTCAAATAAATCTAAGGATTCTTTAATTAATATATTATCTTCTGGAGCCTTATTATTTCGTTTTTTTATATTATCCTTCTCTTCTCCTGCTCTTTCTTCTCGTTCTTTAGCCTCTTCACTCCTTATTCTTTCGGCTTTTTTCTTATTTTCTTGTTCGACTCCTAAAACAGAATCCTTTTTACCATTGTCATTGATAATGCATTCTATAGTTAAAAGCTTACCGGTCTCTTCTTTGATTAAATCTTGTAATAAAATCTTGTTATTTTTCTTTTCTAAACTCTCTTTATGAAATGTATACTCCTTATCAAACCCGATTATCAATTTATTATTTTCAATAGTGATAAAATTGTTAGCTATAATAAAAGAATAGACAGCCATTTTAGTTTTTTTTATCCTTTCTAAAATCGTGGGCCATGCCTGCGTCAATTCTAAATTAATCGGTGTCTCTTTAGCCTTAACATAAGGACTCTCTTTGCTCTTAATTTTATCCTGAATCTTTTTCTTTGGCGGTAGTTCCTCTCTTATTCCTGCATTTTTCTTGCCTGATTCTGATACATCTTTTTTTTCTTCAACTTCTTTTAAAGAATAATCCTCACCTGCAGTAAATTTAATAACCAACATCTCCAGTAAAATCCAGGGGTGGCGGGTGTACCTTATCTTTCTTTCTGCTTCAGCCAGATAATTAACAATATTAAATAATTTTTCCAATTCAATTATTTTAGATTGTTTTAATAAACGTTCCCTATCTTCGGTAAATATACCCTTAAGATTCAGTATTTCTTTTTGGCAAACTTTGGCTAAAGATAAATTATGAACATACTCCATTAAGTTTTTTATAAATTGGGAAGCATCTTCTCCTAAATCAGATGTCCGGTTAATTATCTCTATCCCTTGAAGCGTGTCATTTTTTATTATTGCCTCTATAAACTCAAAAAAAATCTCCTCCTCAATTATTCCTAAAACCTCTCTAACGCTTTGAGAAGTTATATCTTTACCACAATAAGCAATTATTTGATCTAAAGCGCTTTCAGCATCACGCATAGAACCCGTCGAACTTCGGGCTATTATATTTAAAGCTTTATCATCTATATTTAATTTTTCATCTTTAGCGACCATCTTTAATTTAGCCACAATATCCGTTAAAGATATCCTTCTAAAATTAAACCACTGACATCGGGATAAAATAGTACTGGGAATTTTATGAGGGTCGGTAGTGGCAAAAACAAAAATTACATGGGGTGGTGGTTCCTCCAGAGTTTTTAACAAAGCATTAAACGCCCCTTGAGACAACATATGTACTTCATCAATAATATATATCTTATATTTCCCCTCAGCAGGTGCAAAATTAACTTTATTTCTTAATTCTCTAATACTATCAACTCCATTATTAGAGGCACCATCTATTTCTATTACATCCATAGAATAGCCATTAGTGATCCTAATGCATCTCTCACATTTGTTGCAGGGATGAGGGGTTGGCCCATTTTCGCAGTTTAATGATTTAGCTAAAATACGAGCAGTTGTCGTCTTCCCTACTCCTCTTGGACCAGAAAAGATATAAGCATGGGAAATTCTATTTAAAGAAATAGCATTAATTAAAGTTTGGGTAATATGTTTCTGCCCAATTATATCCTCAAAAGTCTGTGGTCTCCATTTACGATAAAGTGATTGATGTTCCATAAAATCTCCCTAATAACCTAATTTGAAGTTAGGTAAAAATTCCTTAAAATTATAAATTTTTATGATCGTGCACCTACCTCCGATTCACCTCCCCAAGCGATACTAAGACAGTTTGCTCCAATCAGGTTTACCTGCGGCACCCAAAGAGATTTGCTTACCGCTGCTTCCTTCCGGATCTGACGGAGTTCACAATTCTTTGCTGCACAGGGCCCAATCTTCATCACCACTTATCTTAGCCAGCCTTAAAAAGATAAAACCTCGGGTAGGAATTCAACCCTGCTATAGCGGATTGCAGGTTACAGGGCACCGCTATCTCCCCGTCTAGCACGACCACCTATTCTAATCTTATTTTAATCTTAAAATATTTACTTAAGAAAATCATTTAAACACTGGCGGAGAGGGCGGGATTCGAACCCGCGAGACAGCTTATGGCCGCCCAATCGCTCTCCAAGCGAACCCGTTATGACCACTTCGGTACCTCTCCTTTATCTTTATCTGCCAAGTAAATAATAACCTTAATAACTGTTAGTGTCAAAAATATTTTTCAGTTAAACTTCCTGGCTATCCTGTAAAATTTTACCCCAACTTCTATAATCTTAAAAACATTGATTTTTGGCGGAGAGGGCGGGATTCGAACCCGCGAGACAGGGACTACCCGCCTACTCGATTTCGAGTCGAGCGCTTTCGGCCGGGCTCAGCCACCTCTCCTCATTCGTTAGCTGGTTAATTAGTTGCCTGGTTAGCTAGTTGAGGAATTAATACTAAACTAATTAACCAACGACCATTTAACTAAACGTACATTAGATACTATCTTGTTCTGACTCCTGGATTCTGGCTCCTGACTTCTGGTTTTTATCCTTTATTTTCTTAACTAGTTAACCAAGTAACTAAGTAACTAACTAACTTTTGAAATCAGCGTCTTTCCTGAAAGAATTTTTGTAAAATTAAACTACATTCCTTTCTTAAAACTCCACCCACCACTTCTATTTGATGATTGAATCTCTTATCTTGTACGATGTTTATGATACTGCCTGCTGCTCCGGCTTTAGGGTCAGGAGTCCCAAATACTAATCTATTAATTCTTGCCTGAAGCATAGCATAGGCACACATCGGGCAAGGCTCTAAGGTAACATAAAGGTCAATATCTTCTAAATGCCAACTTCCTAAACATTTAGCAGCTTGTTGGATTGCTAATATTTCAGCATGGGCAGTAGGATCCTGTAACTCTTCTTTCTGATTATGTGCCCGGCTTATTATCTTGTTTTGACATACAACTACCGCTCCTACCGGTACTTCCTGGCGGGAATAAGCAATTTCTGCCTCTTTCAGAGCTTCTTGCATCAAGCTAATATCTTTATCGTTATTTTTTGACATATTTTTTATGAAGACTTTCCGGAAGTATTGATACTGGTGCGCCCGGAGGGACTCGAACCCCCAGTCTACTGATCCGTAGTCAGTTGCTTTATCCAATTGAGCCACGGGCGCACTTTTAAAATAAAAGTTCCCTATTGATTTTATTATAATTTAAATTCTTAGTCAAATTTATTAATTGAAATATTAGTTTGATTTTGTTATATTTAGGAAGCAGGTTTTTTAATTTTATTAAAGAAGGGCAAGTCAAAAAGGAATTATATTTCAAATGATAAAAAACCCCCAGGATTTAAAAGAAAAAAGAATTACTATAATGGGATTAGGATTAAATCAAGGCGGCTTGGGAGTTACCCGCTTTTTAGCAAAAGCGGGTGCTAAAATTTTAGTTACAGATTTAAAGACTGAAGAAGAGCTTGAACCTTCTTTAGAAAAATTAAAAAGCTTTAATATTAAATATATCCTGGGCCGACACCGGGAAGAAGATTTTATCAATACAGATATGGTAATTCAAAACCCGGCTGTTCCCCATAATTCAAAGTATTTAAAAATTGCCCGGAAACATAAAATCCCCATTAAAACCGATTTGGATCTTTTCTTTCAGCTTTGCCCCTCTAAAAATATAATTGCCGTTGCCGGGACAAAAGGTAAAAGCACTGTGTCTCAACTTATCTATCATATGTTTAAAGAAGCTCAAAAAGATACAATTTTAGCCGGCAATATCGGTATCTCCGTTTTGGATATTTTAGAAAATATCAACCCTCAAACCTGGGTAATCTTAGAAATATCTACCTGGCAGATGGAAGGGTTAAAAGACCGTAAATTTAGACCCCAAACAGGAGTTTTAACCAATATCCTGCCTGACCACTTAGACCGCTATCCTGATTATAAAGAGTATGCCCGGTCAGAAAAATTAATCTTCAAACACCAAAGCCTAAATGATAATCTGATAGTAAATTATGATAATGAGGAAACTAATAAAATTAAAGAAGAAACCGGATTACCGATTTACTGGTTCAGTGCTAAAAGAAAGATAAAATCGGGATGTTATTTAGAAAATGAGGAGTTGGTCTTTCAATTAGAAGAATATAGAGAAGCCTTTGCTAAAATTTCCGATCTCCCTCTACCCGGACCGCATAATCTGGAAAATATTTTGGCAGCAAGTACGGTAGGTTTTATACATAATATCCCGGGTGAAATTATTCTAAAAGCCCTAAAAAGTTTTCCCGGGATTCCTTACAGGTTAGAATTTATCGGGGAATTTAGAGGAATTAAATTTTATAATGATACCTGTGCCACTACTCCGGAAGCAACTTTAGCCGCTTTAGAATCTTTTCCCGGACAGGCTATTATCTTAATTCTGGGCGGCAAAGATAAAAAATTAAGTTATGAAAATTTCGGGACAGCTATCGGACAAAATAAAAAAATTAAAAAGATTATCCTTCTGCAGCACCCCGATTATGATGCCTCTTCAAAAATATTTTCCGCCCTAAAAAAACATCTTGATTTAGAAAAAATTATCCAAACATCAAATCTTAAAGTAGGAGTTGAAATAGCCCTGCAACAAGCTAAAGCAGATGACCTTATTCTTCTCTCCCCTGCAGCAGCCAGTTTCGGAATGTTTAAAAATGAATTTGACCGGGGAGACCAATTTAATAAAATAGTAAGAAATCTCAAATAATCTATCTGCTGTAATTTAATTTCTACCCATAAGAATAAAATAGCGGGGAAACTTTTTTAAATAAATACTTAAAAAATAAAAGAAAATATTAGAGTAAATCTACATTCACCATGCCGAAAAGATAGAGTACCGCAATTATTAAGGGCTGATGAAGTAAATAGATTAATAAGGAGTGCTCCCCTAAAAAACATAAAACTTTTATCCCTGGAAAGAAAGAAATATCGGCAAGTTGAAACCTTCGAGAGTAATCTGAATAAACTAAATTGCCAAAAAATATTCCAATTAAAACTACTCCAAACCAGGGTAAAAGGGGGAAATAGTCAACTGAATAAAATTGAGCTGGTCTAAACCCTAACCATGACAGCCAATAAAAATTAAAAGCAAAACCCTTTAGATATGCCCCCAAAAATATACAAAGTAAACCAATTGATAGGTTCCAATAGCGCAGTTTCAGAAAAGGATAAGCTAAAATAATGGAAATCCCAATAAGATGAAGTATACCAAAAATTACAAAAGCCTTACCCAAAAATATTCGCGTCACCAGGGTTATAATTAAACCCCAGGAAAATACTTTCAAACCTCTTCGAAGGTATTTTGTGAATAATCTATTCTTATCTTTATGAATTTTTTTAGTTCTGGAAAAACTGATACTAAGAGACACTCCGACCAAAAAAATAAATGTCGTAGCAGTTGCCCGCGCAAAATACATCCAAAAACCAGAATAAACATTGACATTATAATGGGCAAAATAGTGAAGATTATAAAGCAAGTGGTAAAGCACCATCATAATTATGGCAATTCCCCGCAGGAAATCTATTTCCCAAAACCGCTGTGCTATTTTTTTTTCTTCCATAAAACCTTTCCAGAAAGATAAAGGTTAGCTTTTTATCTCCCACTTTAATTTTACTTATATACAGTGACAGGCATGCACTTCGTGAGGTTTGATTTTTTAAGTATATTTTTATTGTTCTGCTAATTCCAGAGCAACTTCCACCATCTGGTTAAAAGTCTTTTGACGCTCTTCGGCTGTGGTCTCTTCTCTGGTCACTAAACTATCAGAAACAGTTAAAATCGAAAGAGCATTAACTTTAAATTTAGCTGCCAGAGTATATAAGACAGCGGTTTCCATCTCCACGGCTAATATTCCATAATTTGCCCAGTGCTTCCAGGCGTTAGGGTCATCATTATAAAAAGTATCGGTAGTTAAAACATTCCCTACTTTTACCGAGATATCTTTCTCTAATGCCATATCATAAGCCTTTTTTAAAAGGTCGAAATTTGCAGTGGGGGCATAATCCATACCATGAAAGCGTATCTTGTTAATATGTGAATCCGTAGAGGCACTCATAGCCAAAATAACATCTCTGATTTTTATATCAGCCTGCATAGAACCGCAACTTCCGATTCGGATTAAATTTTTTACCTTGTAACTTGTGATAAGTTCATTTAGATATATTGATATAGAAGGTATTCCCATACCTGTACCTTGAATTGAAACTCTTTTTTCTTTATAAGTTCCGGTATAACCATACATGCCACGTATCTCGTTATAACAGATAGCATCGGTAAGGAAATTTTCCGCTATATATTTTGCCCTCAAGGGGTCTCCGGGAAGTAAAACCGTACTGGCGATATCCCCTTCTTTTGCTCCAATGTGTATACTCATGATTATTTCTCCTCCTGTTTAGATAGATTAAATTATGATCTTTTTACATTATAACAAGCCGCTAAATGTATGTAAAATTTTCTATAAAAAGTAAAAAAATGTGTGGGTTTGATTGTGCTGGTAAATGTTTAAGTTTTTTTAAAAAACATCTATGCGCATGCATGAATTAGAAAAATGTGAATTAGTTTAATGGAAATTGTTTTTAAAAATGTTAAGTATCTATAAAATGAGGTAGAATTTATGTGTAATTTAGTTTTCTTCGTTAAATTTTATTATACATTTTTCAATATATTGCCTAAACTTTTTACTATTCATCCTGTCGTGTCTGGCATCATAAGTAACGTGATTTTTGTTATAAGGAGACCTTTTGGCAAATATAACAAATGAGCCCCTAAAATATCTGGAGACTATCCTTGCACTCTTAGGCAGTAGAATTCTATTACCCTTCTCATTATATCCCAGGTAACCTTTTTCCCATATTTCTTTTTCTACATAATGACCTGGCTCCAGTTCGGTTACCTTTTCTTTTATAGAAGATGGGTTAATATTAGGGGTAATCGGCTTTAAACCGGCAGTTTCTAAACGAAAATAAGCCCAGTTAGTATTATTGGGGAAATAATTAAATTCTAGTACTTTCGGTTTAACGATCCTTACTGAATTCGGGGTGCTAAATTCAATACACCCTTTCTCTGATGATCTTTTTGCGCCCGTCAAATCATGACCTCCACCAGCGGGAAATAGAGTATGATTTAAATTACCTGCAGAACCTAATTTGTTAAGAATAGAAATTATACTATCGATATCCTTCCAAAGACAATTGTTTGGGATAGCTATCGGAAATAATTTTCTGATAATTTTCTCCCAAACAATCCAATTTTCCGTTTCGAAATCACCTCTATCTAATTTCATAATTTTTCCTCCCTTTAGATAATATTTTTAAATCCTTTTCATCTTATTATTAAAAAAAAATTGCCACCACCTTATAAAGGTTGAGACAATTTTTAGCATCTTCGGTTAAAAACTAATAGTGAATAATCTGTTTTGGTTTTACCAATAGCGTAATAAAAAATACTGCGGTTTTCTCTTAAATCATGCAATATGGCGGCCCTCTTAGCTTATAAAAAATGGCGGAGAGAGAGGGATTCGAACCCTCGGAGCAGGCCTTAACCCGCTCAATTGCTTAGCAGGCAACCACCTTCGGCCACTCGGTCATCTCTCCATTTAAAAGTATAACATAATAATTTTTTTCAGGCAAGAAAAACCTAATTCCCTTCTAATTTGCCATAAATATTAAAATATATTAAAATATGCAAAGTAAAAATAAATTAGACGAATATTATTTTAACTCAGAATAAGGGAGAAACTAAAAAATTGAAACAATATCAATATGAAGTAATTGTAGTAGGTGCTGGCCATGCTGGCTGTGAAGCCGCTCTTGCTTCTGCCAGAATGGGAGCAAAAACACTCCTCATTACTTCCAATATAGACAATGTTGCTCTGATGCCCTGTAATCCCTCTATAGGAGGTCCGGGCAAAGGACATGTAGCCCGAGAAATCGATGCTTTAGGCGGAGAAATGGCTAAGAACACCGATAAAGCCACTATTCATATAAGAATGTTAAACACCAGCAAAGGTCCGGCTATGTGGGCTTTACGGGCACAGATAGATAAAAAATTATATACTCAGGAAATGATACACACTCTCCAAATCCAGAAAAATTTAGATTTAAAACAGGAAATGGTAACAAAATTAATAGTAAATAATTGTCAGGTAGAAGGGGTAATAGTTAAAAGTGGTTTAGAATTTTCTTCTCCTACGGTAATTTTAACTAACGGAACATTTTTAAATGGCTTAATATATATCGGTGAAACTATCTATTCTGCAGGAAGAGCCGGTGAACTTGCCTCGATTGGCCTGGCAGAAAATCTTAAAGAGTTGGGTTTTAAAGTCGGAAGATTGAATACCTGCACCCCTCCTCGGATAGATAGAAGAACTATTGATATCTCCAAGATGAAAGAACAGAAAAGTGCAGATATTCCCCTGTCTTTTTCTTTTGAAAATAAAGGAAAATTATATAAGGATTTTTCGGTATTTATGACCCGCACCAATCAGAAGACCCACCAGATAATCCAGGATAATATCCATAGAGTGCCCTTATCTAATGGTACCATTCAGAGTGCAGCTATCAGATATTGTCCTTCTGTAGAAGATAAGATAATTAGATTTCCCGAAAAAGAATCTCATCAGATATTCTTAGAACCAGAGGGATATAATACTGAAGAAATATATTTACAGGGATTTTTTACCAGCCTGCCTGCTGATGCCCAACAGGAAGCCTTGCATACTATTTATGGCTTGGAAAATTGTAAGATTATCCGTTATGGATATGCTATTGAATATGACATTATATATCCTAATCAGTTAAAATACTCTTTGGAAACTAAAGCAATTAAAGGATTATTTTTAGCCGGACAGGTTAATGGAACCTCGGGATACGAAGAGGCAGCCGAACAAGGATTACTGGCAGGCATAAATGCAGTACAGTTGACACGCGGTAAGAAGCCCTTGGTACTGGATCGCTCGGAAGCTTACATTGCTGTAGAGATAGATGATTTAGTTACAAAAAGTCTAACCGAACCCTATCGCCTAAGAACCGGACTAGCTGAATATAGACTTTTATTAAGACAGGATAATGCGGATTTAAGACTTACTCCTTATGGATATAAGCTGGGGCTAATCTCGGAACAAAGATACAAGAAATTTCTAAAGAAAAAAACCCTGATCGAAAAGGAAAAGGAAAGATTGAAGGAAGTAATCATTCATGTTAGCCAAAAGGTGAATGAATTATTAAATAAATTGGGTACTACCCCTTTATCTGAGGCAGCTACCCTGGCTACTTTGCTGACCAGGCCTGAGGTAACCTACAATCAAACTGCTTCTATCGATCCTAACAGACCAGAACTTCCTGCCGAGGTAAGCGAGCAAGTTGAAATTCAAATAAAATATGCAGGATATATTAAACGACAAGAAATTCAGGTAAAAAGATTTAAGAAATTAGAGAATTACAAAATACCCAAAAATATCGATTATTTTAATATGCATGGTATATCCCATGAAGGTAAGGAGAGATTTTCAGAAGTGCAGCCAATTTCTTTGGGTCAGGCTAAAAGAATCCCCGGAATAACCCCTTCAGACATCGCAGCCTTGATGATAAATATTGAAAAGCGCAAAAGAACAAAGCATATAACTCGCAATTAGCGTATATTATATAGCGCAAAACGCAAAGCCATAGCTAAAAATTTAAAATTTAAATATAGTAGCATTGTATATAGTATATTGATTTTTATATATCTTATCTCGCATGCAATATTGCAAAAATGAAAAACTAAATAAACAAAAAACAGAACTTAGAATTTATTATTGAGAAAAAAGTTTTGAGTTTTGAATTATGGTTTTGCGCTTTCCGTTTTAAGTTTTTAGTTAATTTATATATGTGTCATATTCTAACTTCGAATCTTATAAAATTATTTCACCATTCACTAAATATTTAATTAATTGGTAAATTGGTCAATTAACTAATTTCCCTGCTGCTTTTAAAGTATTCTGCATCAGCATAACATTAGTTATCGGCCCTACTCCTCCCGGAACCGGGGTAATGACAGATGCTTTATCTAAGACTTCTTCGTAAGCTACATCTCCTACCAATTTTCCTTCTACCTCATTAGTTCCTACATCGATAATTACTACACCCTCTTTTATCATGTCCCGCTTAATTATCTCCGGTTTTCCTACTGCAGCAATCAGAATATCTGCCTGACGCGTATAGTGGCTTAAATCATTGGTTCGAGAATGACAGATAGTAAGAGTAGCATTGGCATACTGCTTTTTCTGGAGAAGTATGAGTGCCATCGGTCTTCCTACAATATTACTCCTTCCCACGATAACGGTATGTTTGCCTTCTACTACAATATTTTCTCTCTTCATTAATTCATATACTGCATAAGGTGTACAAGGTAAAAACTCCGGTTTACCCAAAGCCAGTCTTCCCATATTAATGGGGTTAAAACAATCTACATCTTTGGAGGGATCTACTGCTTCCTGAATCCGTTCCTGGTTCATATGCTCAGGAAGGGGGACTTGTACTATAATCCCACTTACTTTTTTATTCTTATTCAAATTATCTATGAGTTTTAAGAGTTCTTCTTCGGTAGTTTTGGAAGGCAAACTATATTTTTCAAAATCAATAGAAGCTCTTTCGCAGGATTTAGCAATCATCTTTACGTAAAATAAGGATGCCGGATCTCCTCCTGCAATGATTACTGCTAATTTAGGAGTTATTTTATATTTATTGATAAAATTTTCTACCTTTGCTTTTAAAGATTCATTAATCTCTTTAGCTATTTTTCTACCATCAATAATCTTTGCCATGATAAACATCTCTCCTTTTCCTATAAATATTTTTTAAATTTGGACATCTTTCAATCGGTATTAGTTAATTGGTTAGTTGGTTACCTGGTTAGTTAGTTGAGGGATGAGTATATTGATAATATTAATTTAAAACCAATTAACCAATAAACCAGTTAACCAACTAACCAATACATATTCATTTTATAATATACCATCATCAAATATTCAAATCAAAATATTTCTTATTATCATTCAAACAAAAAGCCTATGGTTTCCCACAGGCTTTTTGTTCTTTTGTTTTTATTCATTCCAAATGTTAAAATAACTTAAAACTTTCAATGACTCTTTGTGTGACTCTTCCTATTCCTGTTACTAATTGCTTCTTTAATTATATATTTTGCTTTATTTTTTTCAATATTGCAAGCAACACTAATTTCACCCACCAAAATCTTGCGAGCTCTCTCGTATAAACCACGTTCCGTGGAAGATAATTTTTCTACAGTATCTCGATGAGTATAATTTTTTACTACCTGAGCCACTTTTAAGATATCTCCACTATCGACCATCTCTGTTTGAGATCTTATCCTTTGCTTATAATTTCCATCCATTTCATCATCCACCTTATGGCCCAATACATTTAAAACTTCTGGTACAGTTTCGGGGTCAATAATATATCTTAAACCAATTTCTTCAGCTTTATTAACCGGAACCATCAAAGTCATTTCGTTTACCATTAATTTTAAAATATAATATTTTTCTTTTTGCCCCAATACTTTCTTTTCTTCTATATTTTCAACGTCTCCAACCCCAAAGGAAGGATGAGATACTTTATCACCGATTTTAAACATTTTTTTGGATTTTTTAAACCCGCTACTCACTTCCTATCTTTTTGTTTCGTAAATTATACCATTTTTTTACCAAAAATACAAACCTATCTCGTATTGCGTATTGCGTATCGAGTATCGCGTGAAGAAAAAAATCATAGGAAAAAAAGATAGGAAAACAAAAGCAATAACTATTCTTTTCTTTATCTAACTACCCCACCAAAGTTTACAATAACTG
>JAYEJO010000050.1:0-8741 GCA_034660595.1 Candidatus Caldatribacteriota bacterium
GTGATTTTAAAAAATATTCTCGAATAGGGCATCTGAAATATTACGCTTTACCTGGAGGAGATAAAGCGGTTGTGCAACCATGGAGGATGGCATATAGTTACTTATATTCTATCTATGGCTCAAAAGCCAAAACACTCGATATAGATTTTAACCGTAGAATGAATTATGATAAATTATCTATTATTGAAAAGATGATCGATAAAAATATAAATTCTCCGCTTACTTCCAGTTGCGGACGTCTCTTCGATACAGCATCTTCCTTAATTGGCGTAAGGGATGAGATAAGTTATGAGGGGCAGGCTGCTATGGAATTAGAATCGTTTTGTGCATCTGGGATAAAAGAGAGATATAAATTCCGAATCTATAAAGAAGGAGAGAAATTTATTATTGACCCTCAAGAAATTTTTATAGATATAATTAGAGATCTTAAAGAGGGAATCGACAAAAAGGTAATGGCTGCCAAATTTCATAATACCGTAGTTGAGTTTACGGTGGATTTATGTGGTAAAATAAAAAAAGATACCGGAATTAATAAAATTGCTTTAAGTGGTGGAGTATTTCAAAATAAATATTTAACTGAAAAAGTGATCTTCTCATTAGAAGATAAAGGGTTTAAAGTATATGTTCAGAGAAAAGTTCCCCCCAATGATGGAGGGATATCCTTAGGACAAGCAGTAGTTGCAGGAAGTGAATAGTTAGCTGGTTACTTGGTTACCTGGTTAGTTAGTTAATGAATTAAGATCAAACCAGTTAACCAATTAACTAATTAACCAGCTAACCAAAAAGAGGAGGAAAGTAAATGTGTCTGGCAATACCGGGAAAAGTTAAGAAAATATTTGATGACCATACAGCGGAAATAGAAATCGGGGGAATTGTTAAAAATGCAAGTTTAGACCTAATCCCAAAAGTTAAAGTGGGTGATTATGTGCTTTTGCATGCTGGTTTTGCCATTGAAGTGATTGACCAGGAAAAAGCTTTAGAAATATTCAGGGCTTGGGAGGGAAAGGTAGATTGAAATATGTTGATGAGTATAGAAATAAAGAAATAGCCCGGAAAATCCTCCGGCAGATTAAAAGCATTTCAGAGAAAAAGATTAACTTGATGGAGGTTTGCGGAACCCATACTGTAGCTATATTTAGAAATGGAATTAAAAATATTTTACCAAAAAATGTTCATCTTCTTTCCGGTCCGGGTTGTCCGGTATGTGTGACGCCTATACGGAACATTGATGAGATTATTGCCTTGTCCCGGGAAAAAGATTTTATTATAGCTACATTTGGAGATATGATTAAAGTTCCTGGTTCTACTTCTTCTTTAGAAAAAGAAAAGGCAAATGGCGCTGATATAAGAATAGTTTATTCTACCCTGGATGCTTTAAACATTGCCCGTAATAATCCTACAAAGAAAGTCGTTTTTATGGGGGTAGGTTTTGAGACTACTTCTCCTACTATAGCCAGTGTTATTTTAAAAGCAAAGGAAGAAAAGATAAAGAATTTTTCAGTATTATGTGTGGCTAAAATTATGCCTCCGGCAATGAAATCTTTATTAGATACAGAAGAAGTAAACATTAGTGGCTTTATTTGTCCCGGGCATGTAAGTGCTATCATCGGAAGTAATCCTTATAATTTTATCGCCAGTAAATATAAAATACCTTGTGTTGTATGTGGATTCGAACCCTTAGATATTTTGCAAAGTATTTATATGCTTATGAAACAGATTGAAGAAGGAAAAGCAAAAGTAGAAATTCAATATAAACGAGTAGTCAAACCAGAAGGGAATAAAATTGCCTTGAAAAAATTAAATAAAGTACTTGAAATAGTTGATTCTAATTGGAGAGGAATAGGTAACATTCCTAAAAGTGGTTTAGAGATAAGAAATGAATATAACCAGTTAAATGCCCGTAAATTTAAAGTTAAAATAGAAGAGACAAAGGAATTTGCCGGTTGTCGTTGTGGAGAAGTATTAAGGGGAATAATAATTCCTCCTGAATGTCCACTCTTTAGAAAGATTTGTACACCAGAAGACCCAAAAGGTGCTTGCATGGTTTCCACCGAAGGCACTTGCGCCGCGTACTACAAGTATAATTAGTATCGAGTATTTATTTAGTTAGCTAGTTAGTTGGTTACCTGGTTAGTTGGTTAAAATACAAGAAAAATACAAGTTATCAGTTTATACTTCTTGGTTTTCGGTTTAAGGTAAAACTTAAAACAAAAAGCGAAAAACCATAATTCAAAACATATTTGTGTATTGTATTACAATTTTCGTATTTCTGTTCTACGCGATACTCGATACGCAATACGCGATACGATACACTAACGACTAACGACTATTCACTAACGACTAAATATGGAAGGGAACAATAATGAAAGAAGAAAAAATATTGCTGAGTCATGGTAGTGGAGGAAAACTATCGTATAAGTTAACTAAGGATTTGTTTTTATTTAATTTTGATAATCCTTACTTGAAAAGACTTGATGATGGTGCAATATTAGATATCGAAGGATTAAAATTAGCTTATACTACTGATTCCTATACAGTAGATCCTTTGTTTTTTAATGGAGGAGATATCGGTGAACTTGCAGTTAATGGTACCGTAAACGATCTTGCCATGTGTGGTGCCAAGCCTTTATATTTAAGTTGTGGTTTTATTTTAGAAGAAGGAATTACTTTGAGTTTATTGCGCAGGATAGTAGAAAGTATGAAAAGAGCGGCAGAAATAGCAAAAGTAAATATTGTAACCGGTGACACCAAGGTGGTTAATAAGGGTGCGGCGGATAAAATATTTATTAACACTTCTGGCATAGGAATAATAAAAGAAGGAATAAATATATCGGGAAGAAATGCCCGAATTGGGGATATTATTATTATTAATGGAACAATAGGTGATCATGGAATTACCATTTTATCAGAAAGAGAAGGATTGAAATTTGAAACAACCATTAAAAGCGACACAGCACCTCTTTCTACTTTAGTAGCAGACATGTTGGAAGTTAGCGATAACGTTCATGTTCTAAGAGACCCGACACGAGGAGGATTATCTACGACTTTAAATGAAATAGCCCTGTCTTCAAAAGTAGATGTAGAGATAAACGAAGACGATATCCCTATCCGGGAAGAGGTAATGGCAGCATGTGAAATATTAGGCTATGATCCTCTGTATCTGGCGAACGAGGGTAAATTAATTGCTTTTGTTTCCCCGGAAGATTCTTTAAAAATATTAAAGAAGATGAAAAAGAATAAATACGGAAAAGAATCAAAGATCATAGGCAGAGTAATAAAAAAATCTTTAGGACGTGTTTACTTAAAGACTAAAATTGGAGGAAAGAGAATTGTAGATATGTTAACCGGAGAACAGTTGCCTCGGATATGTTAAAATAAGTTACCAGTTAGCTGGTTAATTGGTTACTTGGTTAGCTAGTTAAGAAAATAAAAGAAAAAAATCAGTAGTCAGGAGCCAGAATCCAGTAGTCAGAATAAATTAGTATCGCGTATATTAGCGTATAGTATATAGCAAAAAACGCAAAATTATAACTCAAAGCTAAAAACTAAGAAAAGTTTTAAATTTTTAATTACATGCTGAAAACCTGTATTTTTTTTATGTTTTAAACTAATTAACTAGTTAACCAACTAACCAGCTAACTAATGTAGTTGGTCAATTTAAATAAAGGTGGTAATAAATTATGAAAGCAAAAAAAGAAAGTGCTTATGTTAGATTAGCGCGAGAGACGATTGAAAATTATATAAAACAGGGAAAGATAATTACTCCTCCCCCGGGACTTCCTGAAGAGATGATTAATCAAAAGGCAGGGGTGTTTGTTTCTCTTAAAAAATTTGGTGATTTGAGGGGGTGCATAGGAACTTTTATGCCCACTCAGGAAAATATAGCCCAGGAAATTATAAAGAATGCCATTAGCGCTGCTGTTGATGACCCTCGCTTTTCGCCAGTAACAGTTTCTGAATTAGAAGACCTGTCTATTTCGGTAGATGTTCTGTCTGCTCCGGAAGAAGTTAAGGATATTTCTCAGCTTGACCCCAAAAAATATGGAGTAATTGTTAGCAGTGGTTACAAAAAGGGTTTGCTATTACCTGATTTAGAGGGTGTGGATACAGCGGAGTACCAGATTGATATTGCCAAACGCAAAGCAGGTATTTATCCCGATGAAAAAGTAAAATTATATCGCTTTGAAGTGAAAAGATATTATTAAAGTAGTTAAATGGTTAATTGGTTAATTGGTTAACTGGTTAAGAGAATAAAAGATAAAAATCAGTAGTCAGGAGCCAGAATCCAGTAGTCAGAATAAATTAGTATCGCGTATGTTAGCGTATAATATACAGCTAAAAACGCAAAACTATAACTGAAAACTTGTTTTTTTCTTGTATTTTCAACCAATTAACCAATTAACCAGCTAACCGACTAACTGGCGAACTAGTTCGCCATAAGAGGTGATTTTTTAAATGAAAGAAGCAATGTTTTATGAATTAATCGATAAAGATAAAGGGATTATAAAATGTCTGCTTTGCCCCAAAGAATGCCTGATAAAAAAAGGGCAGGTTGGTTTTTGCCGAGCCCGGGAAAATATAAATAACCAGCTTTATTCTTTAATCTATTCCAAAGTTTCCTCTTACGGGATGGATCCTATTGAAAAAAAACCGCTTTATCATTTTTGCCCCGGGACAATGGTTTTATCACTGGGCACAATAGGATGCAATTTTGCATGTGATTTTTGCCAGAACTGGACCATTTCTCAAGCAAATATAAAAGATGTTCAAGTGGAAGAGTTGTCCCCCGAAAAAGCGATACGATTAGCCCTGCAGAATAATTCTCCGGCAATATGTTACACTTATTCTGAACCCTTAATCTGGTATGAATATATTTTAGATACTGCCAGATTAGCTAAAAAAAATAATTTGAAAAATATATTGGTTACTAACGGATTTATTAATCGTGAACCCCTCATTAAACTTTTGCCTTTTATTGATGCCATGAATATTGACCTTAAGTCTTTCCGAAACTCCTTTTATCAAAAATATTCTAAAGGAACTCTCTCCCCAGTGCTTAACACCATTAAGCTTTCTAAAGAATATTGCCATATAGAAATAACTAATCTAATCATACCCGGGTTAAATGATAGAGAAGAAGAAATTAAGGAGATGGTGGATTGGATTTCTTCTTTAAGTGAAGATATACCTTTGCATTTTTCTCGCTATTTTCCCTGTTATAAGATGAACATTGAGGCAACTCCCATTTCCACCTTAGGTAAAGCCCGGGATATTGCCCAAAAAAAATTAAAATATGTATATGTGGGAAATATTTGGGATGAGGAAGCCAACACCACTTATTGTGGAAATTGTAAAAAAACTTTAATCAAGCGAACAGGTTATAATATTATTAATGTGGGTCTGGATAAAGATGGAAAATGTAAATTTTGCGGAGAAAAGATAGCTTGTATTTAATTAGTTAGCTGGTTACGTGGTTAATTAGTTAGCTAGTTAAGAGAATAAAAGATAAAAATCAGTAGTCAGGAGCCAGTGGACATAGAGAAACAGTGATGAGTAACATGTGATAAGCAAATAATTATATATTCTAAATTGTAGGTTTTTTCTCTTTTTGTCATTTAAATACGATACACAATACTCAATACAAATCTACTAACCGTTCTCCCTTAGGTCTCTTAACTAATTAACCAGGTAACCAATTAACTAAGAAAGATATCTCAAATAGACATAAATTGAAGTAATAATAAGATTAAGTATAACCAGGGGGAAAGATACTTTAATAAAATACCAGAAAGGGATAGGTTGTTTATTTTTTTCGGCAATGTCAGCGACTATTAAATTAGAGGCTGTTCCTATTAAGGTACCATTAGCTCCGATATTTGCACCTAAGGCAAGTGCCCACCATAATACAGTTATAGAAGAACCAAGATGGCGGGAAAGATTTTCAATTACGGGAATAGCCAATGCTATAATGGGTATATTATCAAAAAATGAAGATGTAAAAGTGGATACCCCTAATATGCTGAAACTTAAAAGATTTATATTTCCTTTAGTAAGATTTAAGAGCTTGGAAGATACAATTTCAATAAGGCCATTTTCTTCCAAAGTACCGGCTAAGACATTTAATCCGATTAGAAAGAAAATTATCCTCCAATCAATTTGAGCATAAATTTCGTCAGGTTTATCGTGGCTAACAAAGAGCAATGTTATTGCCCCCAATAAATAGACAATAGCCAGGTTTAAATTAACCAGATGGGAGAAAAATGAAACTATTATAGTAATGCCCAGGATTAATAAGGAATTCTTAAGTAAGGGAAGGTCAGTGATAGCCTTTCTTTCATCAATTTTATTAAGGTGAAGAATAACATCATTTTGTCTATCACTTTTTATGAAAGTATTTTTAAAAAGGATAACAAAATAAAAAACATTAAATAAAATAAGTATTATAGAAATAGGAGTTGCGTGATAAATAAAATCGTAGAAATTAAGTTTTGCAGCAGAACCTATCATTATATTTGCCGGAGTGCCGATGTAAGTAGCCAATCCACCGATGTTGGCAAATATAATTTCAGAAATTAAAAAAGGCAAAGGGGATATTTCTAAGATATGTGTAATAGCCAGGGTAATATTTGCTAAAAAGAGCAAGGTGGTGATTTCATCTAATACAGAGGAGAGGAAACCAGCCAATAAAGAGAGAAAAATTAAAAGAATTAAAGGATTTCCTTTGCTATATTTGGTAGTTTTTATAGCTAAATATTGAAATATTCCACTCTCTTTTGCTATTATAGTAAATATCATCATTCCAACGATGATTCCCAATTTATTAAAATCTATATAAGTGATGGCTTTGTTAAAAGTTATTAAACCTAAAGTGATAGTTAAAATTGCCCCAAAAAAGGCGGAAGTTGCTCTAATTCGACGGTTGGTAAATATTAAAAAATAAGTTATAATTAAAATAATTAAGCTGAGAGTTAATTTAATCATTTATATAATTCCTTAAAATATTGATTACTTGATTTAAAAATAGTATTAGACCGAATAGGCTATAGAATGTACTAATAAGAATTATAACATATAATTTTTGTTTGTGAACTAATAAAGTTAGACATATTTTAAGGTTTTAAAATATGTCTATAGAAAAGGAGAACCAGAAAATGTGGCTAGATTTTCTTTTAGGATCACTTTCCAAAAATATTGGAATTGATTTAGGCACTTCTACCACCCTTGCACATATCAAGGGGAAGGGAATTGTCTTATACGAACCGTCAGTTGTTGCTTTTAAAGATGGAGGGAATAGGATATTAGCAGTTGGGGAGGAAGCGAAAAAGATGCTGGGGAGAACTCCCCGAGGTATACTTACCGTCAGACCCTTAAAAGAAGGGGTAATAGCTGATTTTGAAGTTACTGCTGAAATGTTAAAATATTTTATTAAAAAAGTTCATATTTCTAATCGTTTTAGCAGACCCACAGTTATAATTTGTGTTCCTTCCGGAGTTACAGAGGTAGAAAAAAGAGCAGTATCAGAAGTTGCCTATAAGTGTGGAGCAGGACGGGTGTTTTTAATAGACGAACCCATAGCAGCCGCTATTGGTGTGGGGCTTCCTATATTTGAGCCAATGGGAAATTTGGTAATAGATATAGGTGGAGGAACTTCCGAGGTAGCGATAATATCTTTAGGAGGGATAGTAATAAGCGAATTGAGTCAAGTTGCCGGAGATTACATCAATGAAACCATTAGCAAATATGTTAAACAAGCACATAATTTATATATTGGTGAATTAACTGCCGAAGAAATTAAGCTTAGCTTATCCGCAGATAAGGCAGATAGAGAAAATGGCGATTATGAGATTAGGGGGAGAGACAAAGTTACGGGCCTTCCTAAAATAATTAAAATTTCTAAAGATGAATTGAGGGAAGCCCTTTCTGAACCACTGAGAATAATTGCTAATACAGTGAGGATGGCTTTAGAAAGAACACCTCCTGAATTAATTTCCGATATTGTGGATAAGGGAGTAATTATGACTGGCGGGGGTTCACTTTTAATGGGTTTGCCAGAACTTTTACAAGAAGAAATTGGTATTCCGGTTTTTGTATCTTCAAAACCGGAATACTGTGTGATTAAGGGGATAGGAAAGGCTTTGGATGATTTTAATTTTTACCGGAGAGTGTTAATTAGAACATCCAAAAGAGTCTGAATTAGCGTAGAGCGTATAGCGGGTAGCGGATACATTTAGTTACCTGGTTAGCTAGTTAAGAAAATAAAAGATAAAAATCAGTGGTCAGGGGCCTGATCAGTATATAGTTATATAGTATATAGTGAAGAAAAAAAGAGATAGAATTCAGGAATCAGAGGATTATTGGCGTAGGACAGATGTCTCGCCTGTTTATAATGTCATTGCGAGAGAACGAAGTGAACGTGGCAATCTCGTCTAAAAACTATAAACCATTAACTAAAACCAGTTTTATATCTTGTATCTTTTTAAACCGTAAACCGAAAACTGTAGACTGAAAATCAGTTTTGTATTTTGCATTTTTCTTACACTTATTACCCGCACCTATACGCTGTACGCTATACGCTAGTAATACTAACGACTAATTTAATCGGGGAATTAGGAATTTGAAAAAATTTTTTTCACAAAATAATACCCTAATAATTTTTATTTTATTAATTATTATAACTATTTTTATAATGACTATAGACTACCATGGCAAGATGTACTTTAATTGGTTAGAGAGTATCGGAT
>JAYEJO010000050.1:8841-18432 GCA_034660595.1 Candidatus Caldatribacteriota bacterium
TTGAAAAAATTTTTTTCACAAAATAATACCCTAATAATTTTTATTTTATTAATTATTATAACTATTTTTATAATGACTATAGACTACCATGGCAAGATGTACTTTAATTGGTTAGAGAGTATCGGATTAAAATTATTTTCTCCAATTAATCGGGGAATAAGTTTGGCTGCTGACAATACAAAGAACTACTTAAAAGCCTTGGCTGAATCCAAGGCAGTAAAAGAAGAGAACAAAGAGCTAAAAGAAAAAATTGAGATAGCTTATCAGGAAAATGCTGTATTGAAAGAAAAATTAATAGCTTATGATAGAATGAAAAAGCTGTTAGAACTTAAAGAATCTTTTTCTTACGAAATGATCCCTTCTTTGGTAATCAGCAGGGAACCGGGAAATTGGTTTAACAGTATAATTATTGATAAGGGAACGGCCGATGGTGTGAAGAAAAATATGGCGGTAGCAACTCATCGCGGATTGGTAGGCAAGGTAGTTAGTGTCGATTCCCGAACAGCAAAAATATTGTTAATATTAGATCAAAGAAGTGCTGTAGGAGGCATGATTCAGAGATCAAGAGATATAGGAGTAGTGAAAGGAAGCGAAAGTAATTATTGTTATATGGAATACCTTTCTCATGATGCTGATATAAAAATAAACGATATTGTAATAACTTCAGGATTGGGAAGTGTTTTTCCTAAAGGAATTATTATTGGTAGGATCGCGGGGATAAAAAAAGAAAGCCATGATTTATTTCAAAAAGTAATAATAAGGCCAGAGGTGGATTTTACTAAATTAGAAGAAGTATTTGTAGTAAAAAAAACCGAGTAAAACTTGGAGGAGGAGTGTGTAGCGGGTAGCGTTTAGCAGATACGATATCAGTTAGCCAGTTTACCAGTTACCCGGTTGACCAGTTATTAGAAATAAGATGTAAGATAAAACTGTAGGACAGGCGTCTCGCCTGTCTATGTAAATGTAGGGGCTTGATTTATCGAGCCCGTCTATTTCTTTTGTCATTCCTGCGAAGCAGGAATCCAGAGCATTTCTACCCACATATATGAATTAAATTAACTGGCTAACTGGTAAACCGGGTAGCTGGGTAATATACATGCGAGATACGATTCACGAGATGCGAGATACTGGTTTTTGACGCGATACGCGATACGCAATACGATATACTAATTTAAAGGGAGGTTTCATCATTTACAAAGTAATAAAATTAGAAAATGGTTTAAGGATCGTAGTAGAAGAAATGCCCTACATGAAGTCTGTCGCCATTGTTTTCGGAATAGGAGTCGGGTCAAGGTACGAAGTACAGAAATATCAAGGAATTTCTCACCTCATCGAACATATGCTATTTAAGGGGACTAAAAAAAGGAAAGATACACTGGAAATATCTCAGGTAATAGAAGGTATTGGCGGAGAAATAAACGCTTCCACATCCAAAGAGACAACTCATCTACATGCTAAAGTTCCTCAGGAACAATTTAAAATTGCTTTTGATGTGTTAGCCGATATAATACTAAATTCGTTAATGAGAGAAGAAGGCCTTCAAAAGGAAAAAAATGTAATTATCGAGGAGATTAAGAAATATCAGGATATACCGGAAGAATTAGTAGAAATCTTACTTGACAGAATAATGTGGAAAAATCATCCACTGGGAAGGCCTGTTCTCGGAAATGAAAAGAGTGTAAACAATATTCAAAGAGAAGATCTCTTATCATATATAAATAAATTTTATCGTCCCAACAACTTGGTAATAAGTGTTGCAGGCAATATTAAAACAGCGGAAGTAATTCTGCAGGTCGAGAAATATTTTAAAATAATAGAAAAAGGTGAAGTAAGCAATTATTTACCTGCAAAAAGTAATCAAAAAAATACTCAAATAGGAATAAAATTTAAAAAGAGTAACCAGATTCATCTTTCTTTTGGTTTTCCCGGAATTTCTCGGTTAGATCCTGATAAGTACTCTGTGGATTTATTGGATATAATATTGGGCTCGGGATTGAGCTCCCGGCTTTTTCAAGAGATAAGAGTTAGGAAAAGCTTAGCCTATGATATTCATTCATTTATTCAGTATTTTAACGATATCAGTTCCTTTAATATTTATGCCGGTATCGATTCTAGTAAACTGAGGGAAACCATACAGACAATTTTAGAGGAGCTTAATAAAATAAAAGATAATAATTTAAAAGAAGATGAATTGAAAAAAGCAAAAGAAATGTATAAAGGTGCGCTATCTTTAAGTTTAGAAAGTACCTTAAGCAGGGCATTTTGGTTGGGGAATAGGATGCTTTTATATGGCAGTCCTTCAACTTTTGACGAAATAAAAGAAAAAATTGAAGAAGTAAAAGTGAAAGATATTCAGAAAATGGCTCAAAATATTTTCAACAAAGATAAAATAAATTTATCCATTGTAGGCCCCTTCAAAAAAAAGGACAAAGAAGAGTATAATTCTCTTCTACAGAAATTATGATTTTATTTGGCTACACAGTTAATTAGTTTACCCGGTTTGCCAGTCTACCGGTCGCCCGGTCTTCCGGTCAATACAACAAGTAATGCGATTCTACTTACTGAAAACTGTAAACTAAAAACCAGTTTTGTTATTTAATCGGTCACTGGTTATAATAGTTACTTAGTTGATGAATTTGTCTTAAACCAATTAACCAATTAACTAGCTAACCAGCTAACTAATATATTTGGTCAATTGGTGAATTAATATATTGGTAAATTGGTAAATAAGGAACAACACATGCCTTTAAAATTGGGAATGGGAGATATTATTAGATTAAAGAAGAAACATCCTTGTGGAGGTTTCCATTGGGAAATTACCAGAACCGGTATTGATATTGGCTTAAAATGTCTTTGTTGTGGCAGAAAAGTCTTGGTTCCCCGGGTAAAATTAGAGAAGAGGATTAGAGAAATTATTCCCCGGGATTAATTTAATTGTATAGGAATTTCCTTTTCCTGTAAGCCTTAATTAGTATATAGCAACAAAACGAAAAATGAAAAGCGCAAAACGTAAAACCATAGCTTAAAATTAAAAATTTAAATATGTGCTAATATATATTGAGTTTTTTATCTTTTATCTTTAACTTTTTAGCTGTATACTGAAAACTGTCAACTGAAATCCTGTATTTAATGCTAACGACTAACGACTATTCACTATCGACTAGTTAAGAGTTTTGATTTATGGTTTTTCGCTTTTAGCTTTAAGTTTTACCTTAAACCGAAAACCAAGAAGTATAAACTGATAACTTGTATTTTTCTTGTATTTTAACCAGCTAACCAGGTAACCAACTAACTAGCTAACTAAATAGATACGCGATACTTTCTTAAAAAGCTTGATATCGAAAATATCTGTGGTATAATATAAATCGTTTAATATTTTTAATTTCCTTGCTCCTGAAAAATATTTCAGGGGCTGATTAAACCGAAAGGAGGTGGTAACAGATGAGAAGTTATGAAGTAATGCTTGCCATAAATCCCCAATTAGAAAACGAAGAATTAGATTCCCTCTTGGATAAATTAAAAAAGCTTATTACCCACGCAAAAGGTAAAATAACCAAGACAGATAAATGGGGCAAAAGAAAGTTAGCTTATGAAATTAAGGATTTCACAGAAGCGATTTATGTGGTCTTAAATTTTAATGTGGACGAAAAAAATATTCCTGAGCTTGAAAGAGTTATAAAATTAGAAGAGAGAGTCATCAGATATTTATTAACCTTACAGCCTGAGAAAAAAATCAAAAAAGATAGTTAATTAATTGTTTTAAGAATACCAAAAAGAGAAGGTAGATTAAAGGAGGATGAATATAAATTAATGGCAAGATATGGTTCTTTTAGAAGACCGCAAAGGAAAGTTTGTCTTTTTTGCAAAGAAAAAATAGTGGCCGATTATAAAGATGTAGATTTATTAAGAAAATTTATTACTGAACAGGGTAAAATGCTGCCTCGTAGAGCAACCGGAAATTGCGCAAGACATCAACGTACACTGGCTATAGCTATAAAAAGAGCAAGAGAAATAGCGCTTCTCCCTTATGTGGCAAAATAAGTAGATTAGTATATAGTGAAGAATAGCGTGGAGCGTATAGCGTTTAGCGGATAGGATATTAGTTATCCAGTTACCCGGTTAACCAGTTGGTCAGTTAAATTATTTGTTAATTTCAAATACGGGTTCTTAGTTACAAGATGAGAGTTAGTTGATACAATTAACTAACCTGATTTTAATTCTTCAACTGGGTAACTGGTAAACTGGCTAACCGGCTAACAAGTTTATCTTAAAATTTTTAATTCAAGAGGCTTTTTTATTGACTGAACAAATTCCAACTAAATCCATAGTCGAGGGTGCATTTTTAGCAGCAATTACTGCTGTTTTATTTATTATCAGTATATATATTCCCTTACTGGGTACGCTGGTAAGTTTTTTGTGTCCTCTCCCGATAATAATTTTATGTTTACGTCACAGTTTAAAATTTGCTATTATGTCGACTTTCATATCGGGGATTTTGGTAACTATTCTGGCCGGTCCCCTGCAAGGGCTTATGGTCCTATTAGGCTTTGGAATATTAGGGTTGACTTTAGGATTTGGCATAAAAAAAGAATTACCCCTAACTGATATTATTATCATTGGAAGCATAGCTTCTCTTATTTCTAAAGGTTTAATCCTTTTAATTGGTTTTTGGGTTTTAGATCTCAATACCGTATTATTTGATATAGAAGAGATAGATAAAATTATAACTCAATCTTTGAATTTTTATAGCAATATGGGACTATCTCCGGAACAATTAGCTGCCTTAAAAGATTCCTTAACCCAAACCATTAGTATTGTTAAGATAGCATTCCCGGGAATGATTATTCTTGCTTCGATTTTTGATACTATTTTAAATTATTGGGTAGCTCGATTAATTTTAAAGAGGTTTGGATATAAATTAGCGAACTTTTCACCCTTTTCTAACTGGAGAGCCTCTAAGTCTTTTTTTTGGAGTTATCTTTTAGGGATGGTATTGATAATTCTGGGAACAACTTACAAGATACCTCTTTTAAATAAAATTGGAATAAATATTCAAGTTTTTTTTGCAGTGGTATTTTTGATTTATGGCCTCTCTTTAACCGGTTTTATATTAGAGCGGTTTAAAATTAAAAATTTTATGAAGTGGATTATATATATTCTGGTGTGCTTTCAACCGTTTTTATCCCAAATTGTTGTCTGGGCAGCCATGTTGGATATATGGATAGATTTTAGAAAAGTAATTGCTACTAAGAAAGAATAATTTAGTATATAGTATGTCGTATATTGTATATCGTGAAGAAAACAGAAGTCAGAAGCCAGAATCCAGGAGTCAGAAGATTATTAGCGTATGCATTTAGTTAGCTGGTTAATTGGTTACCTGGTTAGCTAGTTAAGAAAATAAAAGATAAAAACCAGTAGGCAAGAGCAGGAATCCCAAGAGACAGGAGATTATTAGTATATAACTGGTAACCTATAGGGATTAGTTATCCAGTTAACCAGTTATTTTAGTTAGTTAAGGATTTAGTATTAAACTAATTAACCAACTAACCAAGTAACTAATTAATAAATGTTGCTAAAATTGATAGAAGAATTTATAATAAATAGAGAATAGAACAGGGAGGCTTAGAATATGAAGATAATTTTAAAACAAAATATTGGAAAAATTGGACAAGCAGGAGATGTAGTGGAAGTAAGCGACGGCTTTGCCCGTAATTTTTTAATTCCCCAGGGCAAAGCAATTTCTTTTACCATAGGTAACTTTAAACAAATAGAATATTTAAAGAAACGGGATACAGAACGAAAAGAGGGAGAGTTGAAGGAAGTTAAGGAATTAGCAGAAAAAATTAATAATATCTCCTTGGAGATTAAAGTTAAAGCTGGGGAAGAAGGAAAGCTTTTCGGTTCTGTAACCAGCAAAGATATTGTCGAAACCCTATTAAAGGAACACGGAATTGAATTAGACAAAAAGAAACTTAATTTAAAAGAACCCTTAAAAAAATTGGGTGTTCATGATGTACCGGTTAATTTACATAAAGATGTAACTCCTCAAATCAAAGTTAATTTAATTTCAGATTCCCCGTCTGAGCAGGAAACAGAGGATGCAAAAAAAGAATAGATTCGTATCTCGTATACATTTAGTTAGATAGTTAGTTGGTTACCTGGTTAGCTAGTTAAGAAAATAAAAGATAAAAATCAGTAGTCAGGAGCCAGAATCCAGGAGCCAGTGGACATAGAGAAACGGTAATGAGTAATATGTGACAAGTAAATAATTATATGTTTTAAATTGTATGTTTTTTCTCTTTTTGTAATTTAAATACGAACGCGATACGATATACGAAAAAGTGTTTTGAGTTTTGAATTCTAATTTTCTTAACGCGATACTCGATACGCAATACGCGATACGATATACTAACAACTAACTAAATATGGAGAAAAGTAAATGGAATTAGGCAGGAATCCCCCTCAAAATATTAGTGCAGAACAGGCTGCTTTAGGTTCAATGCTGCTTCAAGAAGAAGCCATCTTGCACAGTGTAGATATATTAAGACCCGAAGATTTTTACAAAAAATCTCACCAGATTATTTTTAAGTGTATTCTTGAACTGTTTGAAAAAAGCAGGGGTGTTGATTTAGTTACCCTAACTGAGGAATTAAATAGGATAAATTTATTAGAAGAGGTAGGGGGAGTTACCTACCTAACTAATCTAATTAACAGTGTACCTACTGCAGCAAATATTGAGCACTATATCAAAATTATCGAAGAAAAGTCTATTTTGCGTAACTTAATTAATAATGCTACTAAAATTATTTCTATGGGTTACGAAGAAAAAGAAGATGCTAAAATTTTATTGGACAAAGCAGAGCATTTGATCTTTGAGGTTTCAGAGAGAAATTTAGGACAGTCTTTCATTCCTATCAAAGAGATACTTCAGGATAGTTTTGAGAAAATTGAAAGTCTGTATCATAAAGGTGAATTTATTACCGGGGTTCCCACTGGATTTGACGAATTTGATGAGATTACTACCGGGTTTCAGCCCTCCGAACTTATTGTTATTGCCGGTAGGCCGGGAATGGGCAAAACAGCTTTTTGTATGAGTATTGCCCAGTATATAGCAGTCTCAAAAAATATACCGGTAGCCCTTTTTAGCTTAGAAATGTCAAAATCTCAATTAGTTCAAAGGATGCTTTGTTCAGAGGCCCGGGTTGATGCCCATAATTTGAGAAAAGGACGATTAGCCGAATCAGATTGGCCTACACTTTCTATGGCAGCAGGTCGATTATCTTCTGCTCCCATTTTTATTGATGATACAGCCGGGATTACTTGTTTAGAAATTAAAGCTAAAGCCAGGAGATTAAAAGCTCAACATAATCTTGGTTTAATAATAATAGATTATTTGCAGCTTATTACAACTTCTGGCAGAGTAGAAAATAGGCAGCAGGAGATTTCAGAAATTTCTCGTTCTCTCAAAGGTTTGGCGAGAGAATTAAATGTTCCGGTAATAGCAGTTTCCCAATTATCCAGAGCAGTGGAACAAAGGATTGAAAGAAGACCCCGTCTTTCTGATTTAAGAGAGAGTGGGGCAATTGAGCAAGATGCTGATTTAGTTGTTTTTCTATACCGAGAGGAATATTATAAGCCAAAGACAGATAGGAAGGGCATTGCCGAGGTAATTATTAGTAAACAGAGAAATGGTCCTACAGGTCAATTAGATTTGGCTTTTGTCAAAGAATATGCGAAATTTGAAAATTTAGCTCGAATTCCTGAAGAGGATAGTGAGTATTAAGTTAGTGTAAACTTTAATGGTGTAGTTAGATAAAAAGGTTATATTTGCGTCTTTTCTCTACTTTTCCTTAATTTATTTTTTCTCTTGTATTTTGATTTTAACCAGTTAACCGGGTAACCAACTAACCAGCTAACCAAATTATCCTGTATTTAATACTAACGACTATTCACTAACGACTAACGACTAATTTAATTTTCTTATCTTTCTTAACTCGATACTGTATTACTATATTACTTTTTTATCTTGTATTTTGATTTTAACCAGTTAACCATGTAACCAGTTCACGAATTATATTGACAGGCAGTAAAAAATATAGTAACATTTAGAAGCAAAATTTTTTATTTTCAAATATTTTTAGGGCCGTTAGCTCAGTTGGTAGAGCATCTGACTCTTAATCAGAGGGTCGCAGGTTCGAAACCTGCACGGCCCATCCAAAAATAAATGCCCCCATCGTCTAGGGGACAGGACACCGCCCTTTCACGGCGGCGACAGGGGTTCAAATCCCCTTGGGGGCACCAATTGATTTGTTATAAAAAATGGGCGGATAGCTCAGTTGGCAGAGCACCTGCTTCACATGTAGGGGGTCACAGGTTCAAGTCCTGTTCCGCCTACCATTTTTTTATAAGGATATGATGCCGGCGTAGCTCAATTGGAAGAGCAACGGAATCGTAATCCGTAGGTTGTCTGTTCAACTCAGATCGCCGGCTCCAAATGATAGTATCGCGTATTGCGTATCGAGTATCGCGTTAAGATAGTTAGCCGGTTACCCGGTTAACCAGTTTGCCAGTTAAATTATTCGTGAATTTTAAATACGTGTTCTTAGTTACAAGATGAGAGTTAGTTGATACAATTAACCAACCTGATTTTAATTCTTCAACCGGATAACCGGTAAACTGGGTAACTGGTTAACTAGTTTTCAAAAAAAGCGAGGCAAAGAATGAGCAATCCTAAATTAACTTCTCCTGCAGAAGTTACCAGACTTCTCAACAAATACGATTTTAAATGCAAAAAAAGGTTAGGCCAGAATTTTTTGGTAGATCAAAACACCTTACAAATAATTATTAATTCACTAAAATTGAATAAAGAAGAGTGCATTTTAGAAATCGGCACAGGTATTGGCACTTTAACCTCCGCATTATCCCCCTTGGTCAAACAGGTTATATCTGTTGAGAAAGATAAAAAGCTAACTCCCCTTTTAAAAGAAAGTCTTTCCTCATCTAATAATATAGAGATTATTTTTGAAGATATTATGAATTTTGACCTGGTTAACTTTTTTGAGCAAAAAAAAACAAAAGGCGAAAATATTGAAAAAATAGTGGGTAATCTTCCTTACTACATCTCTATATCCTTAATAAGCCGGATTCTTGAACTTAATCGATATTTAAAATTAGCTGTATTTCTGGTACAGAAAGAGGTGGGGGAAAGATTGATGGCTAAACCAGGGAAAAAAGATTATGGCATATTATCCCTTGTTGCCCAATATTACTCTAAACCCCAAAAAGTACATATTGTTCCTTCTACGGTATTTTACCCCCAGCCCAAAGTCAGTTCGATGATAATAAGATTAGATATCTATAAAAAACCGCAAGTACAAGTAGGCTGCGAAAAATTATTTTTTAATATTATTCGAGCTTCTTTTCAGCAAAGGAGAAAAAGATTAATTAATTCTTTGTCTAACTATTTTAAAGAAGAAATCACTAAAGCGGAAATAGAGAATATTTTAATTGAAACAAGCATTGATAAGAACCGCAGGGGAGAAACCCTGACTTTAGAAGAATTTGCCAAGTTGAGCCTGGCGATGGGAAAAA
>JAYEJO010000051.1:0-14922 GCA_034660595.1 Candidatus Caldatribacteriota bacterium
AATTGGAGAATTGGTGAATTGGTAAATTGGTCAATTAATTAACAGGAGAATATCTATTTGAAATATTTAGAAGTCGGCGTTATTGCCTTTATAGTTTCTTATATTTTAACTCCCTATATGGCGCGGGTAGGGAAAAAACAAAATATGATGGACCTGCCCGGTCATCGTAAAATACACGAGGAAGCTATCCCCAATTTGGGAGGGATAGTTATTTTTTTTGGTTTTTTACTCAGTCTGCTCTTTGTGGTGCAGATAGAAGGACAGGTTAAAGCCCTCTTGATAGGCGGGGTAATCATTTTATTATTAGGGGTAGTAGATGATATAGTAGACCTTTCTCCCAAGCATAAATTCATCATTCAAATGGTTCCTGCCTTAATAGTGATTATATATAACAGTGATTTAATAAATAGTTTTATAGTTAATCAATTAAAAATTTACGACTTATTAGGTTATCTTCTTTATCCGGTCTTAATTTTCTGGATAGTCGGGGTTACCAATTCCATCAATATAATAGACGGGTTAGACGGACTGGCCTGCGGAGTTTCGATGATTAGCTTAATAACTTTTTTTATTTTAGGATTAAGACAGAATTTTGAAACTCTTAATCTTATATCAATCGCCTTGGCGGGGAGTATGTTGGCTTTTTTAAGATTCAATTTTTATCCGGCCAAAATCTTTTTAGGAGATTCCGGCAGTACTTTTGCCGGTTTCATGTTAGCATCCGTAGGGGCTTTGTGGGTATTAAACAGCGGGAATGCCTTTTTTATTTTTATTCCCATAATAATTCTGGCTCTACCTATTTTTGATACTCTGTTTGCTATCTGGAGGAGATACCGGGGGCATCATCCCATATTCCAGGCTGACAAAGGACATCTTCATCATCGGCTTTTGGCCCGGGGGATAGCTCATAAAAATGTTGTGCTTATCTTATGGGGGATAAGCGCTATCTGCAGCGTACTCGCTTTAATTATAGTATTATAAATATAGAGAAAAGGAGGATCCCGGCACAAAACTTGTCACTTATGACAAATCTGGTGCCTGGCACAAAACTTGTCATTATGGGAAAAAAGATTTTAGTTACCGGTGGGGCAGGGTTTATCGGTTCACATATTGTGGATTTGCTTATCCAGAATAATTATGAAGTTGTAATAGTTGATGATTTATCTTCCGGCAGAGAGGAGAATATCAACCAAAAGGCAAAATTTTATAAATTAAATATTACAGACCAAAAAGGTTTGGCTGAGGTGTTCAAAAAGGAAAAACCTGATTATGTATGTCATGAAGCCGCTCAGATCAGTGTTTCTTTTTCCGTAAGAGACCCCTTATTTGATGCACAGACCAATATTTTAGGTTCCTTGAATTTATTGCAATGCTGCCTGCTGAACCATCAGGTCAAGGGAATAGTTTTTGCCTCCAGCGGAGGGACTATTTATGGAGAACCAGCGCATTTTCCTATTACCGAAGATTATCCTTTCAGCCCCCAATCACCTTATGGAATCAGTAAAGTTACGGTTGAGCATTATCTTGATTTCTATCAGAAAAATTACCATCTCCCATATGTAGCATTAAGATACGGCAATGTTTATGGACCTCGTCAGGACCCTTATGGTGAGGCCGGAGTTATCGCTATCTTTATAGAAAAGATGTTAAAAGGTGAGATTCCTACTATAAATGGTGACGGAGAATATATCAGAGATTATATTTATGTAGAAGATGTAGCCCAAGCCAATTTACTCGCCCTTAAAAATATGGTAAAATTATCTAGAATTGTTCGGGAAACGGAAAAAGCCAGGGAAAAAGAAAAAGAAGACGCTGAAACTGAAACCGAAGCTAAACCTGAAATTAAATTTAACGGCCTTAATCTGGGGACCGGCAGAGGGATTTCGGTAAATGAAATTTTCTCCCTTTTAAAGGAGATTATAAAATTCCCCCATCCGGCGCATTACGGGCCCCCAAGGGCAGGGGATTTAAGAAAGAATATTCTGGATTGCCGCTTAATTAAAGAGGTTTTAGGATGGCAGTCACAATTTGACTTTTCGGCGGGTTTAGAAAAGACAGTTAACTGGTTTAAAGAAAATATTCACTAATTAATTTAATTTTAAAAATTTATCCTAAAAAGAAGGAATTTAAGATACTTTTGTCGTATTAAAATAAATGGATTAAACAGAAAAAAGCGGAAAAAAGTTTAAAAGCAGAAAAAGCAGAAAAAACAGAAAGATAAGACAAAAATAAGGATAAAAAAGAAATAAAATAGAAATAATGTAAGGAAAATAAATTTATATGTTTGAAACCGGAATGGTATTTAAAATTGCAGGTATTGTTATATGCAGTGTGCTGATGGTCATCCTGGGGAGGATAGACAGAAAGAGAAAGCTTCCCACAGGGGTTAAATTAATTTTTCAAGTTTTAATTTCATTAATTATAATTTATTCTGGAGTTAAAATAGAATTTTTGCGGGCTCCTTCCTCCTCCCCATTATCCTTGTCGGGAGGGTATCTTTATCTTAGCTATTTATCTATCCCCCTAACCATAATCTGGCTGATAAGCATTACTAATTCTATCGGTCAGGCAGATGAACTAGGAGATATCACTCCCCATATTGTCTTTATCGCTTCCCTGACTTTTTTAGTGGTTTCCCTCATCCAGAGGCAGGGATTAATTTTGGCAGAAGTCTTATCTTTGATTATGGCGGCTATTTCATTCATTTTTATCAGATATCTTCCCCGGGGAAAATATTCTTCCTACTATATGTCTTTTGGGTTTATGTTAGCGGTGATTGCTATTGTGGGCGTATCCAAGAGCACAGCAGCTCTAACTTTATTGATTCCTTTTTTAATCTTGGGTGTACCGATTATAGACAGCTCTTATTCTATCGTGGCTAATTATGCCAGTCAGGAAAGCCCGGCTATAGAAAAATATCCTTTGTTTTCGGGAAGCAGGAGCAGGTTGCGCCAGAAACTGCAATCATGTGGGTTTTCGGCTCAAGGAGCAAATCTAACTATTATCGGGGTCTCTATCTACTTAAGTTTAGCGGCCTTTATTATTTCTATATACCAGAATTTTTATTTACTTATAACCCTGACTGCTTTTGGCTGGATGGCTTTTGAATTATTAAAGAACAAGGTTCAGTCAGAGGAATTGATTATCAAAAGGGATATTTTTAACAACCGCATAAAACTTTTTCAGGTGGGTATTGACCAGGTGGATAATCAAGAAACTATTCAAAAAATAGCGGAATTTATAATTTCTAAAAAACCTCATCAGATAGTTACTCCGGATACTTTGGGGGTATTGCGGGCAAGGAAAGACCCCGATTATCACGCTATATTAGAATCTGCAGATTTGGTTACTCCTGATGGGGCAGGTATTTTATGGGCCGCCACAACTCTGAACTATCCTTTACCTGAAAGGGTAACCGGTATCGATATAATACACAACATATGCCGGTTGGCCACCAAGAAAGGGTATTCCTTATATTTATTAGGTTCTTATCCCGGAGTGGCCGGGGAAGCTGCCTCGAATTTAACCCGGAAATATCCGGGAATAAAAATAGCCGGAACTCATCATGGTTATTTTAGTGGTGAAGATTTTCAAAATTGTGAAGATGTTAAAAATAGTAATAGCGATAAGAACAATAAAGAGGAAGAAGAGATTATTGCCGAGATTAGAGAAAATAGACCGGATATATTACTGGTGGGCATGGGTGTGCCTAAACAGGAAAAGTGGATTAGTAAAAATTTAGATAAATTAGATGTCCCGGTCTGTATGGGGGTAGGCGGAAGTTTTGATGTTCTTTCCGGCAGGATACCGCGGGCACCGTTGTGGATGCAAAGACGCGGAATGGAATGGATTTATAGATCGATTAAGCAGCCAAACAGGGCTTTCCGAACTTTAGCCCTTTTTTACTTTATCTGGTTGGTGATTTTAGGGAAGATGGTTAATTCTCTAAAGGAAGTAGATTAATAATCGATAGTAGATATAATAGTAGACATAGATAATGTTTAATAAGCAAATGATAATTATTTAAAATGGTCTAAAGCCCGAAAAAAAACAGAATTATAAAATATTACCCATCGCTCTATTTGCTTTTGCCCATTCCTAAAGTCCTAAATGCCTAAATGCTAAAATAATTAAATCCCCCTTAATATATCTTAGATAAGCATCACCCTTTATTTTATATTAATATCCGTTTATTTATAATTAATCAATTAAATAAGGAGATAGCTGATGAAAATTTTACTTAAAGGCGCAATAATTGTAGTTACCTTACTGATTCAACTTACTCTTATTAATTCGATTACCATTTTAGGATTAAAGCCTGATTTGATAATGGTGGTAGTAGTAGTTTTTTCCTTGCTGAAGGGAGAAAAAGAAGGGACTGTCTCCGGATTTGCTTCCGGCCTTTTGCAGGATATCTTTTCTGCCGGCCTGTTAGGAATAAATGCTCTGGCAAAGACGGTGGTAGGCTTTACTTGCGGAATCGTAAAAGAAAAAATATTTCATGAACACATATTATTTATTATTCCGGTAATAACTTTTATTGCATCATTTATGCAAAGTATTATAATATTTTTGCTATTACGTGCTTTTGGAACCGAATATAACCTGGTATGGAGCTTAAAACAGGTAGCCCTTCCCGAGGCCTTATATAGCAGTCTGCTATCACCCTTTATTTTTTTAGCAATAAATAAACTTTTCCAGTTAATTAAAGAATAAAATCAAAAAGTTTACAAAAGGTGCCTGGCACCTTTTGTAAACTTTTTGCCATTAAATTGAGGAGCAATTATGAGGGAATCTTCTACAGTTCCGGAAGATGTGAAACAACGGCTAAATTGGTTATTGATATTTATGATTATCTGTTTTTCAATATTAGTTATCAGCTTATGGTATTTGCAGATGATTAAAGGAGAGGAGTTTAGGGAAAGAGCGGTAGAGAATTGTATCCGTTCTCTGGTAGAAGATGCTCCGCGGGGCAGAATTTATGACCGCCAGGAAAAGTTGTTGGTTACTAATCGTCCGGCAGTAGTAGTTTCTATAATCCCGGCAGAAGTCGATGATTTAGAAAAACTGAGTGAAAGGCTAAGTAGAATAATAGGTATTTCTCCGGAAAAAATTTCGCAGACAGTAAAAAATTACCGGGAAAATCCTTTTAAGCCGGTAAAAATTTTGGATGACTGTAATACAAAGAAAATAATTGAGATTGAAGAGAGAAAAGATGAATTAAAAGGAGTGGTTTTAGAGGTTAAACCTCGAAGGGATTATCTTTACCATGATTTTGCAGCTCATAGTTTAGGATATGTGGGAGAAATAGATAAAGAAGAGTTACAGCAATTTGGCAATCCAAAATTCCAGGGAGGAGACATCATAGGAAAGGCCGGACTGGAAAAATATTATGATGATATTTTAAGAGGAGAAAAAGGAGGAAAGGAAGTCGAAGTTAATGCCCTGGGTCAAGAGATAGCCACTTTATTGCATCAGAAACCGATTCCGGGCGAAGATCTGGTCTTAACTATCGATAGAGACTTACAGCTTTACGGAGAAAATTTACTCTATGATAAAAAAGGTTCTATTGTGGTAAGTGACCCTAACAGCGGAGAAATATTAGCTTTAGTTAACAGACCCTCTTTTAGCCCCAACATATTTGCCAATGGAATTTCCAGTTCTGACTGGCAAAGGCTTTCTTCTGATGCCGATTATCCTTTGAGTAACCGAAGTGTTCAGGGTCTTTATTCCCCCGGTTCGATATTTAAAGTGGTTACAGCAGCAGCTGCTCTGGAAGAAGGAGTTACCGATAGGGAAAGAAAGATTTATTGTTCGGGTAGTTTTGAATTAGCCAACCAGGTCTTTGTTTGCTGGAAGGAGACCGGACACGGAAGTTTGAGCATGGTAGATGCAATTGCTCATTCCTGTAATGTTTATTTTTATACTTTAGGAAAAGATCTGGGGATTGAAAGGTTTAATAAATATATGCGGAAATTTGGATTAGGAGCAAAAACGGGTATTGATCTGCCCGCAGAGGCTATGGGGACAATTCCTTCTGCCCAATGGAAGGAGAGGGAAGTTAAAGAGATATGGTTCCCCGGTGATACTATAAATCTTTCTATTGGTCAGGGATATCTTTTGTTAACCCCTTTACAGGTGCATAATGTTATTACTACTATTGCCGTAGAAGGGGAAATTTACAAGTTGCATTTAGTAAAAAAAATAATTTCTGCCGACGGCAACACAGTAAAAGAAATTACACCGGAAATTTATAAAAAGGTAGACTTTACTTCAGATACATTTAAAATTATTAAAGAGGGATTAAGACAGACTATATTAAAGGGAACGGGCTGGAGAGCAAATATTAAAGAATTTGCGGTAGCCGGGAAGACCGGGACAGCTCAAAACCCCCAGGGGGAGACCCACGCCTGGTTTATCGGGTTCGCCCCTTATGAGAATCCGGAAGTTTGCATCACTGTTTTTCTAGAAAATGGAGGAGAAGGGGGAGAAGCCGCCGCCCCTATAGCCCGAGCTATGCTGGAAAAATATTTTAGTATCCGAAAATGACAAGTTTTGTGCCAGGCACCAGATTTGTCATAAATGACAAGTTTTGTGCCGGGATCCTAATTTTGGAGGATAGAAGTTGAAGGAAAAATTAGATAGATTAACTGAAAATTTAGATTTTACTCTTCTTTTTGCGGTAGTGTTTCTCTGTTTTTATGGACTTTTAGTATTATACAGTTCAACACGTTTAGCGACCACAGGGGGAAGCGATCCCTATTTTTTTGTAAAGCGGCAATCATTATGGGCGTTGTTAGGGTTCATATTTTTAACTATAATAATATTTATCGATTATCATAACTTGGAAAGATATTCTAAAGTAATCTATTTTGGGGCTATTATTTTACTGATAATGGTCATATTCGCCGGTAGATCAACTTATGGAGCAAGGCGCTGGCTGGCTATCGGACCTTTTGACTTTCAGCCCTCCGAGTTTGCAAAAATCGCTTTAATTGCCTTTTTGGCGGATTTTTTATCTAAAAACAAACAGAAATTGGATAATTTTTTCTATTATTTACTGCCATTTGCTTACACCGGATTATTGATTTTATTGGTGTTTATGCAGCCGGATTTGGGAACCTCGTTAGTATATTTAGCTATTCTTATTGTAATGTTGTTTGTGGCAGGGATTAAGATAAAATTTTTAGCTTTTACTTTTTTAGCAGCCCTATCTTCTGTTCCGGTTTTATGGACTTTTCTAAAAGATTATCAGAAAAATAGATTAATTTTATTTTTAAATCCTAACCTTGATCCTTTGGGGGGCGGCTATAATGTTATCCAGTCGAGGATTGCTATCGGTTCGGGAGGTTTTTTAGGGAATGGAATCTTTAGCGGCCTGCAAAGTCAGTTAAATTTTCTACCTGCTCAACACACTGATTTTATATTTTCTGTAGTAGGAGAAGAGTTGGGCTTTGTGGGAACCATCTTATTATTGGGGTTGTATGCCATTATTTTATGGCGGGGAATAAAGATTGCTTTAGAGGCCAGAGATTTATTAGGAAGTTTACTGGCTGCCGGTGCGGTGTCATTTTTATTTTTTCATATAGTAGTAAATATTGGGATGGCTATGGGGATGTTACCGGCTACCGGATTACCTCTGCCTTTTTTAAGTTACGGCGGAAGCTTTATGATATCTAATTTAATAGTGATAGGAATATTGCTAAATGTGGAATTGCATAAGGTAAAGTGGTAACTTGGTTAGCTAGCTAACCGTTACCTAGTTACATGGTTACCTGGTTAACTAGTTGGGAAAGAAATTACCAAGTGCAGTTTTATTCTGGCTCCTGACTCTTGGCTCCTGAATTCTATTTATTGACGAGATGCGGAAAATACATCCCGGATTCATTTATAACAAATCAAGGAGAAGATTTTGAATAGTTTAGATATAAAAAAAATATTATTTGAAGAGTTGTTAGATAAAGTACAAAAACCCGGGAGATATACCGGTAAAGAATTTAATGAGGTAGTAAAAGAAGAAGATGAATCTACCGTTAAAATAGCCTTTGCCTTCCCTGATTTATATGAGATCGGGATGAGTTATTTGGGATTTAAAATACTGTACGAGATTATTAACAAGAGAGACGATGCTCTGGCCGAGCGAGTATTTTCACCTGCGGTGGATATGGAAAAACTGCTGAGAGAACGACAGGTGCCCGCTTTTTCTTTAGAGACCTATAGACCTTTAAATTCTTTTGATATAGTTGGATTCACTATCCAACATGAATTATGTTATTCCAATATCCTGAATCTTCTCGAACTGGGCCATATACCTTTAAAGTCGGAAGAGAGAAAAGAAGATGACCCCCTGATAATTGCTGGCGGACCGGGGGCTTTTAACGCCGAACCTTTATCGGTTTTTTTCGATTTATTTGTAATCGGAGAAGGGGAAGAGATTGTCGGTGAAATTATAGAAGTTTATAAAAGATGGAAAGAAAAAAACCAGAGCCGAACAAAACTTTTAGAAGAATTAGCCCGGATGGAAGGGATTTATGTTCCGTCTTTTTATGAGGTAACCTATTTTAAAGACGGAAGGGTTAAATCGGTTACGCCTAAAAAAGAAGTATATCATTCAATAGTCAAAAAGCGAATTATTTCTGATTTTGATCAAGCAGCATATCCTCTTTTTCCCATTGTTCCTAATGTAGATGTAGTTCACGATAGAATTACCCTGGAAATTTTTCGGGGGTGTACCCGGGGATGCCGCTTTTGTCAGGCAGGGATGATTTACCGCCCGGTAAGGGAAAAATCAGTCGATACTTTAATTGGATTGGCTGACGAAATTCTTGCCCATACCGGATACGAGGAGATATCCTTGTCCTCTTTAAGTTCGAGCGATTATAGTGAAATAAAGAGCTTGATAACTAAATTAGTAGACCGATTTGAAGAAAAAGGTGTGGGGGTTTCTCTGCCTTCTTTAAGGATAGATTCTTTTTCCGTCGCCTTAGCCCAGCAGGTTCAAAGAGTAAGAAAGACCGGTATTACCCTTGCCCCGGAGGTAGGAACTCAAAGGTTAAGGGATATGATAAATAAAAATGTTCTGGAAGAAGACCTGTATTCTTCGATAAGAGCAGCTTTTGAGGGAGGATGGAGGAAGATAAAACTTTATTTTATGGTTGGTTTGCCCACCGAGACCGAGGAAGATGTGGAAGGGATAGTGAAGCTGGTAAGCAAGGTTGACCGCATGGGAAGGGAAATAACCGGAAGAAAAGTCAATATAAATGTTAGCGTATCTGCTTTTGTCCCTAAACCTCATACTCCTTTTCAATGGGAGGCTCAGGAGGAGAGAGAACCCTTATTTAAAAAAATAAAATATTTGAAGAATAAATTAAATTGGAGGAATGTTTCCTTTAGTTACCCGGATATTGACCGTAGCTATCTGGAAGCAGTTTTTGCCCGGGGAGATAGAAGATTAGGCGAAGTATTAGAGAGAGCTCACCATCTGGGATGTAAATTTGATGCCTGGAGAGAACAGTTTAATTTTGGTGCCTGGCAGAAGGCTTTTAATGATTGCGGGCTTGATATGGAATTTTATGCTAACAGAGCGAGGGAGAAAGATGAGATTCTACCTTGGGACCATATTTCCTGTGGAGTTAAAAAGGAGTATTTGCTTGAGGAGAAAGAGAAGGCTTTGAGAGGAGAAACAACTCCCGATTGCCGTTTTGAGAAATGTACGGGGTGTGGAGTGTGTTAATCAATTGGCTTATCAGCCAATTGATTAACACACTCCGTTAGCTAGTTAGTTGGTTACCTGGTTAACTAGTTAAAAAAATACAAATAGAGACATGAAATACAAAAGGAGAGTTTTTTTGGAACAATTAGTAAGAATAAAATATTGTAAAGACGGACCCATTAAATATATTTCTCATTTAAACCTGGCCCAGGTTTTTACCCGCACTCTAAGAAGGGCTAATATTCCCGTGGTTATATCCGGCGGTTTTAATCCCCGGTTTAGAATATCTTTCGGTCCCCCCTTACCTCTGGGTATCAGCAGTACCTCTGAATATTTAGATATCAGGCTAAAAGAGGAGGTAAAAGTCGAGGAGTTGACAGAGAGATTAAATCTGGTTTTGCCTCAGGGATTGAAGATATTACGGGCTAAAACAATCCCTTCCTCTGCCGATTCATTAGTCAAAATAATTGATAAAGCTTCTTACGTTATCACCCTAAAAATAAAGGAAAAGCTATTAAATTCAGCAGTTAAAAATCAAGAAAATGAATTAAAAGAGCTGGAGAGGGAAGTAGAGAATAATAATAAAAGATTTTTAAATTTGGATGAAATTATCGTAGAAAAGCAGACGAAGAATGGGATTAAAATGGTTGATATAAGACCTTCGATTTTAGATATATCAGTGAAAAAATTTAAAAAGCAGATTTTAGAGCTTGGTTTGGACCTTAAAATAGGACAGCAGGGGAATTTAAATCCTAGATATGTGGCAAAGGCCTGGATTTCGCATTTCGCTAATTGTTTTGATATCCTGCAAATCTGCCGTGATGGCTTATATATGAAAGGCAAAGAAATTATTTAAGTATCAGATTAAAATCTCTATAAAAACTATTACTAAATTTTAAAAATACTATTTTAAATATTTAGTTTGAATTTTGTTATCTTTACTAATAAGATTATTTAAAGTAAAATGTATTCGTATATCGTATGTCGTGAGGAAAAAGAAGGAATACGAAGCCTAATTTGGTATTTACTATATAAGTTCATTATGCAATACGATATACTAACGACTAGATTGACTGGAAGACCGGGTGACTGGAAGACCGGTAGACCGATTAACTATTTAAAAGTAAAATGGGAGTAATTCTTAATGAATAAAAAAGTAATTATTGATATGGGTCTAACCGAAGAAAGGCTGGCCGTAATCGAGGCTGGCCGATTGGTAGAAATCCACATTGAGAGAATTGAAGATGACAAGATTGTAGGCAATATCTATAAAGGTAAAGTAACCAATGTTTTGCCTGGAATAGAGGCAGCATTTATAGATATTGGAATTGAAAAAAACGCTTTTTTGCATATCGATAAAGCTATAGATGATCAGGGCAAAGATAAAGAGGAGTTTACAAAAACCAATTCTAATCTTACTTCCGAAACCGCTTTGGATAAAATTAAAATTAACCAGGAGATAATGGTGCAAGTGGTAAAAGAAGCCATACTTCCTAAAGGAGCACGGGTTACTACTAACATTAGTCTTCCGGGCAGATATTTAGTTTTAATGCCCAACAGTACAAATTTGGGAATTTCACACCGCATCGAAGAAGAAAAAGAAAGAGAAAGATTAAAAAAAATCGTTCAAAAGATAAAACCCAAGAATGCAGGATTGATTATTCGAACTGTTGCCTGGGGAAAAGATTTGGAGGATTTTTTGCCCGATCTGGATTTTTTAACCAGATTATGGAATAAGATTAAAAAAAGAGAAAGAAAAGCCAGGGCTCCCATGCTATTACATGAAGACCTGACTCTGACTTATCGGATTATCCGAGATCTGCTCACCGAAGAAGTAGAAGAAATTGTAATAAATTCTAAAAGTGAATATAAAAATATGCTGAAGTTTTTAAAGACCCTGTCTTTATCGGAATTAGAACCCAGAGTATCTCTTTACGCAGGAGAAAAGCCCATATTTAAGGAATATAATATCGAAAAAGAAATAAATAAAGCTCTACAGAAAAAGATATGGCTTAAGTGTGGAGGATATTTAGTTTTTGACCAGGCGGAGGCTCTAACGGTAATCGATGTAAACACCGGTAAATTTGTTGGTAAAAAAGATATGAGAAAAACCATTTTAAAGACCAATTTGCAGGCGGCTGAGGAGATAGGGCTTCAGTTAAGGTTACGAGATATCGGAGGGATTATCATAATCGATTTTATCGACATGGATAATCAAGAAGATATAGAAAAAGTAGTAAAGAAATTAGAGGAAAGTTTTAAAAAAGATAAAACAAAATCTAATATTATCCAGAATACTGAGTTGGGTCTAGTTGAACTTACTCGGAAGAGATCCAGGAGAGATTTGGAGAACATGTTAAGAACCACTTGCCCTTATTGTTCCGGAACAGGCCGAGTTTTATCTGCCGAAACCGTAGGCAATATGGTTTTACGCAAGTTAGAAGAGTTGTGCAATACTTCAAGAGCAGAAGCTGTCCTATTAGGAGTACATCCTAAAGTAGAAGAAGATTTATCCGGGGCAAAGATGCTGTTGATTAAACAATTAGAGAAAAAATCAAGAAAAACTATCTATATCAAGTCTTCAAAGAATATTCACATAGAGAGGATAGATGTAGTGGCTGTCGGTAGACTAAAAGAGGTAAAGAAGATTAAGCAAATGTTTAAGTAGTTACTTGGTTACCTGGTTAGCTAGTTAACTGGTTTAATAACCTAACAATCTGCCGTACTACCAATCGACTAATCTGCTAGTTGAGAAAGTTAAAAGTTGCAAGTTAGAATACAAGATACAAAGAATAGATATGGGATGTATTAGACGTTAATTTTAAATACGGGTTCTCAGTTGCAAAATGAGAGTTAATTGATACAGATAATAAATCTAATTATAATTCTCCAACTAGTTAACCAGGTAACCAACTAACCAGCTAACTAATTAGATACGAAATAATTTGACATCCATATCAATTTATGCTAAATTTTATAAGCGTCGGTTTCATATCCGCTCAGGTTGGGTTTAAAAGTAGTCGGTTTATCCGATTACTACCTAATCATGGCGAGTTTAGAGGGCAAGGAGGATTGCTAAAAATGCAAGCTGTTATCGCAACCGGAGGGAAGCAGTATCTAGTAAAAGAAGGAGACATTATCAGGGTTGAAAAGTTAGACCAGGAAAAGGGAAAGAAGATAGAATTTGACCAGATATTAATGGTTGACAAAGACGGAGAACATATTATTGGCCGGCCTTTAATAGAAAAAGCTAAGGTTGTGGGAAAAGTCTTAAGTCAAGATAAAGCTAAAAAAATTATTGTCTTTAAATATAAATCCAAAAAGAAATATCGCAAAAAGACCGGACACAGACAGCCTTATACTGAAATTTTAATTGAAAAAATAAAAGTTTAAAGATATAATATAAGTGTAAGGATAATTAGTTATTTATAAATGTAATTTAATCAGAAGCAGGTTTTAAGAGGGTGAGGTGAGAATTTATGGCACATAAAAAGGGTCAGGGATCAATTAAGAACGGTAGAGATAGTAATGCCAAGCGGTTAGGAGTAAAAAAATATGGTGGTCAATTTGTAAAGGCAGGCAATATCTTGATAAGACAGAGGGGAACTAAAATTCTTCCCGGAGAAAATGTGGGAAGAGGAAATGATGATACCCTTTTTGCTTTGATTGAAGGATTTGTAACTTTTGAAAGAAAAGGAAAAGATAGAAAGCGAATTTGTGTTTATGCCGAAAGATCCTAAGGTAAGAAAATAATTTTAGTCAACTAACCCTGAGTTTTTTTGTAAAACTCAGGGTTTTTTAGTATTATTAACTAAAATAATAAAAAATGGAAAGAAAGTTTCAAAAAAGTTTACAAAAGGTGCCTGGCACCTTTTGTAAACTTTTTTGGGAATTTTCTTTTTAGCGGGAGAAGAGTATGTTTGTAGATAGAGTAAAAATAGAAGTGAGAGCAGGAAAAGGGGGGAATGGAGCTGTAAGTTTCAGAAGGGAAAAATTTATCCCCAAAGGCGGTCCCAATGGTGGAGATGGAGGAAAAGGCGGAGATATAATTATTGAAGCAGATGATAAAATTGGCACCTTAATAGACCTCTATAATCATCCTCATCAAAGGGCAAAAAACGGAGAAAGCGGACAGGGAAACAACAAGACAGGGAAAAACGGAGAAGACTTAATTATAAAAGTTCCTTTGGGAACCGTGGTAGAGGATATGGACAGCTCCACAATTTTAGGTGATCTAATAGAAAACGGTCAAAGAATTATTGTAGCCCGGGGAGGACAGGGAGGACAGGGAAATTATCGTTTTAAAAGCTCTGTCAGAAGGAGCCCCAGATTTGCCCAAAAAGGAGAACCGGGAGAAGAAAAGAAGCTGCATTTAAGCCTAAAAGTAATTGCCGATGTAGGATTAGTCGGCTTCCCTAATGCCGGAAAATCTACGCTGCTTTCCCGGATTTCAGCAGCTAAACCTAAGATTGCCGATTATCCCTTTACTACCCTCAGCCCTAATCTAGGAGTAGTTATTGTAGATGAAGCAAAAAGTTTTATGGCAGCAGATATTCCCGGTCTTATTGAAGGTGCCCATCAGGGTACTGGCCTGGGAGATAAGTTTTTAAAACATATTGAAAGGACTAAAATAATCTTACATGTTATTGACGGTTCTTTAATAAAAAGAGAGGACCCGCTATATAGTTTTAGGGCTGTAAACAAAGAATTAAATAATTTTAGTGAAAAACTGACCAAGAAACCGCAAGTTATTACCATAAACAAATGTGACCTTGCTTCTGTTAAAGAAAATATGGCCTATTTTAAAGATGCTTTCCGCAAGGAAGGTTATCAAATATTTTTCATTTCTGCTTTAACCGGAGAAGGATTGGATAAACTAATCTATGGTCTTTCTTCTTTGTTGGATAAATTAAAATTAGAAGAAAAAGAAACACTCGCTGAGGTCTTACCTAAAAAAGAAGCAGTATATAAATTTACCCCCCGATTTGTAATTAATAAAAAGGGAGACCTTTACGAAGTTACCGGTGCAGAGATTGAACGAATAGTAGCAATGACCAATTTTAATAACGAGGAAGCAATAGATTATTTCCAGAAAATAATAAAAAAAATGGGCTTAGAGAAGGCTTTAATTAAGAAAGGAATTAAAGAGGGAGATCAGGTAAAAATTAAGGAAATCGTTTTTACTTTTTCAGATAAATAAGGTATAATTT
>JAYEJO010000051.1:15022-18330 GCA_034660595.1 Candidatus Caldatribacteriota bacterium
GGATATAGGCGCTGAGGTTATATTTTTTGGTGATTACTATCTTTCTTCCCCTTCCAATTTAAATTTAAGTCTTAAAAAGTACGAAATCCAAAGCGGAGAAATTACTACTTTTCGAGATTTTATCGTGGAAAATACAGATATTTTTGGCTTAAAAGATAAGGTAATTTTATTTATCTTAAAAGAATTAAATGTTGAATTATCAATTCAGGATAAAGAGAGATTAAAAAAACCTCCTACCACTTCTCTTGAAGCCCTGAGTAATTATTACAAATGTCTTGATTTGGTGGATAAAGCTATTGTTGAATACGAGGGTGTTGATTATCCCAGTAAAAAGTTATGGGCTGAGGCTATAGAATACGGAGAAAGGGCAGTAGCAGCAGACCCCAAGTATGCCGAAGCTTATTATCTTTTAGCGGAAATTTATAATAGAACCCGTTGGACTATTAGGGAAGTAAACAGTTTAAATAGTTTTATCCAACTGGTAGAAGGCAATCAATTAAACAGTAAAGAGATTTATAAAAAAGCTTCCCAGGCTTATTTTAGATTAGGATACGCCTTTTATTCTAAAGGCGAGTATAAGCAGGCGATCGAATATTTTAATTCTTCGACAGAATATGATCCTGATTTATTAGAGACTCATCTCTATTTGGTTCAGATTTATTATGATATGGGGGATATAGGTCTTTCTCTTGATGAATGCGAAGAAGTTTTGAGGATAGATCCCCAAAATAAAGAGATTTCCTGGTTTATTAAAAAGAACGAACAGTCTCAAAAATATGGCCGGGAAGCTTATGAAAATTACGAACGAGGTTACATAGCTTATAAAAATGGCAGTTTTAAAGAAGCAGTAAGTTATTTTAAATCATCTATTTTGGCAAATCCTAATTTTAAAGAACCTCATTACTATTTGGCTTTAAGCTATTATCAGCTAGGGGATCTGGATAATGCTATTTTTCAATGGGAAGAAGTTATCAGGATTGATTCTTTCGACAATACCGCCAAACATTTTTTAAATAATTGCCTGGAAGAGAAAAAATACGGGAGAGAGACTTTGAAGCATTTTAACAGCGGCTATGATTATTATTTAAAAGGTGAATATGATAAAGCCATCGAAGAATTTAAAAAATCCTTAGATTATAACCCTGAATTTGAAAAAGCCCGTCAATTTCTTTCCCGCTCATATTATCAGCTTGATCAGATGGATAAATACCGCGAAGAAAGAAAAAAGACAACCGAATTAAAGGTAAGCAGCGAGGAAGAAAAGGCTGAAGAATATTATAAATTAGGTTATGAATTTTATTCTTTGAAAGATTATACCGTGGCCGTTGAAGAATTAAAAAAAGCCCTGGATATAAAGAGTGATTATCCCTATGCCCGCTATCTGTTGGCTGAGTGTTATTTCCAGCAGAAGGAATATAAGCTGGCTCAGGTAGAGTATGAGAGAGTAGTAACCGATTCGGAGATAAACGAGTATACCGATGATGCCCTCTGGGGCAGCGGGTGGTGTTATTATTTGTTAGAAGAATATGAGGAAGCGGCCAGGAGGTTTTCGAAATTATTAAATGATTTTCCCGATAGTGATTTAGCCTTACAAGCCAGACATAGATTGGGTAAATCCTATTTTCAAGGGAATAGTTATTCGGAGACCATTAAAGTATGCCGGGAATTTTTGGAGAAATATTCCGAATATCAGGGGAAAGAAATAGAAGAGGTATATTACCTGTTGGGTCAGGCTTACTTGAGATCTGAAAAATATAAAGAAGCAGAAGAGGTATTTAATAATTTATTAACTTTCTTTCCGGGATTTGAATTGGCTTCCGAAGTGAAATATTATAATAGTTTGAGTTTATTTAAAGAGAATAAATACGAAGAAGCAATAGTACAATTAGAGGAATTAATTTCAGAAGCAGAAATAGGAGATAAAAGGAAAGAGGAAGCTCAATATTTGCTGGCTCGCTGCCTGCTTAATTTACAAGAATATAGTAGGGCTATTGAAAACCTGGAGAGCTTAAAGCAGTTGGAAACGGAAGGCTCTTTATTAGAAAAAGTCACTTTTGATTTAGGTTTAGCTTATTCCCGTCAAGGCGAGAAAGAAAAAGCAATTTTGGAATTTCAAGAATTTATAGAGAAATATCCGCAAAGCGAACTTATTGAGTCAGCTCATTTCGAGTTGGGCAAGGATTTGTATGCTTTAAAAAAATATAAATTAGCTTTATCGGAATTGCAAAAAACATCCACTGATGAAGCACTTTATTTAAGAGGGAAGGCCTCTAAAGAATTGGGGGACCAGGAAGGAGAAATCACAGCATTTGAAAAATTAAGAGAAAAATATCCTCAGAGTGATTTTTCTCAGGAGGCATATTTTAGATTGGGCAATTATTATTATAATCAGAAGAGATACCAAGAGGCAATTGAGGAATTTGATAAAATTATTCAATTTTTTCCTCAATCACTTTTACTTTCAGAAAGTAATTATTGGCTGGGGTGGAGTTATTTTAAGTTAACTGAATATCGGAAAGCAAGCGAGTATTTTAAAAAAGTTGGGGAATATAAAGAGAATTTAGAATTAGCTCAAAGAGCTTTATTTATGGTAGCAGAATCACTATATAACCTGAAGGATTACCAAAAAGCGCGAGAAGAGTACATGAAATTTATTGAAATGTATCCCGAGGGAGATTTTTCAGCTAATGCCCAATATGCTATAGCCTGGACTTATCTGGAGAGTAAAGAGTATGAAGCCTCGGCTGAAGAATTTAAAAAACTTATACGCATTTATCCCGATAGTAAGTTTACTGAAGAAGCACAGTTTAGAGTGAGCAAGAATTATTTTCTTTCCGGGGATAAGGATGTGGCTAAGGCAGAACTAGAGAAGTTTACAAATCTTTATACTAATAGTAGTTTTAGGGCAGAAGCTATGTATTTGTTAAGCCAGGTAAATTTACAGGAAGAGGACTGGATGGATAGTATTATCAATTTAGATAGACTGGTAAGAGAATATCCTGATAGCCCCTATCTGTCAGAGGCTTTGTACGGGTTGTGCTTTTCTTATTTTAAAAAAGATGAATATAAAAAGGCCATTGAGGTGGGAGAAAGATATTTAAAAGATTATTCCGGTCTAAAATATGATGATGATATCTTGTATACCAAAGCAGTCTGCTGGGAAAAGTTAAATAACAAGGAGAAAGCCATTTCTGATTATCAGGACTTGATTTCAAAATTTCCCCAGAGTCCGTATGTGGGAAAAGCCCAGGAAAGACTGGAAACATTGCAGAAGGAAAGTGAGTAAGAGAATTAGTTAACTGGTTAGT
>JAYEJO010000052.1:0-18322 GCA_034660595.1 Candidatus Caldatribacteriota bacterium
TGGTAGAAAATGAAGATTCGGGAGGACCTTTCGGAGCCAAAGGAATCGGGGAACCGGCTACCATCGCCACTGCCCCGGCCATTGCCAATGCCATTTATGATGCCGTAGGAGTAAGAATATTTGATCTCCCCATTACTCCGGAAAAAATATTAAAAGCCCTAAAAGAAAAAAATTAGCTATATTATCGGAAGGAGTGTGGATTATGAAAATAGATGAAAAAACTAAAAAACAACTGATTAGAGATTTGGAAAAAATGCACCGGCAGGTTGCCGAATTAAAGGCAAAAGAAAAGAGCCTTAAATAAGCTTTGGAGGAGTCAATTAAAATTAACCAACAATATCGTTTAGTGGTAGAGAACACCAGCGATATTGTTTCCGTGCATGCCTTTAATTTAAAGTCCACTTATTTATATGCCAGCCCTTCAATTAAAATAATTAAGGGATACGAACCTGAAGAACTAATCGGTAAATCTCCTTTTGAGTTTATCCACCCGGAGGATAAAAAGAAATTACGCCTTCTGTTAAAAAAATATTTAGGTAATTTTGCCAGAAAGTTATTTACCGGGGAAGAACCCTATTATGTCACTGAAAGAATTGAATACCGCTTTAAAAATAAAGAGGGAAATTGGCGATACCTTCAAAGTACCGGAAATTTAGTAGGAAATAAATTGATTTTTATTTCCAGAGATATTACTGAGCTTAGGCAAGCAGAAATTGAACTTAAAAAAAGCTACAAAAAGCTACAAAAGACCATGGATGCAAGCATTGACACCGTGTCTAAAATAATAGAAGCCAAAGACTCCTATACTTCTGGACACCAGCATAAAGTCTGCCAATTAGCCGTCCGTATTGCCCGAGAGATGAAACTTCCTCAAGATAAGATTGAAGGAATAAGAGTAGCCTCTCTAATCCATGATATTGGAAAGATTGGCCTGTCCACCGAAATCCTGAGTAAACCCACCAAGTTAAACGATATAGAATTTAGTTTAATTAAAGCCCATTCACAAATAGGGTATGATATCTTAAAATCCGTCGAATTCCCCTGGCCGGTTGCAGAAATAGTCCTTCAGCACCACGAAAGAGTAAACGGCTCTGGCTATCCTCGGGGGTTAAAAGGTGATGAAATCTTAATTGAAGCTAAGGTAATTGCGGTAGCCGATGTGGTAGAGGCCATGTCTTCTCACCGACCTTACCGACCAGCTCTCGGAATAGACGCAGCCTTGGAAGAAATTTCTAAAAATAAAGGCATTCTCTACGACCCGGAAGTAGTAGATGCTTGCCTTAAACTTTTTAAAGAAAAAAAATTTAAATTCTAAATATGACGGTGGTAATGGTCAATATAAAACCCTAGGACAGGCTTCTCGCCTGTCGAAGTAGTGGTCGGATTTATCCGACCCGATTCCTTGCGGGCTCGATGAATCAAACCCCTACATCAGAATGACCATATATCCACCATTTTCTGACCTTTTTTAAAAAAAATTAAGGGAAAAAAGAGGATTTTTAAAAACCATGTAGTATAATATAGGTATAGGTAGGTTAGTGTTAACTAAAAAATAAACTAAATACAAATAGGAGGTAAAGAAAATGGCCAAATCAAAAAACAGTAAAGTTATCGCTGAACAACTGCAGACCCCCCGGATGCTAAAAAAGAGAGAAAAAGAGGTTCTAAAGGTCTGGATGGAAAAACAGCTGTCCAGCCCCACCCTCCGTCTGGACCTGCTGAGCAAGGAGGACTTAGAAAAAGAATCCGAAGAATTCCTGAATGTTTTTACAGCTGCCATCTCCTCAGGGGAAGTAGAGGATATAGATGCCCCCCAGTTTAGACCTATTACCCGGCACTTACAGGATTTATCTAAAAGCCGTGCCCTCTTAGGCTTTAACCCTTCGGAGACGGCCGTCTACATCTTTTCCCTGAAAGATACCTTACTAGAATTCATCCAGAAAGAGTATCAGGGCCAGCCGGAGATTATCAACCGGGAGATGATAATAATCAACCAGTTACTGGATAAATTGGGGATGATAACCTTTGAGACCTATGCCCAGGGACGGGAAGAACTGATTACCAGACAGAAAGATGCCTTCCTGGAGATGGCCACCCCCCTGATGGTCATTTGGAAGAACATCCTCCTCCTCCCTCTAGTAGGCACCTTAGATTCTCAAAGAGCTCAGCTGGTCATGGAGATGGGCTTAAAAAAGATTTCCGAGACAGAGTCCAAGGTAGTCATTCTGGATATCTTGGGAGTACCGGCAGTAGATACCGCTGTCGCCAACCACATCATAAAGATAACCAAAGCCACCAAACTTATGGGCTGTGACTGTATCCTCTCCGGTATGTCTCCCGATGTAGCCCAGAGTATCACCCAGTTAGGAGTGGACATAGGTGACCTTATCACCAGGACCACCCTGAAGGATGCCCTGGAGTATGCCTTTCGGCTGCAGGGGGTAGAGGTAGCAGAGGGGAAGGTGAAGAGATAAGGAGGCCAGAGAGTAGCTTGATTAATCGATAAAATCAGTTTTGTTTCTGATTTTAGATTTTGAAGGAGTAGATATGGAAGACGATAGTAATTTATCTAAAGTAGCGATGTATATTACCAGAGGATATCTTGTTGTCCCTATTCAGGTAGAACTCTATGATAAAAATATAATTCAGATGCAAAAAGATGTCTTAAAAAGAGTCAATGAAGCCAAGACAAAAGGAGTGATTATTGACCTTTCGGCAGTTGATATAATGGATTCTTTTCTGGCTCAATCACTTTGCGATACAGTGAAGATGAATTCGATGCTGGGAGCTGCCACAATTCTCACCGGTTTTCAGCCGGAAGTGGTGGCTTCAATTATCGAATTGAATTTAGAATTTAAGGATATCCAGACTGCTATAAACATTGAAGAGGGGTTTGAAAGATTAGATGCCCTGTTGGCACCCCAAGAAGAAATTTCGGCTGAGATAGAAGAAGGTATGGAGGAAGAGGAAGAAGAAGAGGAAATAATAGAAGATACAAAAGATAAAAAAGAACTAAGTTAGATATTATTTTTATAGCTAAAACAAAGATTCATCATTTGCCAGAGTGTGGTGATGGGGGATATGACTATCATAAAAAAAATCCAAATTTCAGAAGATATTGATATAGCCAAGGCATCTTTTGAGGCAAAAATATTTGCCAAGATGTTGGGTTTTAAACAACATGAACAGTATATGATTGCTACTTCCGCCTCAGAACTTGCTACCAATATAACAAGATATGCGGAAAAAGGGGAAATTATTCTAAGAAAAATAGAGAAGAATAATAAAATAGGTATCGAAATTATTGCCGAAGATAAGGGTCCGGGGATAGAGGATATCGGAAAAGCTATGAAAGACAGTTTCAGTACTTCTCCAAAGAGTTTGGGCTTGGGCCTCCCCGGGGTTAAAAGGTTGATGGACGAGTTTACGATAGATTCCCGGCGAAATATAGGAACCAGAATTGCTACCAGGAAATGGGTCTAAAGCCCAAAATGGAGGATAAATGGAGGATAAAATAAACTTAAAAAGAGAAAATAATTCTTTCATAGATTATTATTTAGCCGTAAAACCATTGATTAATATATTTGAATGTGGAGACGCGGGTGTTATTAAGGAATTTGAGAGGAAAATATTTTTTGCCCTTATCGATGTATTGGGGCATGGAAGTGAAGCCCGCCAACTGGCAGTTACCGTTCAGGAATTTTTGGAAAAAAATTATAACCGAGAACCGGTTGAAATAATCAAAGTTCTGGATGAACATATCAAGGGGAGCAGGGGGCTGGTTATCGGGATAGGCCTTCTGGATTTAGAAACAAATCTCTTGAAATATGCCGGCATGGGGAACATTAGCTTAAAAATATGTAATTCAAGTTTGGAAAATCCTAAGCATTTCCTTTCTAAAGATGGAATAGTAGGTTATACAATATCAACTCCCCGGCAGGAAACGGTGAAATTTTCCGAGAAAGAAGTTATCGTAGTGTATACCGATGGGATAAAGGAACATTTTGGATTGGAGGGCTGTTCCAAACTGTTAGACAAAGATGCTAAAACTATAGCTACTCAGATAATTCAAAAATTTAGCAGAAAAACCGATGATGCTGCTTGCCTGATCATAAAATATAAAAATATAAAAGAGATGTCTTAATACAAATACTCAGGTTATCTTCGATTTAAGGGGAGAAAAAAATGATCGAACTGGGCAAAATCCAGATAAGAGATAATATATCTTTAATAGAAGCCAGAAATAAAATACGCCTTTTGGGCCAGGACCTAAAATACTCTTCTATGGCTATTGTCCGTCTGGCTACCATTACTTCAGAGATAATCCGCAGTATTGGCCCCACAAAAAAGGAAGAAGTCCATATAATAATTGGTTTTGAAGAAAAAGAAAATAAATATGGCTTAGTTCTGCAATTTCAAAGCAAAAAGAAAGAGATAAACCTCTCCCTGATTAGAACCTTCTTTGATGAGGTACAGATTCTTCCCCTTAAAAATGGATTCCAGAAAATCGTCACTTTTAAGTATATTCCGGACTCTACCTTTAAGCCGACAGAGGAGTTTATCCAAGAAGAGAAAGAGAGGATAATCCGTCTTTCCCGGGCAGAGCTCTTAAGTGAAGTCAAGAAGAAAAATGAAGAGTTATTAAAATTTCTTGATGAGCTTAAAGAAGCTGAAAAAACCTTACGCCAGAGCCAGCAAGAATTTGCCGGTGTATTTATGAATAGTCCCGTGGCCATGGTCTATTTAGATAAAAAAGGCAATATCGTAAATCTAAACTCTCGCTTTACCGAGCTATTTGGTTATACCTTAGAAGAGATCAAAGGTAGAAATATCGATGATGGGATGATTCATCCTCCCGATAGGACGGAAGAAGCAAAAGAATTAACTAACAAATCATTCAAGGAAAGTTTTTATTATGAGACCATCAGAAAGAAGAAAGACGGTACTCTCTTCCCGGTCTCTATATCTGTCTCCAATATTAAAATTGATGGCCAGGTAAAGGGGATAATAGCTGCTTATGTCGATATTACCGTTCGAAAACTTGCCGAAGAAGAAATGCTTAGAGCCCGAAAAGAAGCAGAGTCAGCCAGCCGGACCAAAAGTATATTTTTAGCCAGTATGAGTCATGAAATCAGGACTCCTATGAATGCTATTGTGGGGATGGTTGACCTCCTTGCCTCCACCCCTCTTGCCGATGAGCAAAAGGAATACCTGGAGATGCTCCAGATTTCGTCTAGCAACCTTTTAGATATCATAAACAATGTTTTGGATATTTCTAAGATTGAAGCAGGACAGCTTGAACTGGAAAAAACCGAAGTTGATTTAGGGCAGGTTGTAGAAGCGGTAGGAATTACTTTGGGAGCCAAGGCCGCCCAAAAAGGACTTGAACTTCTCTGCTACGTAGAACCCGATGTCCCCCGATATATTATCGGTGACCCCACCCGCCTGCGGCAGATACTTATCAATCTGGTGGGAAATTCACTTAAATTTACCGAAAAAGGGGAGGTGGATTTAAGTGTGGAAAAAGTTAAAAGTGAGGATGACAAAATTGACCTCCTTTTTAAGATAAGAGATACCGGTATAGGAATCCCCAAAGAAAAGCTAAGTAAAATTTTTGAGAGCTTTACCCAGGTGGATACCGCTACCACCAGGAAGTACGGAGGTACCGGGCTGGGGCTAAATATTTCCAAACAACTGGTGGAATTGATGGGTGGTAAAATTTGGGTAGAAAGTGAACTAGGGAAGGGGAGCACTTTTAAATTTACTGTATCTTCTACCATAGTTAAAAAGCCGAAAGAAGCAGAGGTTATCCACCCGGAAATAAAAGGTCTTAAAGTCTTAATTCTTGATGATAATGCAACTAATCGCTTGATTGTTCGAAAGACACTTTTATCCTGGGGTGGACTGCCTGCTGAAGTAGAAGATGGATTTTCTGCCTTAAAGGAATTAGAATTAGCCCGGGAAAAGGGAAACCCTTATCAGCTGATTCTCACGGATAAGAATATGCCTGAGATGGATGGCTTTGAGGTGGCCAAAAAGATAAGGGAATTGCCGGGATATGAAAAAATACCCATTATAATCTTAAGTTCAGATAAAGGTGCAGGTGATGTAGCAAGGGCTAAAGAGCTGGGGATGACAGATTTTATACTTAAACCGGTAAGGAGGTCCAGACTCCACAGTGCAATTATTAAAGCCGCCGAAAGCGAAATAAAGGAGAAGGTAACAGAAAAAGCCGGGGTAGAATCCTTTCTTAAGGGTAAGCCCTTAAGGGTGCTTTTAGCTGAAGATAATATAATAAACCAGAAGTTGAGTGTAAGACTTTTAGAAAAACAGGGGTGGCAGGCAACTGTAGCTAATAACGGGAAAGAGGCGGTTGAATTAGTGAAGAAGGATAGGTTTGATTTGGTTTTGATGGATGTACAAATGCCTGAAATGGACGGGATTGAAGCTACTAAGGAGATAAGGAAAAGAGAAAAAGAGACCGGCCGACACATTCCTATCATTGCTCTTACCGCTAATGCCTTTGAAGAAGACCGGAGAAGATGTTTGAAGTCAGGGATGGATGAATATACTACTAAACCCATAAAGATAAAAGAACTTTTTTCTATGATAGATAAAATATTATTAAACTTAAAAAAGACTACCTAAGTAAATTATTCAGGAGGTGCTATGATGGAGGAAAAGAATAGGCCGGTATTCGACCTGGACAAGGCCTTGGAGACGGTAGACCAGGATAAGGAATTTTTAAAAGAATTGATAGATATTTTTAGTTCTGATTATCCTCAAAAATTAAGCCAAATCTCTCAGGCGATAAAAGAGAAGGATTTTAAAACCCTTAATGAAGTTGCCCATGGTTTAAAAGGGGCATCAGGCAATCTGTTTTTAACCAAAGTTTCCGAACTTGCCCTGGAATTAGAAAAGAGAGGGAAAGAAAATAAAATAGAGGGTGCAGAAGAAATTTATCAAGAACTGAAGGAAGAACTGGAGAAATTTAGAGAATTTATTTCTCAGCCCGGATGGGAAGAAAAAAAATGAAGATATTATTAGCCGAAGATATTACGGTAACGCGTAAACTGGTAAAAAAGATTTTAGAGAATAAAGGATATGAAGTCGTGGAGGCAGAGGATGGTCAAAAGGCCTGGGAAATCTTCCAAAAAGAAAAAGAAAAGATAAACATTGCTCTGCTTGATTGGTCGATGCCCCGCTTATCCGGTCTTCAATTATGTAAGAAAATAAAGGCAACTGAGATCCAAGGTTATATATATATAATATTTTTAACCGGTAAAGTGGATATAGATAATGTTGTTGAGGGGTTAGAAGCAGGAGCCGATGACTATGTGACTAAACCTTTTGACAAGAGGGAGTTAATTTCCCGAATAGATGTGGGTAAAAGATATGTTCAGCTCCAGCAGAAATTAAGAGAAGCCAACCATAAGCTCCACATACTGGCTATTACCGACGGCCTTACCCGGATATTAAACCGGAGGGCTCTTTTGGAACGTCTGGAAGAAGAGCTCCATCGAGCGGGGAGAGAAAATGCCTTTTTCTGTCTGATTATACTTGACATCGACCATTTTAAAAGGGTAAATGATGACCACGGTCATCAGGCCGGCGATAAAATTCTAATTGAAGTAGTAAATAGGGTAAAATCTAAATTAAGACCCTATGATATTATCGGTAGATACGGAGGAGAAGAATTTCTGGTAGGGATTTTTGGGGCAGACAGGGAGACGGGGCTTAAAAAAGCCGAAGATTTCCGAAGGAGTGTGGAAGAAAAAGAGTTTGAATATAGTGATAAGAAATTAAAAATAACTATTAGTTTGGGAGTGGCTTGCCAGAAAATAGGGGCTACCAAGCGCGATATACCCCGACTTTTAGATGATTTAACCAAGCAGGCAGATGATGCCCTTTATAAGGCAAAAGAGACCGGAAGGAATAGAGTGGTTTGTTTTTGTGATTCAGATAAATAAAAAATAAATATTTTTAATTAGGAAAAAAGGTGTTTATATGGATATGGAAAAACAAAAGCAAAAAATAGTTATTATAGCTGAGGATGATAAGACAATTGCCCGCTTGATTATATTTAAACTCGAAAAAGAGGGATTTAAAATCATCCATTTTTCTGACGGAGAAGGAGTGGTGGAAAAAGTAGTTGAGGTCCTTCCCGATGTTGTAATATTAGATGTTATGATGCCCATTAAAGACGGCATTAGTATCTTGAAAGAGATTAAAGGCAATCCTAAAACCGCCTCTGTGCCGGTGATTATTCTTTCAGCCAGAGGTCAGGAGAAAGATGTAGTAAAAGCTATGGAGATTGGTGCCTCAGATTATATTTCCAAGCCCTTTTCCCCTTCAGAATTGATGGTGCGCGTAAAACGGGTGATATCATGAAAAAATATTTTCTTTCTTTCGGCCTTATTTTTACAATATTTTCTATTATAATATTTTTTTCATTTACTAATGTTTTTGCTTCCGGTGAAGATAGCCGGACATTGGCTGACCTTTTGAAGCAGGCGGATAGTTCGGTGAAGGCGGGCGAATTTCAGGAGGCGATTGATTTATACCTTCAGGTATTAGAGATGAGCCCTGATGATGTGGATATCCTGCTTCGCCTGGGGAATATCTACCTCTGGTCAGGAGAGTTTGAGAAAGCAGAGGAGATGCTTACCAGGGTAATTAATATAACTCCGGAGTACGAAGATGCTTACCAAAGTTTATCCAATGTTTATCTAAATCAAGGCATGGTTCAGGAGGCAATAGATGTTTTAAAAAGGTTAATAGAGCGAAACCCTGAACGCGTTGAAGTAATGGTTAAGGTGATTACCCTCTATCATCAGCTTGGCGATTATCCTAATGCCCGTTCGATATTGAGGGAATTACAGGAGAAGGGGATTCCTTATGAACTGCCTTCGGGTATCCAAAGAGATTTATATGCCTGGAGATGTGACATAGGTTATACTTATGAAAAAATTGAACTTATCCCTGATTGGAAGGAAACTGTTTTTTCTGTGGCATATTGCTGGAAGAAAGGGTTGACTACAGTCGGAACCTTACAACATATAAACCGTTTTGAGAGCACTGACCTTATGTCTTCTGTTTCCGCTTATTTCTCTTTACCGGAGGCAATTAATTGGTATGTAAATCTTGGTTGGACTAAAGACGGTGATTTTCTCCCCGATTTTAGGATGGATATTCAAGCTCAAATGGAAATTGTCCCGGGAACATCTTTAATAGCCGGGGTGAGCAGTTTATCTTTTCCCGACGAGCAGACCCGGACCTATTCTTTGGGGGCGGAACACTATTTTTCCGGGGATTTTTCCACCTCGTACCAATATTCTACAGGTAAACAGAATAGCGACCATACCAGTTCTTCTCATTTATTAAAGGTAAACTGGTATAAAGAAAATTTAACCTCAACGGTTGGTTTTACCTGGGGTGATGAAATTTTTCAGACAGCAGGCTCTGAAGAGCCGGGTGAGGTAAAAACCCAGGGATGTTTTAGTACACTTACTTACTGGCTTGAAGACAATACCGGTTTTAAATTAAATCTTTCTTATAATAAACGGATAGAGTCATACTCCAGAATAGGAATAGGTTGTGGACTGGTTTATAAATTCTGATATGCGCAGTATAATAATAGTTTTGGTATGGGGTTTTGCTTTTTTGGTTTTCCTTCTGGCTATCTATTGTTTTTGGCTGCGGTTTCTTTTTAACCTGAGGGAGAAAAAAAAGCAAAAATTATTTTCCCAATGGGAAGAAGTGGTTTTTAAATTTTTAGAAGAAAAACGATCTCCCCAAGAAATTGTAAAATCAATTCCCAAATCTGACTACGGCTATTTTCTAAATTATTTAGAAGATTATTTGCTAACCCTTAAAGGTGAAGATTTTGAACGAATTTCCTCTCTTATTACCCGCACTGAATTATTTACCTATCTTTGTGAAAGACTAAAATACGGAAAAAGTCATAACCGCAGTGATGCCGCCTTTTTCTTAGGGCTTGCCCGGGCCTCCGAAGCAAAAACTGTCTTAAAGGAAGGGCTAAAGGACCGTGATGATTCAGTGGTTTTTAACTGTGCCCTGGCCTTAGCCAAAATTGGGGCTGTCGAGATGGTAAGTGAAATATTAAGCCAGTATCATAACCGGAAAGGATATAGCCCGGATTTATTGCTATCCCTCTTTTTTGAATTTGGGAGCAAAGTTTGTCCACCCCTTTTACAATGCTTGCCCGATGAAAAAAAAGAATCTTTCCTTATCCTTATTGTAGATTTACTGGGTCATTTTAGATATTATTCTGCAGGTGAGGCAATATTAAAATTACTTAAAACTACTCCCCACAAAGAATTAAAGATACGATGTATTAAGGCTATTGGCCGGATGGAATACATTGATGCTTTACCCGTTCTAAGGGAGTGTCTTGATGACTCGGACTGGGTTATCCGAAGTCAGGCTATAATAGCTCTGGGTGCGATTGGGGATATTACTATAGAGAAAAAACTGATTGAAAATCTAAAACACGAAAAATGGTGGGTGCGGTATCGGGCTGCAGAGGCCATATTTAATCTTTCTGAACAGGGGAAAGAGGTATTAAAAAATGTTGTGGCTCATTCCAAAAACAAAAAAGCTGTTACTGTTGCCCAGATAGTTTTAACTGAAAAAGAGATGGTGGTTTAATGGAAAGTTTTGTTAAATTTATCCGCTTTTATAATTATATGATGATAGGATATTTTTTAATTATTTGTACCATCTATTTTGTTTTAAATATTGTATCCTTTAAGGTAATTAGGAGATATACCCGTAAAATTGCTCACGCCGAGTTGAAGAATCTTTTTCGTTTCAGTAATGTCAGGCCGATTTCCGTAGTTGTCCCTGCCTACAACGAAGGTAATGCCATTGTTGATAGTACTCGCGCCTTTTTACAATTAGAATATCCGGAGTTTCAGATAATAGTAGTAAATGATGGTTCCAAGGATGACACATTAGATAAACTATTGACTAATTTTGCCATGGAAAAAGTGCCTTTCGGGATGATTGAAGATATAAACACCAAACTGATTCGGGGGATTTATATGTCACGGAAATACCCATCTTTAATGGTTGTGGATAAAGAAAACGGAGGGAAGGCAGATGCTATAAATGCGGGTGTAAATGTTTCGAAAAATCCTTTAGTTTGCGTGGTTGATGCAGATTCAATTTTAGAGAGCGACTGCCTATTAAAGATTGCCCAACCTTTTATAGAAGACCCGAAAACCATTGCGGTGGGAGGGATTATTCGTATCGCCAATGGTTGTACAGTAAAACAGGGCCGGGTATTAGATATAGAACTTCCCCATAGTTGGTTAGGAAAATTTCAGGTGGTTGAATATTTAAGGGCTTTTCTATTCGGAAGGACCGGTTTTGATGCGATCAATGCTATGTTGATTATCTCCGGTGCCTTCGGTTGTTTTAAAAAAGAAGCCCTGGTGAAAGCAGGAGGATACCGTACTAATTGTATCGGGGAAGATATGGAGATAGTGGTACGGATGCATGAGATAATCAGAAAAGATAAATCTCAAGGTCGGATTACTTTTGTCCCCGATCCGGTCTGCTGGACCGAAGCTCCTGAAAGCATTCGTGTTCTTAAAAGCCAGCGTATCCGCTGGCAAAAGGGAACACTTCAGAGTTTAGGATTACATAAAAATTTTTTTATGAATCCCAAGTATGGATGGGTTGGCCTGTTAGCCTTTCCATATTTTGTCATCTTTGAAATGCTTGGTCCTATAATTGAATTCATCGGATATGCAATCTTTATTTTATCTTGCTTTATGGGGATGATTGATTATCCCTTTGCTGCCCTGTTTCTTACTGTAGCCATACTTTACGGAGTAATACTTTCAGTTTTATCGGTAATTTTAGAGGAGATGTCTTTTAGAAAATATCCCAAAACAAGGCACTTATTAACCCTTTTCTGCGCTTCCATATTAGAAAATTTTGGCTATCGTCAATTGACCACCTGGTGGCGTTTTCAGGGTATAATAGAATATCTGTTTGGGGCAAGAACCTGGGGGAAGATGGAAAAGAAAGGATTTAAGACTTGACCCTTTTAGACTTAGACAGAAGGCTGGCTCGGGTTACGGCTTTAGAGCCAAACTTTTCTTTGATTTTATCTAAAGATTGAGTAAGTTGTTGTAATTTATCATCTTTTTTATCCTCTTCGTCTCTTAAAAATTTCAATTGTTTTATTCCCTTTCCCAGGGTAAGATTGGAGAGTTTTATCCCTAAAAGTCTAACCCCGCTTTTTTTATATCTTACTTTGTCCAGGAGTTCTACCACGGTTTTAAAGATGATATCATCAAGATTGGCAGGGTCTTCCAAGGTCTTAGACCTGTTAAAGGTAGTAAAATCCTGAAATCTTATTTTTAAAGTAATGGTCCGGCCTTTATAACCTTTTTTTCTCGCCGCATAGCCCACCAGCTGGGAAATTTTTAGCAGTTCTTTTATTAAAACTGTTTTTTCGGTTATATTGGTGCTGAAAGTTGTTTCTTTGCCGATAGATTTTGCGGTTGATGGAGGAGTAACCGGACTTTCATCTATCCCCTGAGCAAGAAGTTTTATCTTTTTCCCGTTTTTCCCCAGAAGATTTTCCAGGATAGAATCAGGCATCAGGACTAATTGTTCTACCCGGTAAATACCGGATTTGTTAAGCAATTCTTCTGTCTTTTTTCCTATACCCCAGAGGGTAGAGATGGGGAGGGGGTAAAGAATTTTTTGAACATCTTTTGAGGGGATAATGTAAAAACCATCCGGCTTCCCCAGGTTGGTGGCTATCTTGGCCAAGAATTTATTCTCTGCTATTCCCACCGATATTTTAAGTCCTAATTCTTGGTAAACTCTTTCTTTAATCTTTCTGCCGATGGTTTCACTTGAGCCGAAGAGTGATTCACATCCCGATACATCTAAAAAAAGTTCATCAACACTTAGCGGTTCTAACAAGGGAGTATAATCACTGCATATCTGAAAGAATTTTTTAGATGCTTTCACGTATTTATTCATTTGAGAGGGGACAAAAATTCCCCGGGGGCATTTTTGACGGGCTTCCCAGATAGGCATACCGGCATGAACACCGTACTTGCGGGCTTCATAGGAGGCAGCACAGACCACTCCGCGGTTTGAATTGCCTTTTCCGCCGCTTATCCCTCCCACAATAAGAGGTTTTCCCCGATAAGCCGGATTATCTCTTTGCTCTACAGAGGCGAAGAAAGCATCGAGGTCCAGATGAATTATGGATAATTGTTTATACTTATTCATTATCTTTCTTTCTCTGCCTCTTTAATTTCTCCGGTCTTTATTTCTTTTTTAAGGAGTTTAATCAACATTAAGGCATTTTTAACTGCCTTACCTTTGTAATGATTATTCATAAAAATATACTGGTCGGTAGTTTTTTCGGTAATCTTTTTTATTTTAGGTATCCATTCTTTTAATTCTTCTTCACTATAAAGATAATCATATCTCTGATAAGCTTTTTTGTGTTCCCACCAATTAACTTTATTGCGGCCGTGAAATCTAACATAACCCAAATTAGAGGTAGCTTCAGCTATGGGCGGGATTAAACCTTTGAGCCGGGGTTGGTCTACACAACAAAAACCTATGTCGTTGTTTTTTAAAATCCTGAATGTTTCGTTATTTATCCAGTAAGAATTTCTAAATTCTACCACTAGAGGTATATCCTCCATTCTTTTTTTGAAGCGGAGAAGGTAATCCCGATTGGAGGGAGTATTATAAAAAGAATAGGGGAACTGAGCTAACACGCAGGCGAAATTACCCGCCTCCAGCAGGGGCTTTATGGATTCTTTAAAATCTCTAAAAATAGCGGGATTTTCTTCCCGGCTATGAGTCATTTCTTGATTAGCTTTTACTGTAAACTTAAAATCAGCAGGAACCTTTTGCTGTAAATAATAAAAGGATGCCGGATGGGGGATACGGTAATAGGTAGAATTAATTTCAGTAACCTTAAACTTTTGGGCGTATAGTTTAAGCATCTCCTTTTTGTCAGTATTTTTGGGATAAAAGGTTCCTATCCAATCTTCATAACTATAACCAGAAGTACCGATATATAGCATAATTATTATTTTTTTCCTCCGTTAAATCGTCTTAAAATTCCAATAACTTTACCCAGGATAATCGCATCTTTGGCCTTTATGGGTTTGTAAAGAGGGTTGGAAGGCTGCAGGGTAATCTGATTATCTTTTTTATATAATTTTTTTACTGTGACTTCTTCCTGATTTAGGAGAGCGATGACAATATCCCCATTGTCAGCATCCTGCTGGGGTTTAACCATGACATAATCTCCATCAAGGATGTGGTCTCCGATCATGCTGTCACCCTCAACTTTTACCATAAAACTTTCTTCACTTCCGGAAAGCTGTTCCGGTATAGGTATAACTTCGGTGATATCTTTTAAGGCCCACAAAGGTTCTCCGGCAGCCACGCTCCCCACTACAGGCACTTTCTTGGTCCGGGGTATAATTCTAATGGCTCGGGATCTCTCCTTCTCCCGATGGATGTAACCTTTCTTTTCCAGGATGGTGAGATATTTATGGGCAGTGGCAGAGGAAGTTACCCCTACGGTTTTGCAGATTTCCCGAACAGTGGGCGGATAACCTTTCTCTCTGATATTTTTTTGAATCAGCTCCAGAGTCTTTTTATGATTTGGGTCAAGGGAATCTTTTTTAAACATATTTTTAGTCTCCTTTAAAAATTTAAATAATAGTTTGCTATAATTATTATGCCAGCACCATTTATCATCTTGATTAAATTATAATCTAAACGTATGTTTATTGTCAAGTTTTTTATGGTAAAATTTTTAGTCGAGTTTCGGCAATTGCCTTAATAAAATAATGTGATAAAATTAAAAAAGAACATTTAAAAAAGAGTGAATGAATAACTATGGAATTAATAGAAGCGATTAAAAAACGGAGAAGTATGCGCAGGTATAAACCAGATGAAATTCCGAAAGAGGATTTTAAATCTTGACAATTATAGATTCATATGATAGGTTTATCATATTGAAATATAATCGTATATAAATTATATAGTTGGAAAGAAGAATCATAATGAGAGTTAAATCAATAGATAATAAATTAAACAATATAAGCCGAAAAAAACTTTATTTGACTTTAACTTTTATTTTGCTTTCATTGTTTTTCACAATTTTTGTAAGCCATTTTTTTTCTCCTTATACAATTAATTCTTTTGCCGCCGGCACTTCCGGTTCGGTCAATTATCCGGTTCACTTGGCTTATTTTTCCGAACCAGGGTGTCATGATTGTGATAAAGCCAAGGTTGTATTAAAAGATATTTCCGCAAAATATCCTGATAATCTAATCATAAAAAGTTTTGATATCTCTTTGTCTGAAAATGTAGAATTAGCCGAAGCATTAGGCGAATTATATCAAATGCCCGAAGAGGAAAGGCTTTTAGTTCCGGTTATATTTTTAGGAGACGATTACCTTTTTAGAAGTGCTATTACCTTTGATAATTTAGACGAATTAATCCAAAAGTATTTAACCACAGAAACTGTTCCTCCCTGGGAAAAAGTTAAGGAAAAAGACCTTACTGCTCAAGAAAGATTAATAGCTCGTTTTCAGTCCTTCGGTCTGGCTGCAGTAGCAGTGAGCGGTTTAATTGATGGTATAAATCCCTGTGCTTTTGCCTCCATCATCTTCTTTATTTCTTATCTTACCCTGATAAACCGAAAAGGAAAGGAAATTCTCTGGGTAGGAGGGATGTTTACTCTATCTGTCTTTCTGACTTATTTCTTAATCGGAACCGGAGCTTTAAAGATGATTACTTCTTTATCTTTTTTACCTTTAGTCCGAAAGATATTTGTTCTGGCTACTGCTGCCCTTGCCTTAATTTTAGGGGTGGTCAGCCTATATGACTATCTCCAATTCAAGAGGAAAGGGACTACCAAAGATGCCAAGCTCCAATTGCCCTCATTTTTGAAGAATTTGATTCATTCTACTATCCGTAAGAATGTAAGACTGAGTAATTATATCTTAATGGCCGCAGTAACCGGCTTTATAGTTTCTCTTTTAGAGTTAGCCTGTACGGGTCAGATTTATCTTCCCACTATTATGTTTATCAGCACTATCCCTGATTTGAAGGTTAATGCTTTATTTTATCTCTTGTTCTATAATCTGATGTTTGTAGTACCTTTAGTCCTGGTCTTTTCTTTTACTTACTGGGGGACTACTTCGGCACAGTGGGCTGCACTTACTCAAAAGAATTTTGGGAAAATCAAGATGGCAATGACTCTGTTGTTTTTCGGATTGGCCGGGCTGTTGCTTTACAGCGGAATTTATTACTAAAAACTGTGAATTTGTAACTTGTATTTAATACTAACGTATTATTGAATAGACAGGCGAGACGCCCGTCCTACTGGCGACGACGGGGTAACTGGTAAACTGGCTAACTAATATAATCGGTCAATCGGTGAATTGGTCAATTGGAGAATTTAGACAAGGAGGTTTTTTAAAATGATTTTTTGGTTAAAGAATAAAAAGAATAATCTTTTAACTGCCCTATTAATAATTGCTTTTTTTGTTTCTTTTTGCTCGTCCGCTTTTTCTTCATCTTTTAGAAAAGGTTTTCCCGCTCCTGCTTTTACCCTTAAGACTATAGAAGGCGAAACCTTTAATTTAGCAGATTATAAAGAAAAACAAAAACTCCTTATCCTTTACTTTTGTAACAACGAGAATGAGGATTCAATATGCGGGATAGAAGAGCTGGCCGAGTATTTTGAACAGCATATCATTGAAGAAAAATACCAGGTAATTATGATAAATACCCGTAAAGACCTGAAAGAAGAAGATATTACTCAGATTAAAGAATTTTGGACTGATAAAAAAATCTCTTTTACTATATTATTAGACAGCCAGGAAGAAGTAAGCAATCTTTACAATATTGAAATTTTACCCACCACTATTTTTTTAGCTAAGAATTTGGTAGTAAAGAGAGTCTATCCGGGCTTAATCTCCAAACAACAAAATTTAATGTTTCAATATCTCAGTTATTTTTTGGGAGCCGAAGAAAAGGGAGTTCCCAAAAAGGAAACCAAAGAGGATGATGGTTGTAATGATGGAGTGTGTCCGCCTCCGGCTGGCTATTAATATTAAATAGGCAATAAAAAAAGATTCTTTAACAAGGAGTATAATTATATGAAAAAATTATTATTAGTATTAATGATGATAGGATTAATTGCATGTCTATTTATCGGTTGTTTTTCTACCCCTCCAGTAGAACCAGAACCAGCCGACAGGGTAGTAATGGTGGAGCTGTATATTTCTATAGGGTGCCATAACTGTGAACTTGTTGAGCCGATATTAGAACAATTAGTAGAAGAATATGGATTTGACCGTATGATATTGGTAGAAGAAGCAGCTTGGGGAGATTATTCTACTTCGGAAATCTCTGATCGATATAAATGGTATTTACCCGACAGCGTAGATAGGGGTGTCCCTAATATATTATTTAATGGAATAAATGAAAATCGGATTCATGGTTATGCTAATTATCAAACTATAAAAAGTAAAATTGATGCTGAACTGGCCAAGGGAGCAAAAATTGTTATTACTGTAGATTCCAGAAATAGTGATGTGAATACTACCACTATTACCGGGACTATAGAAAATGTAAGTTCTTCTGATTTAAGTAATTTAGAGATAAGCGGGATGGTTTTTAAAGAACAACCAACAGCAAATTTAAAATATTCAGTATTTGATATTTTTGATGAACAAAAAATTGAAGTTAGTTCACTCGCCCCTGAAGAAATCCTTGATTTCTCGTTTACTCTTGAAGGAATTGATTGGGAGGGAGATAATATACGTGGGGTTATCTTTGTCCAGGCACCGGATAGTCCGACCAAGGAGATTTTACAGGCAGCTTATGTGGAATAAAATTAGTATATCGTATATCGTATGTCGTATATCGTGAAGGAGAAAGAAAAGATAGCGAATAGCATATAGAAAATAGTTATTTAGTATACACTGAATAGCTAAAAACTTATCTTATGAAGAGAGGTTAGCCGGTAAACCATTTTCCCAGTTAAAGAATTAAAATCGGGTTAGTTAATTGAGGATTTGGTATTAAACCGGTTAACTGGCAAACCGGGTAACTAGGTAACTAAATACTAACGACTATTCACTAACGACTAAATAAACAAAGGAGAAAAATCATGGTTCGTAAAAACAAAATTATTATCATCTTGATAGCAATAGTAATTGTAGTAGGAGCTTTTTTAATATTTTATAATATTCAAAACAAATCTTCCCAGCCGCCCACTATT
>JAYEJO010000053.1:0-1002 GCA_034660595.1 Candidatus Caldatribacteriota bacterium
TAAAAACCTCGTCATAAAGCGCGAGTGCTTTTAAATCATGAAAACGCGCATCAAAAATTGCGCGTTTATTGCTATCAAATTTTTCTTTAATTTTCTTTCCCTCAAATTTTAAAATCTTTTCTTCTGATGGATAAAAAACCTGCTTAAAGCTGTATGGCTTTTGCTCTTTACAAATTTCATACTTTCTCTTCTCTAATTCTTTTTGGATTAAATCTTTCATAATATCTATTATATTATAGCAAATTTATGCATGCTATAAAACAAAAAACACCCCGTAAAACAGGATGTCTTTTGGTGCCTGGGGTGAGAATCGGACTCACGACACATGGATTTTCAGTCCATTGCTCTACCACTGAGCTACCCAGGCTGGTTGCGGGGGCCGGATTTGAACCGGCGACCTCGAGGTTATGGGCCTCGCGAGCTGCCAGACTGCTCTACCCCGCTATATTATATAATTGGTGGGCGTACTTGGATTCGAACCAAGGACCTCAGTCTTATCAGGACTGCGCTCTAACCAGCTGAGCTATACGCCCCTCACACGGAAACCGATAGAAAAACCAAAAAGCGTTGCATGCTTGTCGGTTTCCGTGTGAGGGGCTATGCGCCCCCACCTTTTTAGATTCTATACTATTATAGCATATAATAATGAAGTTGACAAGACCTTTGGTTTATGTTATAATTATTTAGAAATAAAAGTAAAATTAAAAATTGTCTGATATGTCGGGGAGTAGCGCAGCGGTAGCGCATCCGCTTTGGGAGCGGAGGGTCGCAGGTTCGATTCCTGTCTCCCCGACTTATTAGATAATAAATGCGGGTATCGTATAATGGCTATTATGTCACCCTTCCAAGGTGAAAATACGGGTTCGACTCCCGTTACCCGCTTTGAGAATCTCTCTTACTAAAAATAAGAGGGATTTTTAATTCTGACCTTATAATTTTTTATACTTACCCCTAACGGTAGATCGAACTTTTTGATTTTTTAAGATTAATGAGTTATTATAA
>JAYEJO010000054.1:0-4746 GCA_034660595.1 Candidatus Caldatribacteriota bacterium
CAATTAGTCCTTTAATATTTTATTCTACATTATTTTAAAAAATCCTTCTTTTTAATTAACTTTTTTTAAAAAATAATTTTTTATTTCGGCAAAGTAGGGTTATTTTTCTTTTTCCTTTTTTTTCTTCGCGCGATACGCAATACGCGATACGAATAATAATTTGACTTTTTTAAAACTTATATATATACTTGGTATTAATAACTACTATTAATATTAACTAATAGCTATTTAATAAAAAGATTATAGGGGGCATTTTTATGAAACTACAAACACTAAACGAAATGTTAAGAAACAGTGTAAATCTTCATGGTAATAGAACTGCTTTTAAAGTAAAAAAAGATGGAAAATTTACCCCAATTACTTATCAGGAATTTTATAAAAAGGTAGAAATTTTTGGTACAGGATTACTTAGTATCGGAATAAAAAAATTTGACCATGTAGGGCTGGTCAGTGATAATCGCTTTGAATGGATTATAACTGATATGGCAATTATTGGCTTAAGAGCAGCAGATGTCCCCTGCAGTGGAGCCAGCTCTCCTCACGATATTCACTTTAAACTAAGGCATTCAGATTCTACAGCTGCAATACTGGAAGGAGAAACGCAATTTTCCAATTTTTATAAAATCGCTAAAGATCTTCCTGAGATAAAAAATATTATCCTCTATGACAAAGTTAAGGTATTCTCTGAAAAAGAAGATACCCCGGAATGGGCTATCCCTATTAATTTTGAAGAAAACGAAGAAATAAACAAAAAATTCAAATCTGAAATAGAATTATTAATAAAAAGCAAAAACAAGCATATCTTCTTATCATCTAAAGCTAAAAAATTCTTGGAAAAATATCTGGAAGAAAATATGGAAAATCTGCTAAAGGAGACTCGCTCTAAAGATACAGCCGATTCCGTTAAAAACAGTCTTATAAATAGAGCAATGGTAATAGACGGACAATACAATAAAACTCAATCTCATAAAATTTATTCCTTTGAAAAAATAAATAAAATTGGTGAAGATTTATTAGCCCAGGGAGATGTTTCCTTTTCAGAGATAGCCAAAAGTGGCCAGCCCGATGACCTGGCAACTATAATCTATACCTCGGGAACTACTTCCGACCCCAAAGGGGTTATGCTTACTAATTCTAATTTTATGCATAATGCCATAAACGCTCCCATAGCCATTACCATAAATAAAGATGATAATTTTTTATCAGTTCTTCCTTCCTGGCATGTCTATGAACGAACAGTGGAATATTGTGCTCTGGGCGTAGGTGCCTCGACTGCCTATAGCAAGCCTTTTAAACAAGTTCTTCTTCCTGACCTAGTTAACGAAAAACCCTCGGTAATGGTCAGTGTCCCCCGAATCTGGGAAAGCGTATATAAGGGAATTGTAGATAATGTTAAAAAAGGAAGTTCTCTTCAAAAAACTATTTTTAATTGGGCTATTAATTTAGGAGAAGAATATAAAGAAGCGGAAGGAATTCTTAATGGTACCTGGCCTTTGTTTGACCGAGCTGAATATACTCCCGAAGAATTAGCCAAAGCCAGAAGAACGGTTAAAAGATTAGGCTGGAAATACCGCTTAGCTGATAAAATAGTCTTTAAGAAAATTAGAAAATTAACCGGTGGTAGATTTAGATTCGCTATAAGCGGAGGGGGAGCACTTAATGAATCTATGGATAAATTTTTTAATGCCATCGGGCTAATTATCACCGAAGGTTACGGATTAACTGAGACTTCTCCAATCCTTGCCGGCAGAACTAAAAAGGATAATATTATGTTTACCGTAGGCCCTCCTATCCCGGAAGTAGAAATAAAGATTGTAGATAAAGATAATCATAATAAAGAATTGCCTAATGGTGAAATGGGTATTGTGCTGGTTAAAGGTCCTATGGTAATGAAGGGTTATTACAAAAATGAGGAAAAGACTAAAGAAGTGATTAAAGATGGTTGGTTTAATACCGAAGATTTAGGTAAGAAAACTTATAACGGAAAATATTTTAAACTTATGGGCAGAATAAAAGACACCATAGTCTTAAGAGGAGGAGAGAATGTCGAACCTCTTCCTTTGGAAGATAGACTAAAAGAGAGTGAATATATCAATATGGCAATTATAGTCGGCCAGGACAAACCTCGTTTAGGAGCATTGATTGTTCCTGATTTTGAAACTCTAAAAAGTTATGCTGATAAAGAAGGTATTAAATACAAAAATAATAATGAATTGATCAATAACTCCAAAATAATATCTTTGTATCAAGGGGAACAAAAAAGCTTAATCTCCAAAGAACACGGATTTATGCCTTATGAAACCGTAATGGGGATAGGTTTACTTCCTCATGAGTTTACCGTAGAAGCCGGAGAAATGACTGAAACTTTGAAGATGAAGAGATTTGAGATACATAAGAAATATAAAGAAGAGATAGATAGGATTTGTGGATAAATCAATTCACCAATTCGCCAATTAACCAATTGACCAATTAAGATAAAGATTAAGATTAATACACCGATTCGCCAATTTACAAATAAAATCATAATCATTTTGTAAATTATAAGAATTAAATATTTAAATTAAAATTGGGGGATAAAACTATGTCTTTGCAAACACTAAATGAAATGTTAAAAAACAGTGTTAATTTATATGGAGAAAGAACTGCCTTTAAAGTAAAAGAAGACAGAAAATTTGAGCCGGTCACTTACAAAGAATTCTATAATAAAGTAGAAAAATTTGGAACAGGACTTCTTGCTATCGGAATAAATAAATTCGACCATGTAGGCCTGATAAGTGAAAATCGTTTTGAATGGATTATATCTGATATGGCAATTATCGGTTTGCGTGCTGTGGATGTTCCCTGCAGCGGAGCCAGCTCACTTCACGATATCCATTTTAAACTTGATCATTCAGACTCTATAGCTGCTATCCTGGAAGAAGAAAAGCAGTTTGCAGAATTTTATAGTATAGCCAATGATCTTCCTAAAATAAAAAATATTATCTTAATAGATAAAATCAAACTGTTTTCAGATGAAGAAGATGCTCCGGAATGGACTATCCCGATTCAATTTAGAGAGGGAGAAAAAATAAGCAAAAAATTCCTGGCTGCCATCCATTATATGATAAGAAATCAACGCAAAGTATTTTTCCTATCAGAAAAAGCTAAAACCTTTTTAAAAAAATATTTAGAGGATAATATTGACGAGATTATAAAATTTACAAAATCTAAAAAGGGTGCCGATTTCATCCAAAACAGCTTATTAAAAAGAACTATAGTTATAGAAAAAAATTATAACGAAATACATTCTCCAACAATCTTTTCTTTTGATGAAGTAAATAGACTTGGCGAAGAACTATTGGCCAAAGGAGATACTAGGTTTTCGGAGATATCTAAAACTGCCCTATCAGAAGAACTTGTTACTATAATTTATACCTCGGGAACTACTTCTGACCCTAAAGGGGTTATGCTTACCAATTCTAATTTTATGCATCAAATAAGAGTCACTCCTCCAACACAAGAATTTAATAAAGAAGACAGGTGGTTATCAATTTTGCCCTCCTGGCATATTTATGAACGAACAGCGGAATATCTCGTTCTTTCTACAGGCGCTTTAACTGCTTATAGCAAACCTTATAAACAAGTTCTTCTGCCTGATTTAATTAACATAAAACCAACCGTTATCGCCAGCGTCCCTCGAATATGGGAAAGTGTTTATAAAGGAATTATTGATAATGTTAAAAAAGGAAGTTCTCTTCAAAAAACTATATTTAATTGGGCTATTAATCTCGGGGAAAAATATAAAATGGCAGAATTAATTTTGAATAATGCTATACCTTTATTTGATCGGGCTGATTATACCCCTGAAGAATTAGAGCAGGCTAAAAAAACAGTTAAAAGATTGGGTTGGAAATATAGACTTGCCGATAAGATAGTCTTTAAAAAAATTAGAAAGATAACCGGTGGAGAATTAAGATTTGCTATTAGTGGTGGAGGAGCGCTTCTTGAAAATATAGATATATTCTTTGCTACAGTTGGAATTATGGTCTGTGAAGGATATGGCTTGACTGAAACTGCTCCAAGTTTAACTGCAAGAAATTCTAAAAATTGGGCTTTATCTACAATAGGCACAGCTCTTCCGGAAGTAGAAATAAAGATTGTGGATAAAGATAATCTTGAAAAGGAATTACCAAATGGCGAAGTAGGCATTGTACTGGTTAAAGGTCCTATGGTAATGAAGGGTTATTACAAAAATGAGGAAAAGACTAAAGAAGTGATTAAAGATGGTTGGTTTAATACCGAAGATTTAGGTAAGAAAACTTATAACGGAAAATATATCCAATTAGTAGGGAGAATAAAAGACACCATAGTCTTAAGAGGAGGAGAGAATGTCGAACCTCTTCCTTTGGAAGATAGACTAAAAGAGAGTGAATATATCAATATGGCAATTATAGTCGGCCAGGACAAACCTCGTTTAGGAGCATTGATTGTTCCTGATTTCGATACTTTAACGGAATATGCAGAAAGAGAAAACATTAAATATAAAAACACTGAAGAACTAATAAAGAAGCCCGAAATAATCGCTTTATACCAAAGGGAACAAAAAAGACTAATCTCCAAGGAACATGGATTTATGCCTTACGAAACTGTAATGGGGATAGGTTTACTTCCTCATGAGTTTACCGTAGAAGCCGGAGAAATGACTGAAACCTTAAAAATGAAGAGATTTGAAATACATAATAAATATAAAGAAGAGATAGATAGGAT
>JAYEJO010000055.1:0-17650 GCA_034660595.1 Candidatus Caldatribacteriota bacterium
CTAATATACCTGTCCCCTGTCATGTATATTAAGTATTCCACAAAATATTTTTAAAATCTAAATTATCTTGGTAAATTTAAAATCCATTCAATCCAACATTTTACAGTTTGAGCCCTTCTATAATATGTATCTTGGCTTTTTACATTATATATTGGATTACCTCTCATAATTATGACAATTTCATTATTATTAAGCATACATTTCTTATTCAATCTTTTTTTAAAAGATTCATAAAATATTTTATGTTCTAAGATCGATTTAATAATTAAAAGATATTTTTCTTTATACGGTTTCGACATTATATCTTTCCCTTTTTTAGTTAAACAACAATAGACGTTATCATATTCACGCTTTTTTAGTAAAAGTCCTAAATATCTACCCGCATTAGAATAATAATCTGTTTGTCTTGAAGTAAAATTATAATTTTCGGTTATCTCTTCAACTGTTAAATCTTTTTCCATTAACAAGCCTAATAAATCTATGATCCTTTCAAATGAGTTAGCCTGGGGAAAAGGAACTGTTGGCTCTGGAATAATTTTTATATCTTTTAATAAATTAATTACATCGTGCAATTTTAATTCTTCATCAGATAATTTAAAAAGATAAATATCTATTAAGTTAATTGAATTATAATCAAGATAATTATTAAATTTATATAAATAAAAAGAGAATATATCATTGCTAAAAGTCATAAAAACAGGAATCACTTCTTTATCGATTTTAGAATGCCATAATCTGAAAGGGTAGAATAACTGTCTAATAATAAAATCATTAGGAGAGAAATTTTTTGTTTCAATCACAATAAGTTTCTCTTTGCCTTCAAAGCCCCCATCAATTTCGCATTGACTATTGCTAACGGATAAATGATATTTCTCATTCTTTTTAATATTATTTATATCGAAATTAAAATTGGAAGTTGACATTCTACCCGAAATTGTAGGGAATAACTCCTCTTCAGCAATTTCATTAATCATTCCGGTAATGTAAGCACAATTGAGGGCAATAGATTCAGAATAAATATTATCAGATTGAATACTTTTTATCTCAGTGGGTAAATTTATTTTTTTAATTTTGATTTTTTTATTATATGGAATCTTTTCATAAGTTTGAAAATTTCCAATACAATAACTTCCTCTAGTGATCGGCAAGATAGATAAATCATTATTTTTAAATATATCTGGAAGGTTTATGGATTGATCAAATTTAGTCATTAATCGAGGCTCGCGAAATTCTTTTATCTGCTTTGCTTTTATTTCAAAAAGATTATGTTTTTCAATATTTTCCAAAATTAGATATCTCTTGAAAATTTTTTTCCAGCACTCTTCATTTTTCGTCAATTTATTACTACTCATAATTTCTAATTAAAACCTCATTAATTTTGCCTCTAACTAAAATACTAAATGGGGTCTGTCTTCAGCATTTGATATTTTGACATATCTAACTCCAAAGATTAAATTCTTCTTTTTACTAAAAACAAAGAACAAATATTTTTATTCAAGAAAAAGTTATGTCAAATGTGAAGATTTAATTTACTAACTACATTGGCTAATTATAATTTAATTTTTAAATTACGTAATTTAATACCCCATTTTCCAGCATATATAAATTAAATATATAATCGTTATTTTCAAAGGCTTCTCTCAACGGCCTTTTAGTCGATATCCAACCAAAACCATCGGTAATCCATATAAATATCGCATCATTTTTTAAAATATCATTTAAATGTTGATATTCTCCGGTGGTAGATTTCAATTTAGAGCCTCCACCACCATAAAAATTAGTTTCAATGATGATTGGTTTTATTTTATTATCTATTACAAAATCATATCTTCTTGAAGATTTATCAACCGGTACTGAAAATCCAAATTCTTCCCTTATTGATTGTGCGTTTGCTTCTTTTAAATACCGGCAATTTGACTTTTTGCAATAATCTTCTAAAAATACTTCTACTATTTTTTCCATTGATTTCCCACCGCGATTTTTCCTACCATTACTATCTAACCCTGCCTCAATTCCAATCATATAATCAACTAAATTTTTTATTTTCTTTGAAACTAATAATTCTTTTAAACCTGTTTTTTCGATAAATACAAGATATTTTTTAATATCTTCATCAGAAGGATTTTTCTTATTAAAATTATAGTTTTCATACACCATTTTTTTATTTTTAAAATCTACTAAAACAACTAATTCCTTTTCTTTTTTACCATTCCTAACTACTAACGCGGGTATTACTTCAATAATTTCCGGATGTTCTCTTACTAAATATTTAAATTCTTCTTCGAAATTATCTTTGCCAATAAGATAATTTAAAATGTTTAAAGATACTTCAATCTTTTTTGTGTTGGAAAATACTTTTTCCCAATTTACAAAATATGACCATAAGCGGTTGCTTGGTTTTAAATTCGATATTAGTGAATTAAACACTTCATCGGTAGTATTGCAATTCATTTTATTTTTATAAAAATCTAAAAATTTCACAGATCAAACCTCCTACAAATTATTATTTCACTTTTTCATAAACGAGGAGATAACAATGATGAATAGATAAATATTCATTATCAAACTTATCTATACTTTTATTATTATTTACTATATTGCTTTTTTCTATTGTGGCAACAATAATTTCTTTTAACCATAATCTATCATCTTTAATTAACTCTTGTAATCTCTTTGCAAGAGGTATTATATGTCCATTTTGTGTTCTTAAATCTTTAGTTTGGATTACAATAAATCCTTTAGTTTCAATATGATCTAGCTCTTTATAAATTAATTTTATTATATCTTTTTCATACTCATCTATATTTATAAGGTCTTTTCTTCTTGTAGGAAATTTAAGATAAAGTAAATCTATTTTTTTCTTTTCTACTAATTTACTATCCTCATTAAATTGTTCCGAAAAGTTATAAACTAAATAATTATTTCGAGGAGAATATCTTGATATGATATTTTTATTTAAGTATTCCCCGAAGTCTTTTGAAGGAAAGAGCCAAACAGTTGCTGTTTCAATAGAGTTAATTTTTTCCTTAATTTTGGGAATTGTTAAATAAGGAAATAAGTTTTCACAATTTTCATATACTAACGATTTGGTCATTGGTTTTTGTTTTGGTTTTTCAAATACAGGTAAATATTCATGAGCTAATAACAAAAAATTATATTTAATACTATTGTTGAACCAAAAACCAGTTGTCTTACAATTATGTTGTCTTTTAATTATTAACTCCCTTAGCTTAAAGCCGGCTCTTAGAAAAACATCAATAAGCTCAAATCCTAAGGGAATGACGTGCTTTTTTCTTCTGGTATCTCCAATTAGGATAGCACATTGATGACCTGGCTTTAATACCCGAAAACTTTCTTGGGCTACTTTTTCCATTTCTTTTAAAAAATCATTAATGTCTAAAAACGATAAATCATCTTTCTTATTGTCTGTATACTGTATTATATTCGCATAAGGAGGGTGTGCACATATTAAATCAATCGAATTATCTTCAATATTTGATAAGTTTCTTGCATCCCCGGTAGATATTGCTGGCTCATAAACTTCTTTTAGTTGATTATTAAAATTAGAATTGTCTTTGGATAATTCAACTGCATGAGGATTTATATCCAATGCGATGCATTTTCTGCCTAACAGTTTAGCTTCAACTGCAGTCGTGCCGGCACCACAAAAATAATCTAAAACAAGATCTCCCTGCTTAGAATATTTTAAAATTATATTTCTTGGGATATATGGGGACCAATTGCCTCTATATTCCCCACTATGAGTAGCCCAAGCACCTCTTTGTTTAAAACTCCACACTGTTGATTCTTGCATTTGGAAATCTTTTGGACCAAGATTTTTTATTAACTTTTTTTTGTGGAAATTATTAATATTTACCCCCTTTTTTCTCGTAATTAATTCTTCAATATATTTATAAGAAACCCTGTATTTTTTACCTATCTCAAAATCAGAATTTCCTTTTTGTTTTTCTTCTAATATTAATTTATCCTTTTCTTCATTGTTTATTGTAGCAACGTCTATTTTTATTGTATTCATCATTCTCTTTTCTAATTATTTTTTTATTTTAATTCCTAAAAACTTAATAATAACAATTTTTTAATAATTCATAATTAATAGTTCGTTAATTTTCCCTCTACCGGTAGCTTTGCAGTTTATCGACCTTCCAGCAGCTATCTTCTTCTGTGTATATCCCTTATAAAGATCTTTTATAAATTTAGTATCAGAATTACTCAACATAACAAAACAGCCTCTTTTATCTAAATCTTTAAAAATGTCTCTAAGTTTAATTTGATCTTCTTCGGTAAACCCGCCATTAGAATAACTTGTAAAATTAGAAGTGATGCTTAAAGGATGATAGGGAGGGTCAAAATAAATAAAATCTCCCTTTTTCGCATTTTCAACCGCTTTCTCAAAGGAGCAACTTGTTATAATTGTATTTGTAAGTAACTTTGAAACTGCCAGTATATTTTCTTTATCGAGGATTTTTGGATTTTTGTACCTACCAAAAGGAACATTGAACTTTCCTTTTAAATTTTCTCTATACATACCGTTATAGCAAGTTTTATTCAAAAATATCATATATGAAGTTTTCAAAAATGAATCATATTCTGTATTATTGAAAGCATCTCTTATTTCATAGAAATATGCTTTTCTCTCTTCATTGTTTTTCTCGAAATATTTTTTCTGTAAATCTTCAAGTTTTTTAATAATCTCATATGGATGATTTTTTATGTTTTTATATGATGAAATAAGAATTTTATTTATATCATTTAGATAAGCTTTTTTCGGTTCTAAATCAAAAAAAAGGGCTCCTCCACCAACAAAAGGCTCAAAGTATCTATAATAATTTTCTGGAATGTATTGTTTTATCTGAGAAATTATTTGTTTCTTTCCTCCAACCCATTTTAAAAATGGCTTTGCCTTAAATTTATTCTTTTGGATATCTTCGGAAAAATCATAAAGTCCATTATTTTCGCGCTCAAACATAATTTCTTTCACTCTTTTAAAAATTTCCTTTCCCTTTTTAAATGTTTTAAATACAGAGTACTTTCAGTTAATCTTATAAGCTATATTAATATTAACCCCGATACTCGAAAAAAACAATCTAATATACAATTTCTTTTAGAATATAAAGGAAATAAGGACAACACATCCTATTTTTTCTATGTTTTAGTTTTCAATTTTACGAGGTTTTCCCTTAAGACATCTATCTATAGTAATACCTAAAGCCTCAACTGTCCGGATAATAAACTATTCAGATCCTATAGGTTTTCCGCAAAAGGTTACCGAATTATTGAGCTGGTACACCTTCCTTATTCATTCAAATAAAATGGGATCTGTCAATATTTATTTAATTATATCACAGTGGTTTGACTACTGTATGGCAACAATTATTAAAATAATTGAAAAAAGTTTAATATTTTTAAGTTTATTTAAGAAAAACTGTGTTGAAAGAGGGACACACTTTACTTTTCGCCAAGTATAAGTGTATGAATACAAAAGAAGAATGTCCCTATGATGTTGATTTTGCATAAAACAGACTACTATTTATTATACTGCGTCGGTTGTTAAAAGTCCTTCTTTTTTGGGGAAAAAGTTTAGAATCAATGGGGACAGGCTTTACTTTTTGCCGGGATTGCCGCGTCACTACGAGATTGCCGCGCACCGCAAGCGGTGCTCGCAATGACAGAAAAAGTATCACCCCCACCTTAATCCTCCCCCCTCTGAGGGGGAGGAGACAAGAAAGATAGATTCCCGCTTTCGCGGGAATGACATAAAGGAAATAAGGGAGGAGACTGTAATTGGTAAAAAGGAGAATTGTTATATGGATATAAAAACTGTATTGGATATCATCGCTAATCAGGGGTTTCCTATTGCCTTATCGATACTATTGATCTTTCGTATCGATAAGTTTATGCAGGAGATTGTAGTTGCCCAGAAGGAAGGATATCGGCAGGTACTGGAGAATACCAAAGAGATACATAATACTATCACTAATTTGAATCAGCAGAACCGGGAATATTATTCTCTGTGTTTTGCAGAGGTACAGAAAGAATTATCCGGGATGAAGGTGGGGCTGGGGAAAATTGAATAGAGATAAAAATAGAATAAAAAAGGGCAAGCTAAAAAGAAAGTCATCCTATGTAGCCTGCCCTTTTTATGTTCTCAAACCATGTTTTAATAAATGTGATTTGTCTCTATTTATTATTTTATATTTCCTAAAACGATATTACACAATCCCATTACCTTAATATCTTTTTGGAATTTATTCCAACCTTCTTCTCCTTCTAAAGTACGCTCAGGCTGTCCGTAGTTAGTAAGATAAACAATAATAAGGTCGTACTCTGGATCAATTAGAAGAAAGGTTCCTGCTCCTCCCATTTTTCCTATAGCTTTTTTAGATACTAAATCTCCAAAGAAAGAATGTGGAGAAAGGGCGTATTCCCAAAACCAAGTCTTGGGGCCGCTTAAGATATAGTGAAGATAGGAAGAAGGAGATTCGTACACACCGGAGTTGGTTACCCCTTCAGTCATTTTGCTTACAGTAATCTCCCCTAATATTCTTTTATCCCGGTAGATGCCCTTATCTAAAATCATTTGAGAAAATACAAACATATCTTTAGCAGTAGAAAAAAGCCCGTCGGAGCCGAGTACTTCGCCTAAATAATGTTCTAAATCCTGAGTAAGTTCTCCTCTTAATAGACGTCCGTTGTCTGATTTTCCGGTAGCCGCACAACTTTCTTTATCCTGAGGATTAAACATGGTGTTTTGCATTCCCAATGGATCAAAAATCCATTCTTTGGCGGCTAAGGACAAAGGTTTTTCCATAACCCGCTCCAGTAATTTTCCTAAAATCCGGCAGGAAACATCACTATAAAAAACCTTAGTCCCCGGTTGATAGGCCAATTCTTGAGTATAATGCAAATTCCAGGCCTTTTTTAAATCTCCCTTTGAGGCAGCTTCTTCACAGCCTGCAGGGTCATCCAAAGGAATTCCTCCGGTAAAATTCAGAAGATCTCTTATGGTAACTTTTTCTTTTTCCTTATTGGTTGCAAATTCCGGGATATAGTTTACTACTCTGTCATAAAGGGTTATCCTGCCCTCTTCAACCAGTTTAAATACTAAGGGAAGAGTTACCATTACTTTAGTAATTGATTCTATGTTGAAAAGCGTATTTTCGTTTACTTTGTCGGTCTGACTTGCTGAACCCTTCACTTTAGAACCAAGAGACAAATTTTGCACTATATCTCCTCTGCGGCCTATTAAGACCTGACAGCCGGGATATAATCCTTTGTCTATCTTTTTGCCAATAAATTCTTCAATCTTTTTTTTCATCTTATTTCCTTATATCATCCTACAAACTTTTTTCTTCTTCGATTTTTGGTTTAAAAATTAATTGAGCTATGCCCATAATAATTATTGTAGGTAAGAACCAGCCCAATCCCTGTCCTCCCAGAGGTAATTAAGAAGCAATTTTGGTGATAAAATTAGAGGTAATGCCGTAAAAACAAAGCATATCCCCTAATCCAAAGAATAAGGCTACGATTACTCCGATAGTTACTGCTTTTCTAATTTTGTCAAACTTATAATATAGGGCGCTTAAGATTATAACAATTATTGAAGGATATAATAAAACTAACCAGGGAACAGTATATTTTACTATTCTGCTTAATCCTACCAAGCCTAAGGTAAATCCTATAATTGTGCTCAAAGCAACTGTTACCCGATAATTAATTTTACCATTGGTCATTTCGGAAAACATATCTCCTGCCATTGAAATTATCGCTGCAGCAGTAGTAAGACAACTAAAGGCCATTATTACTGCAAAACCAAACAAGCCAATCTGCCCTAAAAGCCCTTGGGCGATTTTAGTAGAAAGAACTCCAATAGAAGCATTAGGGAAAGAAGATCCTGAAGAAGTTCCCAAATAAACCAACGCGGTGGAAGTTATTCCTAAGAGTACCGCTGTAGAAAGCCCGATAATATTTAAATTTATGTTTTGATCTTCTTTATTTTTTATATTTCGAATATTTAATTCATGTAAAACCCAACCTCCAAATAAAAGGGCTGCTATAGCATTCATAGTATTATAAGCGTTTAACATTCCGTCACTTAAAGCGTTCAGGGAGCCCGGAGATTTAGGAACAGAAAGCGGGGTAGCTACCCCTTTAATCACTAAAATAATAACAAATAGCATTAAGACCGGGGCTAATATTTTCCCCAACTTATCTATTACTGTAGCTCTCGTATAAGCAACGTAAAAACAAAGTAAGAAAAATATCGCTAAGGTAATCCATAAAGGAATATTGGGCGACAAAGGTAAAACAGCCATCTCATGAGTAGCGGAAGAAACCCGGGGGAGAATAAAAAAAATAGTAATAAGTATTGGAATGGCGGTATAAATTTTACCAAAAAAATCACCTAATGTTTTTGTCGCAATTCCGGTTAAAGACAGATTCTGATGGGCACAAGCCAAATAGGCTAACCAAACTCCGATACTATTAATTATCATATACCCTAAGGCAGCAGTAAACCAACTTGCTCCTGCCCCCCTTCCCAAGATTGGAGGAAAAATAAGATCCCCTACCCCAAAATGGGAAGAAAACATTGCTCCTGATATTAATATCAAGATAGAAACTGGTAATAAATTCTTTTTGCTCATCATTCTACTCCCTTCATTTTTATATATTTCTACTATATACTACACATATTTTGAAAATCCTTCTTTTTTTGGAAAAAAGTTTGATATTTTTTATTTTCGTGCTACTTTCTGTATCATTCTGCATTCCACTCGCAATAATATTAACGGCTTAAATCAGCAGAATAGGGAATACCATTCGATAAGTTTACCATCTTCCCCATCTTTGCCTGTTCGGCTTTAATTCCATGATGTAATTAAGGTAAGAATTCAACCCCTGATAATGAGAGCTAAAAAAATTATTAGCATATTTTAATAGGAATATTTTTTTTACATAATATTGAAGTTTTGATTTAAATAACTTCCATAAAGTCAAGAAACATCGCCTCCTCTTATTTTCTAAGGCGGGTTGCAGTTCATAGAATAAAAAAAACTGCCCACCTTTTTTATCTTTTAAAATAAAAAAATCGGCAGTTTGACGGTCATGTCACTAAAAGTGATTTAGACCCAAAGCTTTGCGACCAACCCTTTCGGACAGTGTACCTTTCTCAACTTTCCTTGGAGTATTACTTTAACACTTCACCTTCTTCTTAAAAATATTTTTAGAATTATTTTCTTTATTTTTTTATTGTAAATACTATATACAACATTAATTTCAAAAATCCTTCTTTTTTGGGAAAATAATTTAAAATATTTTAATATTGATGGATAATACATTGTAAAATGGGCTTTTTGCGGGCTTGATGAATCAAGCCCCTACATTAAGAAAAATATAAAATGTAAGAAAATAACGAGATTGCCGCCCCCGCCTTCGCGGGGACAGGCTTACTTCGCTCCTCGCAATGACAGAAGGATGGGTTCCCGTTCCCCGATCAGGTCGAATACAAATATTTAAAGAAACATGAGAGCTTGACAGAATATCAGACGCCTTATGAAAAGTTAGAAAAAGTTAGCGAATTATTGAGCTTTTGCAACCTTCCCCTGCCACGATATAAATAATGAATATCAAGAAGGTTTAACGTAAAAAATCGAGAGAAGGTTAACGTATGCTTTCATAGTTTACTTGTGAGCCTATTTTAGAGAATACTATTTGCCATAATTGGTTACTGTGTGCCCTGAAGGACCCTGCGCAGATCAAGAGATAGTAGTTCCACATTCTACGGAACCGTTCATCATAATTAATTTTGATTTTATCCCAGTTTTTGTTAAAGTTCTTGTACCAGGCCATTAAGGTTTTATCATAATATGTTCCAAAACTATGCCAATCTTCAAGTTTAAATATACCTTCATATGCTTTGGTGATTTGTTTTGCCGAAGGAAGCATTCCATTTGGGAATATATATTTATTAATCCAGGGATCCAGGCAGGTCACTGATCTGTTTCCTCCAATGGTATGTAATAAGAACAGGCCACTATCTTTCAAACAGCGGTCAATAACTTTGAAAAAATTCCGGTAATTTTTATAACCCACATGTTCAAACATGCCAACAGAAACAATACAATCAAATTTTTCTTTAAGATCTCTGTAATCCTGTAATCGTATTTCTACATCAAGACCTTTGCAGAGTTCTCTTGCAAACCGTACTTGTTCTTTAGAGACTGTAATGCCTACTACCTTAACATGATATTTCTCGGCAGCAAATTTTGCAAGACTTCCCCAACCGCAGCCAATATCTAAACCAGTCATACCCGGGCTTAACTTTAGTTTTTTGCAAATCAGGTCTAACTTATCTTCTTGTGCTTTATCCAGAGTTTTTGCATTCTTCCAATAACCGCAACTATAGTTTAATCTTTTGTCAAGCATATTTTTATAGAGGTCATTGCCTATATCATAATGCCGTTCCCCAACCACGTATGCTTTTGATTTTCTTTGCTGATTTACTATTCTGGCTTTGATGTTATTCCATACAAGATACCTTGTAAGCCTGCTGATTTTTATATTCAATCTTGCTCTCAGAAACCTATCAACGAGTTGGTCAAGTGCCTTGCATTCCCACCATCCATCCATATATGCTTCTCCTAGGGCGATGGACCCGCCTAACAAAACCCTTAAATATAAACCTTGATTATTCACCTTAATATCCCAGGGCCTTTTTCCATTAATCTTAATATTTGCAGGTTTAAGAAAATCTTGCACTATTTGTTCCATACTTTTTATTGCCATTTTATAATCACTCCTCGAAATAATATAAAAATAATATACGGGTTAAGTCTTCACAAATTCACAAAAAAGCTATTTCTTTTATTGTTGCATTGTTTTTTTCAATATAGATTTATATTTATAAAGCGATTTTCAATAATTATAAACAAAAAAGACAGAATAAGAAAATAATTAAATTACTCTCTCACTCTGTCATTTTACCTGAAAGATTCTTCCTATGAAATTAGGAAATAGCCCTTTAGTAAGTAAACTCTGTAAGGGTTTTCCTAAGGATTAGGAATTGCCCCGTCGGTGCTTTTTTGTATAAAGCTCTCCAGAGTTCTGTCCGGTAACAGTTCTTTTGCCTGAAAGTTTGGATACCTTTAGTATCTTGCCTCTTCGGCGTTTTTACTTTTTAAAATAAAAGAAAAACTCTCTCCTGTTACCTTCATACAGGTTACAATATTAAATTTAATATAGTTTTATATAAAATCCTTTCTTTTATTTTAAAGCATGAATAATGATTTTAAATATCTTTATTTAATATATACTACATTTATTTAAAAAAATCCTTCTTTTTTGAGAAAATATTTTAAAATATTTTTAGGATTTTTGTAAATTGAGCCTGTATATGTTGTTTTGTAACTGGTTCAATCGTAATGATAAGAAAGGATGGATTCCCATTTCCATGGGAATGACAGAAAGGAAAAGACGGGCTTGGGGGGAGGAAGTGAGAAAAGGATGGATTCCCGCGTGCGCGGGAATGACAGAAGGAGTAATGGCATAGGGAGGAGCGGGAATGATAGGAAAGAAAAGACGGGTTTAATGGGAGGAAACTACAAAGAAACACGGGAGCTTGACGGAATTCCAGAACCTTTAAATAAAGTTACTGTTCTGGGGGGGTAGGCTACAGATTTAGTAAAATCATATTTTAAGTTTACCAAATGAGTAGCCCAGCCCCCTCTATTTTTATTTTACCCTTGACATTTTTTTAGGTCATTATGGGCTTGCCATCAACGCAAATTTAGAAAGATGATAGACCTTTGCTGATACACAATTTCTGTCAACATTCACGCCACTTTCCGGACACAGGCACCACATACCCTGCTCAAGGTCCCAGTAGTACATTTGTAGTAATTCTTCCTTTTCTATGCCTGAGGCAGTAAATGCATCGTCTGTATAGTAAATCTCAATGGTCATGGGCCACTCGATAAACTTCGATGACATATCAGTGCTAACATCTACTACTACGAATTCAGTGAGGGTATCAGGAGCCCTTTGTATGCGAACAAAACCGCTTCCGTTTTCCTTAGTCTCTATGATAACCCTCGCGTCTGCTTTCATTTTCCTTCCATCCACTATTGTTCTTTCCCCACCTGCAACTTTTTCTAAATAGAGCGGGGGGCTCGCTATAACTGTAGAAAGCTCAAAGAGACCGATTTCAGTTTTTCCTGTTTCGTTCACGTATGCCTTTCCTATACTTGTCATCGGGTCTACATCACCTAATGGATACCATCCCTGCTGCCAGTTGTCTACCCAATCATACACCCCATCAGATTGAAGAGTCATGCCAGCGCTTAAACCCTCCAAGATCTTATTTTGTATCCTGCACCAGTTATTGCCTCCATAATCGTGGGCATCCATAATCAGCAGCCCTCCTCCATCTTCCACAAAGTTTTTAATTATCTCAACATCAGACCAAGGAAGAAGTGTGGGGTCACCACCTTCAAAGCCAGAACCGAGTCTAAGCTGGGGAATAACTAATATATCATATGCTTCTAACAAATTTGTCGTTATGGGTTCCGTCTTGTCGCCTACAACCGAGTATCCTAGTTCGTTCAAGGCAGAAACCAGTTCTGAACACGCAGTTGTATCATAAGCAACACCGTAACCTTCATACCACAGCACATCTTTGGAATCCGGAACCATTTCCTGAAATACTTTATCAAATAGAATCTCATATTCATTTTCTCTCCAGCCTTCATTAACGCAGTTCCAAGCTAAACCGGCAGCAACGACTGTACCGCTGCCAACCTTAGAAATAGACATAATCTGTGGAGAGTCTCCTACACCAAACGAGATCAAGGGTGCAGGTCCGGAGATATCATCGGCATTTGCGGTTTCTCGGCAGCAAATAATGGTTTCCGGTTCAGCTAATTCCTTCCGAATAGCAAGTTCATCAATGACATTGCCATTTACATCGATAGTTTTCATATAGAGAACATCCGGGTAAACATCAAATACTGTAAAATGGTAAGTCGATATTGGTCCGCAAGCATTCCACCATAGTGGATAATGTGTATAAAGCGGAGCTCCCCATCCTCCAGCAACTACGTGTACAGTCCCTTCTTTAAAGGGGAAGTATCGTCCTCTTGAAACAGAAGGATTCATCGGTTGAAGTCTTTCATAGAGATGAACATCCCCGTTAACTACTATATCAACGTGATGCTGGTCTAATAATGGCAGAAAATATTCCGACTTACCCTTTCCTCGAGGATCGTAGGCTGGTCTATGGAATCCGACCATCTTCCAAGTTATATCTTCAACTGTCTTGAGGGCTTTATCCGCCCAGGCATATTGCTCGCTATCTGAGCTTGTATAGGTCTCGCTATCTAAGGCAATAAAGTGAAGATAGGGTGTAATCGCAAGTGAGTACCAACTTTCAATCTCTGGTAAGTTAAAGTATTCATAGTAAAAACGCGCATCTTCTTTTGACAGCTCGAATTCATCCTTAGTTCCAACTTCATGATTACCAATAACCGGGATTATTGGTATTGTGTATCCCTGGGTGTCAATCCAAGCCTCCTGCATATGGTCACAACAATCGTCCCACTCGCTCACCCTGAAGGCCTTATTCACGAAGTCACCAGTATGTATTGCGAAGTATGGATCATAAGCCGCCATCAACTTGGAGATTTCATCTCTTCCCCAAGGGAAGTCTATCGAACCTTTCCGCCAGTCGCCTCCAACAACAAACCTTATGTGGTCAGGATTTTCGGGTATGGTACGTAATTTACGCTCCTCGCTGTACCCGCCGGTTTCGCCTCCACATATAAAATAGTAAGTGGTCCCTGGGGATAACCCCTGGAGCTCTACATCATGAATGTAGCCCTCGAGTTCCTCGATAGTATGTGCCACCCCCTCGGCAGAGTATGCATATAGCGCGGGATCCCCTCCTTTAGATTTGGTATCATATAAAACTGTGTTCCCCGCTTCAGATGTGGTAGTCTTCCAGGTCACTACCATTGTGGAAGATACTGCATCACTGTTCCATGTGAGATGCAACCCTCTTGGCAAATCTAATTCTTTGCCATTAGTAACAAGAACAGAGAGCGCTAATACAAACACCAGTACTAAAATTAAACTCCAAATTTTTTTCCTAAACATACCTAATTCTTCCTCCTTTTTATTAAGGTTTTCTTTTTACTCTATTTGCCTTTCTACCTATTTATCTTTATCACCTCCCTGTTCTTGAATTTAATTTAACTAAAAATATAGATATTTTTCATTATAAATTCGTTATTTCAATTAAACCCAAAAGATATTTTAATGTTGGAATTAAGGTATAAATAGTCAAAATTAACAAAATCGTGTAGGAACGGTAGTTTGAAAAAATCGGATAAGTTTAATTATTTGCTTGTACTTCACCCCCCCCTCTACTCTTGTTATGAGAATGTCAAGATAATTTAGTGGAGCAATTAATGAAGCATCATTAATTTGAAATTGGGTTATTAGTTGGTGTGAATCTTTCAATTTTTGTAGATATAGAAAATAGATATATCTATTCTATGTATTTCATATATACGACAAAACTTTTAACAATCCTTCTTTTTTGGGAAAATAATTTAAAATAATTTTAGGATTTTTGTAAATTGAGCCTGTATATGTTGTTTTGTAACTGGTTCAATCGTAATGATAAGAAAGGATGGATTCCCATTTCCATGGGAATGACAGAAAGGAAAAGACGGGCTTGGGGGGAGGAAGTGAGAAAAGGATGGATTCCCGCGTGCGCGGGAATGACAGAAGGAGTAATGGCATAGGGAGGAGCGGGAATGATAGGAAAGAAAAGACGGGTTCAATGAATTGAACCCCTACTCCACCCCCACCTTAATCCTCCCCCCTCAAGGGGGAGGAAGTATAAGTAGGAAATATTTTTGATATTACGTCATTTTCGCACGTTTTATCTAAATCTATCCAGTGGATATTTTCTATTTTGTTATTAAACCAGGTCATCTGTCTTTTGGCATAATGCCGGGTCTCTATCTTTATTAAATTGATAGCTTCTTCTTTGCTGTATGTGCCGTTAAGATACTTGTTTATCTGTTTATAGCCCAACCCTTGCATTGAATTTAAATCTTCTTTGTAGCCCATCTCTCTTAACATCCTAACTTCTTCTATAAATCCGTCCTTGAGCATCTTGTCAACTCTTAAATTAATCCTTTGGTATAGATTCTCTCTGCTTCTTTTAAATCCTATAATTTGATAATTAAATTTCGCACTACTATCAGAAGCTTTTTTCTGTAAATAAGAGATGGGTTTGCCGGTAGATTTAAAAACTTCCAAAGCCCTGATTATTCTTCGTAAATCATTAGGTTTAATTCTGGAAGCAGAAATGGGGTCTATTTCGGATAATTTATCATATAAATACTTTTTACCGTGTATTTTGGCCCCTTCTTCCAAGGTTTTTCTGTACTCAATATCCCGGGCGGGCCCCTCAAAAAGCGGATTAATTACTGAGGAAATGTACAGTCCGGAACCTCCCGCTAATAGCGGTATTTTACCTCTTTTAAGGACATCTGATATTGCATCTGCAGCTAATTTGCTGTATTGTATTACGTCAAAATCCTCTGAGGGGTCAACAATATCTATCATGTGATGTTTTATGGCTTTTAATATGCTTTTATCGGGTTTGGCAGTGCCGATATCCATATATTTATATATTTGCATGGAGTCGGCAGAGATTATTTCAATATCGGGGATTTTTTGAGCTAATTTAATCGAAATATCTGTTTTGCCTACCCCGGTGGGACCCAATAAAATAAGTAAATTATTGTCTTCATTATTAATCATTAAATTAGTTCTCCGTATAAAGTCCACGGACTTGAATTGATAATTTTAACTTTAACTAATTGCCCTAACAGATTTTGTTTACTGGTGAATACCACGGTTTTATTGGTCTCTGTTCTTCCTGAAAATTGATTTTCAATATGCTTTTTAGACTTCTTGTCCACCAGTACCTCGAGTATCTCTCCTTCAAGTTTTTTATTGATTTTATCTGATATTCCCTTTTGTAAATCGATAAGTTTCCACAACCTTTCCTTTTTGACCTCTAAAGGAAGCTGTTCGGGTAATAGTGAAGCAATCGCGTTTTCTCTATTAGAATAAATAAAAGTATATGCTTCGTCAAATTCTATTTCTTTAAAAGCATTTAAAGTGTCCATAAAATCATTTTCAGTTTCTCCGGGAAACCCCACCATTACATCTGTAGTAATTGCAACATTGTCTATATTATTCCGAATTTCTTTAATGATATTCTTATAATAATCGATATCATATTTTCTATTCATCATCTTAAGTATTTTGCTTGAGCCGGATTGAATGGGTAAATGGATATGGTTACAGACTTTAGGGCAGTTTTTTATGGTTTTTATCAAATCGAAAGAAAAATCCTTGGGATGAGAAGTGGTGAATCTTATTCTTTCTATACCCTTAATATCATTTAATAATTCTAATAATTTAGAAAAGGTAACAGACTGAGAAAGGTCATTACCGTAGGAGTTGACATTCTGACCCAATAAAAATATTTCTTTGTAATTATCATGAGCCAAATCAGCTGCTTCTGATAATATTTCGGAGGTTCCCCTGCTCTGCTCAGGACCCCTGGTGTAGGGTACAACACAGTAAGAGCAATAATTATTACAGCCTCTCATTATTTGAATCCAGGCTGATATTTTACTTCCTCTTTTAACCGGAACATGATTAAAACTGAATTCAGGAGTATCGTCGCAAGAAATATATTTTTTGTTGCCGTATTTTATTATATCATTAATAATTTTTTCCAAATTATTTATTTGAGAGGGATTAAATATAAAGTCGACATGGGGTGCCCTTTCAAATATATTTTCTTTTTCCTTTTGGGCCATACATCCGCAGATACCCAAAATCACATCCGGTTTAGATTCTTTTATTTTTTTTATCTTCCCGATTAAGCTGAATATTTTCTGCTCGACTTTTGCTCTCACACAGCAAGTATTTAATAAAATCAAGTTAGATTTAAGTATGTCTTCTGTGGTTGAATAACCCAATTGTTCTAATTGGCCAACAATATATTCTGAATCATTGACGTTCATCTGGCAACCGAAGGTTCGGATATATAATTTTTGTTTATGGGTCATTATTTATCTTCCTCTAATATAGGTGAGTTTGATTTACAAAAAAATAAATTGCAGATTTTTCCCGGTCTTTCTGCAATTATAAAAATATAAAAATATTATTTTTATTAAAATATCTTTTGTCATTCTCTACTGGATTCCCGCTTTCGCGGGAATGACAGAGGGAGAGGCCAACAGAAACTATATTGTATTACATAATGTCTGAGATAAAGACGGGGCGGATAAATCCGCCCCCTATCATTTAAAATCGATATCTTGACCTACACACTTATTAGACAGGCGGGCCTGCCTCGTGAAAACGGGGAACGCCTGTCCTACGTAGTTAGTAGAGATTACCACGCGTCGCTTCGCTCTCCATTAGACTATTAATTAAGAATATATTAAAATAAATTAAAGTTTATTAAATTAAATCAGGTACCGAATAAAGAAGGCTGAACAAGTCTATGCTCGCTCAAAAGAAAGACTTATATTGCGAATAA
>JAYEJO010000056.1:0-4588 GCA_034660595.1 Candidatus Caldatribacteriota bacterium
TGCTTAAGATAGCCTGTACTATAATCCGGAACAATACCCGGTATATCAAAGATTATCGATCAATAAACCCTATGTATCTAAAAAGTTTAAAAAGTGCTTGACAAAGTCATAGTGTTTCGCAATGACATTTCTATTTTTTCATTCTGTCTTCTGTGGGCACGATTCATCACGCCTCTACAACTGTAATTTCTGTATTTCCTACTTCTACACTTCTTTCCTCTACGCTCCACGCTAATTTATCTATTTTGCATATTCAACTGAGCGGGTTTCTCTGATAACCATTACTTTAATTTGACCGGGATAATCTATATTTTTTTCAACCTTTTTTGAAATATCTCTTGCTATCTTTTTTGCTGTAAAATCATCTATTTCTTCCGGGTTTACGATTATCCTAATTTCTCTGCCCGCTTGTATAGCGAATGCTCTTTTCACCCCTTCAAATGAATTAGCAATTTCTTCCAAATTTTCAAGTCTCTTTATATAAGTATCCAACATCTCACGCCGGGCACCGGGACGAGAAGCAGATATAGCATCAGCTGATTGGACTAAAACGGCCTCAATTGTTTTAGGTTCTACATCCGAATGATGAGCAGCAATGGCATTAATTACTTTAGGACTTTCACCATTTTTTTTGGCAATCTCAGAACCGATTATAGCGTGAGTCCCTTCTATTTCATGGTCAACAGCTTTCCCAATATCGTGAAGGAGCCCTGCCCTTTTGGCCAATTGAGAATTTACGCCAATTTCTGAAGCCATAATTTCAGAAAGATAGGCAACCTCTATTGAATGCTGTAGAACATTCTGTCCATAGCTTGTGCGATATTTCAATCTTCCCAATAAATTAATCAGTTTTGGACTTATATTTTTTACATTCGTATCAAATACTACTTTTTCTCCTTCTTCCTGGATCTTATTCTCAACTATTAATTTCGTCTTTTCTATTATTTCTTCAATTCTTGCTGGCTGTATACGGCCATCGGTAATCAGCTTTTCTAAAGACAGCCGAGCTATTTCTCTTCGTATAGGGTCAAACCCCGAGATAATAACCGCTTCCGGGGTATCATCTACAATTAAATCAACTCCGCTTAACATTTCGAATGTCCTGATATTCCTGCCTTCTCTTCCGATGATTCTCCCTTTCATGTCATCATTGGGTAAAGGTACAAAAGATGTCGTTGTTTCTACTGTGTGGTCAGCGGAATATCTTTGAATTGCTAATGATATAATTTTTCTGGATTTTTTTTCTGCTTCTATTTTTGCCTGTTCTTCAACCTCTTTTATCATCTTACCGGTTTCATGAGTAAGATCTTTTTCCAAATTGCCTAAAAGTTCCTTCTTTGCTTCTTCTACACTCATATTTGAAATTTTTATCAATTCGTTTTTCTGTTCTTGGTATAAATTATTGATTTTTTGGATGTTATTTTCGAGTTCTTTTTCTTTATAATTTAATAATTTTTCTCTTTTTTCAAGTGATTCTACTTTTTGAACCAAGCTATTGCTTCTGTTAATTAAGCTGTTCTCGAGCCTTTGCATTTCGATTCGTTTTTGTTTGATTTCCACCTCAACATCTTTCTTAATATTGTAAGCTTCTTCTTTTGCTTGCAATTCTGTCTCTTTCTTGATGGAATTCGCTTCTCTTTCGGCATTTTTTATAATATTCTTAGCGCTTACTTTGGCTGATGATATTTTTGTTTTAGCAATATACTTAGTGAGTAAATAACCTATTGTTATACCAATAAGGATGTTTAGAATAATAATATAGTAAATTTTAATATTACTTCACCTCCTAATATTCAATTTACAAGGTACGTAAGATATAATTTAATTTAAATCACATTTTAACATAATTAAATATGTATTTACATAAAAATTGAAACCGTAATAATCAAATAAAAGATTACAAGAATTTGAAAAAATCACTTAAAATATTTTAACCTGTATAGTGTGAAAAGTCAATGATTCGTATCTCGTATGTCGTGAATCGTATCTCGTATAAAATACAGTGACAAGTAATGAGTAATGAGTAACAAGATTAAATTTCAGAAATTATAAAAACAGGTGCTTATTACTCGTCACTTATTACTTTTTACTTATTTTGGTTGTTTAGCTCATTGCAAATATTTTTCGAAATTTCTGTTGAAAAACCTCTCCTTATCAAAAAATTATATATTTTTTTGGGGTCTACCCTAATATTTTTTATTTTGGATACCACAATTTTTTCTTTTATAATATTTCGAGCCAGGGTTAGTTCATTCATTTCTTTATAGGTTTTGTCTATAACTTTTTGGATGATATCCTGCTTAACTCCTTTTATTCTTAATTCCTGATTTAATTTATACCTTCCTATAGGTTTATTTTGTAATCGAAATTGTGCCCACATCTCGGCAAAGAGTTCATCATTAATATAGTTATTATCCTCTAACCAAGAAATAAGGTCAGCGATAATGTTTTCAGGGTATCCTTTGTTCTTTAATTTTCCGGATATTTCGTATCTGCTATAAATTCTCCGGGATAAAAGTCTTAAGAGATATTCCTTGCCTCTTATGGTTTTATCTTCGGAAATTATTTTTTCAATTTCCTGGTCAGATAATTCTTTGCCCACGTAAATATCTAATGAGCTAATTACATTTTCATTTAGCTTGTATTTGGTGTTATTATTTGTATAGATAACTACTTGATTGGCATCTTTTTTATCATAATTTATAGAAGTGATTTTATTTATTTTTTTGGAACCTCTTTACTTATTCTTTCATTAAGCCCGGCGGTGGCCAATATTTTGTTTTCTATCTCATTGGCAATCTCAGGGTGTTCTTCCAGATATGTTTTACAGTTTTCACGCCCCTGGCCAAATTTTATATCATTATAGGATATCCAAACACCTGATTTTTTTAATATATTATAGTTAACACCGAGATCTATAATATCCCCTTCCTTAGATATTCCTTTACCAAAAATTATATCGAACATTGTTTCTTTGAAGGGAGGGGCTAATTTATTTTTTACTACTTTCACCTTAGCAGTTATTCCGATATTATTTTCATCTTTTTTAATGGTTGCTTTTCTTCTGATATCCATTCTAATGGTAGAATAAAACTTGAGCGCTCTGCCGCCGGGAGTAGTTTCAGGATTGCCAAAAAAGATACCAATCTTTTCTCTGATTTGATTTACAAATACAGTTGTAGTTCTTGACTTACTAATAATAGCTGTAAGCTTCCTTAAAGCTTGAGACATTAATCTTGCCTGTAATCCCATATAGGAATCTCCCATATTACCTTCTATTTCTGCTTTAGGGACCAGGGCAGCGACCGAATCTATTACCACAACATCAACCGCGTTACTTCTAACTAAAGATTCAGCTATTTCTAAAGCCTGTTCACCGGTATCAGGTTGAGATATGATCAATTCATCTGTATTAACCCCAATATTTTTAGCATAAATTGGGTCTAGGGCATGCTCAGCATCAATAAAAGCAGCGATACCGTTATTTTTTTGAGCTTCAGCTATAATATGTAAAGCGAGTGTAGTCTTCCCGGAAGATTCAGGACCAAATATCTCGATAACTCTTCCCCTTGGGACTCCGCCTATTCCCAGAGCAATATCCAAGCTCAATGAACCGGTGGAAATAGTCTGACTTCCGGAAATCTTGGGGCGGCCCCCTAATTTCATTATGGAACCCTTTCCGAATCTTTGTTCAATGTTCTGCATGGCTACATTCAAGGCTTTTTCTCTTTCCGGGTTGTTTTGTTCTATTTTGTCAGTCATTTTTTAGTTTACTCCTTTGTATTTTCTTTTTTTATAAATAATTTAGTAATATTTCGGATTTTTTACTGTTTTAATAGAGGGAATTTAGCTGTTATATTATATATAGGACCACTCGGGGTTAATTTGCTTTCCATAAGGTCAATACTGCCAACTTCTTGGGTAAAATTATTTACCTCAATTCTTTTTAATATTTGAATAAAATTAGTCTTGTCTCTAATAAATTTCACCCTTCCGATGGTTATATGGCCATGAAAATCTTTATCTTCCCGGGGGAAACCTTGATTAACCAGATTATCTTCTATAGAATTATATAACTCTTTTAATTCGTTTATACCCTCTTTGATTCCTACCCATATTATTCGGGGCATCTGGTAAGTTGGAAATGTTCCAATATTAGAAGATAATTTTATAATGAATGGATTATGTTGACTGGCAATTTCTTTTAATATTGATTTTAATAATTCCCTTTGCTCTGACGATATGTCCCCCAGAAATTTCATAGTGAGGTGTAGGTTATCTTTTCCCACCCATTTTATTTTAGTTTCAGGAATATTTAAGGCGGCCTGAAGAGAAGCTAAATATTCTTTTATTTCCGGATTTAAATTAACGGCAATGAATGACCTTACTTTTTCCAAATTTTTATAGTTAACTCCCTCTTGTTTTATTTCTAATTTACGGGATTGCCGCGCTCCCTGTGGTCGCTCCATTAGACTATTAATTAAGAATATATTAAAATAAATTAAAGTTTATTAAATTAAATCAGGTACCGAATAAAGAAGGCTGAACAAGTCTATGCTCGCTCAAAAGAAAGACTTATATTGCGAAT
>JAYEJO010000057.1:0-8829 GCA_034660595.1 Candidatus Caldatribacteriota bacterium
TTTTTCCTCAACTATACGCTCTACGCTAAACGCTATCCGCTATAATACTATTACTGTCTTTATTTATTCTAAACTCAAAAAAGCCTGGGGTACTTGAGATAAGATATCACCGGCTATCATTCCTCTTTCTCCTTTGATGTCTCGGGCTAAATCACCGGCCAGACTATGGATGTAAACTCCGGCTATTGCTGCCGAAAAACTATCGGCCCCTTGAGCTACTAAACTACAAATTATTCCAGTAAGAACATCCCCCGAACCCCCGGTAGCCATTCCCGAATTATCGCCAATATTGATATAGGCTTCTCCTTCTTTATCAGCCACAATTGTTCTAGCTCCCTTTAAAACTACAATAATTCCAAATTCTTGAGCGATTTTTCTGGTAATATCTAATTGATTATCTAAAATATAATCTATGTCCTTATTTATTAGTTTAGCCATTTCTCCTGGATGAGGTGTAATCACCAGAGGAACTTTAACCTTTTTCAATAGGGAAGCATCCTTACTTAAGGCGTATATTGCATCAGCATCAATAACCAAAGGGATATTGGACTTTTCAATAATTTTTCTTACTAATCGCTGGGTTTCTAACTCTCGAGAAATACCAGGACCTATTCCTAATACGGAAAAATCTTTCATTAATTTTAAAATTGTTTCTTCTGCATCCTCTCCTAAAGACTGTTTTTTTGTTTCAGCAAGAGGGAGAGTCATAACTTCGGTTAATTTTACTTCCATTATTTGATTTAAACTTCGAGGAATTCCTAATACCACAATACCTGTTCCACTTCTCATAGCTGCTTCACTAGCTAAATAGGCTGCTCCAGTCATGCCTACCGAACCGGCTAAGAGCAAAACTTTGCCGAAAGACCCTTTATGGGAATAGGTTGCACGTAAAGGCAGAAGCAATTTGACTATCTCCTGGGTTACCATATTGGTTTTTATTTTATCATTTTTTAAAAGATAAGGAGGTATACCAATGTCTTCGACCGTTACCTTTCCTGCATAACTTGCCCCGGGAAAGAGCAGTAAACCAATTTTTGGCAGGGCTAAAGTAATGGTATGAGTTGCCTTTATACATGGCCCTACAATCTTTCCCGTATCTGCATTTAAACCGGAAGGAACATCAATGGCAACTACTTCCTTGCCTGCTATATTAATCAAACTTATTATCTTAGCTTTTAAACCAATCACCTTTCCCTGCAATCCGGTTCCCAATATAGCATCAATAATCAAATCAGAATTTTGTATGGCTTCTTGTATCTCTTCGAGTTTTACTCTTTCTGCTTCGATTAATTCAACTCCCATTTTATCAATTATATTTAAATTTTCTCCTGCCTCACCTTTAATTTTATTAGAAGGAGCCAGGAGAAATACTTTTACTTTTGCCCCATAATCATAAAGATGACGGGCAACTACAAAACCATCTCCACCATTATTCCCCGATCCGGAAAAGATGATAATCTTTTTTAATCTCAAGTCAGTATAAATATTTTTTAGGCTTTGAAATATTCTTAATCCCGCATTTTCCATTAAAGCTAGACCGGATAGTTTATTTTCCTCAATTGCCTTGCGATCAATTTCTCTCATTTGTTGACTGGTAACTACCTTCATAAGATAACTCCCTTTTAAAATAATTAACCAATTTACCTATTGCCCAATTTACCAATTATTTTAGTTAGCCAGTTGCCCGGTTTACCGGTTGTCCAATTAATACTAGTCGTTAATTTCAAATATAGGTTCTCAGTTGTAAGATGAGAGTTAGTTAATATAGTTAACCAACCTGATTTTAATTCTTCAACAGGGTAACTGGTAAACTGGTTAACCGAACAACCATATTGATTTTTACTTATCAAGCGAACCTTCAAGGATTACCTGGGCAACAGCATATTCTTTGGTGTGCGAGATGCTGATAAAATATTTGCTAACTCCTTTTGTTAAAGCGATATTTTTTAATTTTCCAGATGTGTCTATAACAGGTTGTCCTAATTCATCATTTTTTATCTCAATCTCTTTCCAGTTAGCCTCTCTTAACCCTAATCCCAATGCTTTTAATAGTGCTTCTTTGGCAGCAAATTTTCCCGCATAGGATTGAAATTTATTACCCTTCTTTTTTTTACAATATTCTCTCTCTAATGTGGTAAATATCCTAAAGATAAAATTATCTCCCCACTTTTTAATTATTTTTTCTATTCTTTCTATTTTAACTAAATCTATTCCACAACCTATAATCAATAATATCATTCCTTTTTCTTACTATTTTTTTAGCTGTAAACGAATAAGTATTTTTAAAACTCTTTATAATAAAAATTGCCCTCTTTTATCTTTCCTTTTAGCCATTTTAGTAAATATTTTTTAACTATGTTTCTGCTAACGGGTACTAAAAAAATAAAACCTACTATATCTGTAACAAAACCGGGAGTAAGAAGTAATATCCCTCCGGCCAGAATTATTGCTCCCTGAATTAAGCTGTCCCCTGGCATGATTCCCTCATTTAAATCATTCTGAATCTTCCTTAAAATCATAAAACCTTGACTTTTTACCAGGTATGCTCCAATTATCCCGGTTAAGATAATTATACCAATTGTGGTTAGACTCCCTATCTTCTTCCCCACTTCAATTAAAATATATAGTTCTGTTACCGGAACTATTACAAATAGTATTAATAGCTTAGTAAAAAACATAATTTGCTCCCATTCATAATTAAGGTAATTTTAGTAAAATATTCTTAAATTAGTCGTTAGTTTTTAATACAAATCAATCTAGTTATTTGGTTAGTTGGTTAATTAGTTAACTAGTTAAAATACAAATACAAAATTAATTAGTCGATAATAAATAGTATAGCGGGTAGCGTTTAGCGTATAGTTAAAATATTCTATACAATTTACTAATTACCTTCATATTAAATTAAAAACTTAAAGCGAAAAGCGAAAAAACATAATTATTATTAAAGAATCCTCTCTACTTCTTACTTCTCTGCTTCTTACTTCTCTTTCCTAAACCAGCTAACCAGGTAACTAATTAACCAAATAACTAAATGGATACGAGATACGAATTAGGCTTACAGAAAAAGGAAATTCCTATACAATTAAATTAATTTAAGATTAGTATTACATATATTCTTCTACTTCTTTCTGCATTTCCTTGGATATAACTATAAATTTCCCCTTTGCCTCCGTCAATAAAGTGCCATCTTCTGAACGAGCTTCCGCTTGAGCCTCAATCATTCTGCTTGAATCTTTGGTCATTTGCGCGGTAAAGATAATTTTTTCCCCTACCAGAGCTTTTTTTCTGTATTTGATGTTTATTTCTACGGTCATAGTCATAACATCCTTAGTTATGATTGCAGTTCTGCCCATTATTTCATCTAAAATAGAAAATAATATTCCTCCGTGAACAATTCCTTTGAAGCCTTGATGTTTTGATTCGGGGATAAACTCTGCTTTAATTTTATCTTGATCCCTGAAAAAAGTGATATTTAAACCTATGGGATTATCTTTCCCACAGACAAAACAGTTTTTGTATCCTGGTAAAGCTTGCAAAAGTATAACCTCCCTGTAATTAGTTATTTGGTTAGCTGGTTAGTTGGTTACTTAGTTATGCAGCTTACTGCATAAACAAATAACTAACTGAACAACAAGTAATGTAATGTGTAACAGGTGATAAGTAACCTGTAACAAATACTTATTTTTATAATTTAGGAAATTTAATCTTATTACTCATTAAATATTACTTGTTACTGTATTTTATACGAGATACGAGATATGTATTTGGCTTCTGTTTTTCTTAACCAATTAACCAGGTAACCATGTAACCATCTTCACTATATACTATATGCTCGATACTATATACTAATTTTTAACTATCTCTTTAATCGCCTTTATAGTAGTATAAATATCTTCTTCATTTATTCCGTAATGAGTAACCAAACGAACTTTGGTAGGTGGTCTTGGTGAACCCAATATATTATATTCTGCTAATTTGGGTAAAAACTGGAAAGTGTCCATACTTGATTCCCGAAGGTCAAAATATACCATATTGGTCTGAATTGTCGCTAAATCAACTTTTATTCCACTTATGTCAGCTAAACCTTCGCCTAAAATTCGTGCATTTTTATGGTCTTCTTCTAATCTTTCTACCATATTTTCAACGGCAATTATCCCAGCTGCTGCCAAAATACCTGCTTGCCTCATCCCTCCACCCAGCATCTTTCTATTTTTGCGTGCTCTTTTAATAAATTCCTTTGAACCGGCCAAAATCGAACCTACCGGAGCACTAAGACCTTTGGAAAGACAGAACATAACCGAGTCAACATCTTTAGTGAGGAGAGCTAGTTCGATATCTAAAGCTATAGCAGCATTAAATATCCGGGCTCCGTCTAAATGAACAGCAATATTTCGTTGATGAGCTAACTGACAGATTTCCTCGGTTACTTTAGGCGGGATGATTGTTCCGCCTGCTCGATTATGTGTATTTTCTAAACAGATTAAAGTCGTCTTGGGGTAATGAAGATTTTCCTCTCTTAATGCTTCCCTAATATCCTGAAGATTAGGAATTCCTCTATCTCCGACAATTAACCGGGGCATTACTCCTGCTACTGTCGACATACCGCCCACTTCGTAATAATATATATGGGAGTCCATCTCTAAAATCACTTCATCTCCTCTTTGGCAATGAGTCAATACCGCAATAAGATTACCCATAGTACCGCTGGGTACAAACAATGCCGCTTCTTTTTCCAATTTTTTAGCAGCCAATTCCTCTAGTCGATTAACTGTTGGGTCTTCCTGATAGACATCATCCCCCACTTCAGCATCATTCATAGCTTCGCGCATTTCATCTGTCGGCAAAGTAACTGTATCACTTCTTAAATCAATTTTTTTCAGATTAATTTTTTCTTTAAAAATACTAATAATTATCCACCTCCAAAAAATGTAAGTATTCAAGAGTCAGAAGCCAGAATTAATTCGTCGTTCGCATCTCGTATCTTGTATCTCGTACATTTAGCGTATAGCGGATAGCTTTTAGCGTATATTTAACAATAGACGAGAGCCTGTCTTCCAGAATTCACAATTTTGTTTTGTAGGGGTTGGATTTATCCAACCCGGGGTTTTTGGTAAATTTTCTTGCGGGCTCGATGAATCGAGCCCCTACACGCTACACGCTAAACGCTATACGCTATTTGTTAATAAATTGTTAAATATCTATCCAGTTCCCACTGGTGAACTCGAATTCGATAGTCTTCCCACTCTTCTCTCTTGGCCTCGAAATAATTTTCTAAAATATGACCGGTTAAAGCAGATTTTATTACTTCGTCCTTATCTAATTCTAATAAAGCCTCGTTCAAAGTTGAGGGTAAACTTTCGATACCCAGAGATTCCTTCTCTTCTTTGCTCATTATATAAATATTTTTGCTTACCGGTTCTCCGGGTTCAATCCTATTTTTAATTCCATCCATGCCAGCTTTCAGCATTACAGAAAAAGCTAAGTAAGGATTACAGGATGGATCAGGACTTCTCAATTCTGCTCTGGTACCTACTCCTCTTGCTGCGGGCACCCTGACTAAAGGGCTGCGATTTCTCTCTGACCAGGCAATATAAACCGGCGCCTCATAACCAGGAGTTAATCTCTTATAAGAATTTACCAAAGGATTAGTAATAGCGGTAAAACCCTTGGCATGTCTTAATAATCCACCGATAAAATATAAGGCTTCTTTGCTCATTCCATATTTTCCCTTCGGATCATAAAAGATATTATTACCATTTTTAAATAGTGAAATATGGGTGTGCATACCAGAACCATTTATTCCGAAAACAGGCTTAGGCATAAAGGTAACATGTAAATTATGTTTTAAGGCTATAGTTTTACCAGTAAGTTTTAAAGTCATTATCCTATCGGCTGCGGTAAGGGCGTCACAATATTTAAAATCTATCTCATGCTGCCCGGGAGCAACTTCGTGATGTGAGGCTTCGATCTCAAAACCTAATTTTTCCAAAGCGATTACCATATCTCTTCTCGCTTCTTCCCCCAAATCAACCGGTAAAAGGTCGAAATACCCTCCTCGATCATGAGTCTTAGTAGTCGCTTCCCCTTCTTGATCTCTAAAAAATAAAAAGAATTCTACTTCTGGCCCAAGATTAGTAGAATATCCCATCTCTTCCACTTCTTTCAATACTTTCTTTAAATTATTTCTGGGGCAACCATCAAAGGGTGAACCATCAGCGTTATAAACATCACAGGTAATTCGGGCTACATCTTTTTCTTCTTCCCAGGGATTTACCGTAAAGGTGGAAAAATCTGGCTTTAAATACATATCTGATTCCTCTATCCGCACAAAACCATGGATAGAAGAGCCGTCGAACATAATCTCCCCATTAAGGGCTTTTTCCAGTTCTCTTACCGGAATTTCTACATTCTTGGGCATTCCCAGAATATCGGTAAATCTCAATCTTATAAATTTTATATTTAGCTCTTTAGCTTTATTTAAAATCATTTCTTTGGTCGTTTTTTTCATTTAATCTTCCTCCTCAAGATTTTTTTCAATATTTTTTTACAATTATACTCTTTATCGTTTTGTTTTACAAAATAGATTTTTTTAATAATAAGATATATGCTCTTCTACTCCACAGTAACACTTTTAGCTAAATTCCTCGGTTTATCTACATCACATCCCAATCTGTCAGCAATGTGATATGCAAATAACTGTAAAGGTATAACCGATAAGATAGGATATAGTATATCCAAAGTTTTAGGAATGTAAAATACTTTATCTACTATATTGCTAATTTCTTTATCACCTTCTGTGGCAATGGCTAATACCAGGGTGTCCCGAGCTTTGACTTCCTTTATATTGTTAATCACTTTAGTATAAACCTTATCCTGAGGCACGATTACCACTACCGGGAAAGTCTTATCTAAAAGAGCAATGGGACCATGTTTCATTTCTCCTGCTGCATACCCTTCAGCGTGAATATAAGAAATCTCCTTAAGCTTTAAGGCTCCCTCCAAAGAAATTGGGTAATTAATCCCCCGCCCCAGATAAAGAAAATTACGATATTTATAAAATTCCTCACTTAATTTAAGAATCTTCGGGCTTTTAAGTAAAATAATTTCGACCATTTGAGGAATCTTTATTAACTGGGAAATTATTTTATCAATCTCTGACAAATCAAGAGTCTCTCTAATTTGAGCAAAATAGAGAGATAGTATGTAAAGGCACATTAACTGGCCGACAAAAGCTTTTGTGGTAGCCACGCCTATTTCCGGACCCGCCTTAATATACATTACACTATCTGCTTCCCGACTGATAGTGCTTCCCCTTACATTAGTAAGAGCCAATACATAAGAACCGGCTTCACGGCAAGCTCTTAAAGCAGCTATGGTATCTGCAGTTTCTCCTGATTGGGATATCAGAATGGTTAAATCTTTTTTGCCCAGTAATATTTTTCTGTATCTAAATTCAGAACCATAATCCACCTCTACCGGAATACGGGTTAACTCCTCAAAAATATATTTACCGGCTAAAGCTGTATAATAAGAAGACCCGCAAGCCAAAATAGATATCCTTTCTATTTCTCTAATTTTATCTAAAGGAAGGGATAGGCTTTCAAGTTCCAATGTTTTTGTGGACAGATTAATTCTACCTTCTAAATTATTACGAATAACCATGGTTTCTTGAAAAATTTCTTTTAACATAAAATGTTTATATCCACTTTTTTCTGTCATCTCTTCATCCCAATCAACATTTACCACTTCTTTATGTAAAATATTTCCTTCGGAATTGATTATCTCTACTCCGTCTTTAGTTATAGTAGCAATTTCTCTTTCCTCCAAAAAGATTACCCTCTTGGTATAATTAAGTAAAGCAGGGATATCAGAAGCTAAAAACATCTCTCCTTCTCCTATTCCGATAATCAAAGGGCTCCCACAACGTGAAGCGACAACTTTTCCCGGATCACGAGTAGAAATAACTCCAATAGCGTAAGAACCTTCTATTTCTTTTATGGATTCCTTTACTGCTAAAGTTAAGTCATTCTGATAATTACTTTCTATTAAATGGGGGAGAACTTCTGTATCTGTTTCGGATACAAAATTATGCCCTTCCGAAATTAATCTTTCTCTTAAAGGCATGTAGTTCTCTATAATACCGTTATGCACTACCACTATTTCAGAATTACATCCATCATGAGGGTGCGCATTTAAGTTATTGGGTTTCCCATGGGTAGCCCACCTGGTATGTCCTAATCCTATATTCCCCTCTGGGGACCCTTTTTCTAATAAATTTTCTAATTTGGCTACCTTCCCTTTACATTTTACTATTCTAATTTTATTATCTTTAAATACAGCAATACCTGCAGAATCGTATCCTCTATACTCTAATTTTTTTAATCCGGACATCAAAACTGGTACTGCTTCTTTTGAACCAATATATCCAATTATTCCACACATTTTTTAATCCTTTCTTAAATTAAATATTTATTTTTTAAAAACAAAAACCCCATTACTAATCCATCAAGGAAGATAATAGGGTAATAATCATAAAATATTCTAATGCTGGCGTAAAATAGAAAAAAATATCTGTCGTTTATTATTCTGAAAGAAGATTTTCAGGAATCCCTAAATAGATCCTGACCATAAAAACCTCTCTGTCCTTGCAATTACTCACAAGTTTTACAGGTTTTCTAAGGATTTGGCCAACCCAGGAGCATCCGCCGAATTTTCGATAAACTCCTTCCTCGTCAACTTACTTTATCAAAACACTCAGTCTTTCAAATTGAGTAAGCTCTGGCGCTTGTATTCAATTTTTTTAAATTTGTATTTCTTTTTATCACCTCC
>JAYEJO010000057.1:8929-15521 GCA_034660595.1 Candidatus Caldatribacteriota bacterium
CCGCCGAATTTTCGATAAACTCCTTCCTCGTCAACTTACTTTATCAAAACACTCAGTCTTTCAAATTGAGTAAGCTCTGGCGCTTGTATTCAATTTTTTTAAATTTGTATTTCTTTTTATCACCTCCCTTAATGGTTAGCTGGTTACCTAGTTAGCTAGTTAGCTGGTTTAATATTAATCCATTAGGTAACCAAATAACCAACTAATTAAATACGCTATAGGTTTGATTGCGATATACGCAATACGATATACGATATACTTATCTATATATCTTCTTTTTCAATTACCTCTCTTAAATCATGAGATATTTTCTCTAATTTATCCATATCTTCTGCCTCTAACAATATCCTGATTAATGGTTCGGTACCAGAAGCTCGAACAAAAATTCTACCCTTTCTTTCAAGCTCCTTTTCTATTTTTTTAATAATCTTTTCTATCCTGATATTTTTAAAGAATTGGGTCTTATTTTTAACTTTAAGATTTAAAACAGTCTGGGGATACTTTTCCATTATCGAGGCTAAACTGGATAGAGATTTTCCTTCTTCCCGAAGAACTTTCATAAGTTGTAGGGAAGTTAACAATCCATCCCCGGTAGTACTATATTGCGAAAAAATAATATGACCTGATTGCTCTCCTCCCAATACTGCTTTAACTTTAAGCATCATTTCCAATACATAACGGTCACCAACCTTGGTTCTGATAACTTTTCCTCCTGATTTTTCTATAATTTTATCAAAGCCAATATTACTCATTAAGGTAGTTACCACTGTTTTATTAGGCAACTGGGCTTTCTTAATAAGATTCAAAGCACAAATCGCCATTATTTGATCTCCATCTACAATATTCCCCTTTTCATCTACAGCAATAACCCTATCCGCATCTCCATCATAAGAAAAACCTAAATCTGCTTTTTGTCTTAAAACTTCTTTTTTCAAAGAAGCGGGATGTACTGAACCACAGTTATAATTTATATTAATACCGTTAGGTTTATCGTTTATGGTAATTATCTCAGCTCTCAATTCTGTAAAAACACGGGGAGCAATTAGGTAAGACGCACCATTGGCACAATCCAAAACGATTTTATATCCCTTGAGGGTAAATTTTGAAGGAAGAGTGCTTTTAATGTAATCAATATATTTTTCTTCTCCTTCGGATAATTCTTTTACTCTGCCAATATTTTTCTCGGTAGGCCATTCATCCTTTGAATGATTTTCAAAATATATTCTCTCTATCTCTTCTTCTTCTGAATCAGAAAACTTAAAGCCATCCCCTCTGATAAATTTAATACCATTGTGATCGAAGGGATTATGTGAAGCGGAAATAACTATTCCGCAATTAGCATGGTAAGCTCTGGTTAAATAAGCCACTACGGGAGTGGGTGCTATCCCCACTCTTAGGACATCTACACCTGCTGAACATATTCCTGCTATTAAAGCGGCTTCTAACATATCTCCCGAAATTCGCGTATCCTTACCGATTAATATCTTGGGGTCAGCCTTATCTTTGAATAAATATGCTCCGGTCCTTCCTATATAAAATGCCGTTTCAGCAGTCATTGGTTCTCGATTAGCTACTCCTCTTATTCCGTCTGTTCCAAATAATTTTTTCATAAATTACCTCTTTATTAATTGACCAATTAATCAATTGCCCGATTTACTAATTGGTGTATTGGGGAATTGGCGAATTGGAAAATTATAAATTCTATTTATTGACCCACACCGTTACTTCTTCCGGTCCAACCTTAATTAAAGAAATTCCTTCGGGAAGATCTACTTGAACTTTTACCTTCTGCTCTACCTTAAAATTATCCTTAAATTTCACAAAAGCTGTTATATCTTCTGCCTTTAATTTATCAATTAGAATATTTTTTCCTTCAACAGTGATATTAACTTCCTCAGGTTGTATTTCACAAGATACAAAGGGAGATAAATCCTGAGGTACGACCGGGATATCTTTTAAGATTTTCTGTATTATAGCTTCCTTAACTTGTATAGTTACTTCTATTAACATAGTTTCGCCTTCCCCTATATTTAATCCCTCCTCTAAAGCGGGCGGAACTTTTACTGATAGGGTCTTGGTAATTCCATTCACATCAATGGGGATGGTCTCTAAAAATTCTAAATTACTTATTTTAGAATAATTACCAAAAATCTTTATTTCATCGGGGTTAGATAATATTTCAGAAATGTAATAACCCGGAGACGGTTTTCCGATTATCCTTGGTTTTACCGGTAACTGTTTCTCCGGATACCCACGTGCCAGAGAAATTGATACTTCCACTATATCCGGTTCAATCTTTACTTCTCTAACTTCATTTCCGTTTACATCAACTGCTTTTACTTTTATTTTTCTATTTAGGTCTTCCTTTATTCCGGAAATATCAATGGCACAAATTGTCTGTTTTACACTTTCTAATACACTTTGAGCACCGATTATCTTAACCTTTGAGGGATTAAATTGGGGTTCGTCAGCTAAAGAGAACCCTTTCTCGGGAATTCCTATTAGACTATATCCAACTTCTACCTCTTTAGTTAAAATCCTTTCGACTTCTACTTTAATTTCTGCAGGAATTATTCTGGTGATTTGTGTTCCTTTCGGGGCAGCAACTTCTACCTTCAATTTATATAGACCCTCTTTGCTGATTTCAGAAAAATCTACTATCCCGTTAATATGATGAGAAGAAATGTTATTTATTATATTTTTGGGGCCTTTAATCCCTATGCTTACATTTTGAGGAAACTCTTTTATCACCAAGTCTTCGCTGAGATTATTTTGGATAAGAGAGATATCGATAAAATTCTCTATTATTGGATTCTCCCCACCTGCTATATACAACCATAGAATAATCGCTAAAAATAAAGAGAGTAATTTAATATCGATATTTTTTAAAAACCAATTTTTAAATTCTTTCATTTTTTGTTATCCCCTGATGGCCAGAAACCAAATTCAGAGATTGTCTTAGGTTGGTATAAATGCGTTAACATCTTTTTCAACCCCTGAGGCTCCATAGGTCGCGTAATCTTTCCATCTAATGCGATGGATATATTTCCTGTTTCTTCCGATACTATAATTATCAAAGCGTCTGTCTGCTCACTTAACCCTAAAGCTGCCCTATGTCGGGTACCCAAAGATTTACTAATATCCATCCTCTCGCTTAACGGTAAAATACAATTTGCCGCTACTATCTTATTCCCTCTAATAATTACAGCTCCATCGTGCAAAGGAGAGTCAGGCATAAATATAGAATATAATAATTCGGGAGAAAATTCACTATCTAGGATAATACCGGTCTCTAAAATATCTTTTAAACCAACTTCCCTCTCTAAAACCACCAAAGCACCTTTATGCTTACTGGAAAGCATGGGCATTACCATGACCAGTCCATTTATCAATTGTTCAATTTTTTTATCGACTTCCTTATGCAAAAAGGAAGTATTTATAAAAAATCCTCTTTTCCCCATTTTTAATAATCCTCTTCTTATTTCCGGCTGAAATATTATAGGCAGGGCTACTACCATCATAGCCATAGCTCCTTTTAGAAGCCAATTGATAGTTCTAAGGCCAAGTTGATCAGCAATAAAAGAAATAATAAAAAGTACAACTAATCCTTTGATTAATTGTACTGCGGGGGTATCTTTGATTAAGAGAATTATGTGGTAAGATATAAAAGCAATGATTAATATGTCTATAAGATCTAAAAAATTAAAAGAGATTGGCACTTGATTCTCCTTTTTTCACTTGTTAAAAATTTAAAGCATAATTAAGGAAATATTTTATAAAGATAAAATATTTTCCCTTTTATTAATTATAAAATTATTTTGTTCGTTAATCAAATCTTATTTTAGTATCGCGTATATGGTTACCCGGTTACCCCGTTTGCCAGTTAACCAGTTAATTCTAATCGTTAATTTCAAATACTAGTTCTCAATTGAATGATGAAAGTTAATTGAGGCAGTTAACCAAAATAATTTTAATTCTTAAACCAGGTAACCGGTAAACTGGCTAACCATCTTACGAGATACGATTCACGAGATACGAGATACGAATTTAGTTTTGCGCTTTTCGTTTTTCGCTATATACTAACTATACGCTAAACGCTGTACGCTATACGCTAGGTTTATTCACTAACAACTGCTCTAAATTTTTATAATAGTAAAGCTAAAACACCTTTTTGAGCATGTAATCTATTTTCTGCCTGGTCAATTACCACAGAATGGGGACCATCTATAACTTCATCGGTTATCTCTTCGCCACGATGAGCAGGTAAGCAATGTAATATTATTACATCATCTTTTGCCTTATTTACTAAATTTTGATTTATTTGATAAGGCTTAAATGCATCTTTTCTAATTTCACTCTCTTTTTCAAATCCCATGCTAGTCCAAACATCGGTATAGATAGCATCAGCTCCATCTACAGCTTCTTCCGGGTCATGGATAATTTCTATTCTACTATTTATTTTTTTTGCATCTTCTTTAGCCAGATTTACAATCTCTTCCTTCGGCTCGTAACCAGGGGGAACAGCTAAAACAATGTCCATCCCTACCTTAACTGCTCCAAATAATAAAGAATGTGCCACATTGTTACCATCACCAATATAAGCTAATTTAAGATTAGACAATCTACCCTTCTTTTCTTTAATAGTTAACAGATCGCCTAAAACCTGACAGGGATGCAAAAGTTCAGATAATCCGTTGATAACCGGAACCGATGAATACTTGGCTAATTCTAACATTATTTCATGACTGAAAGTTCGAGCCATAATTCCGCTTACATAACGAGATAGCACTTGAGCAATGTCTTTAGTTGTTTCTCTTTGCCCTAATTTTATGTCATTGGGACCTAAATAAATTGCTTGCCCGCCTAATTGAATCATTCCTGTTTCAAAAGATACCCTGGTCCTTAGAGAAGGTTTTTGAAAAATCATTCCTAAAACTTTTCCCTTTAAAAGAGGTTGTTCTTCATGGGAATAGTGTCTCAATTTTATAATCTCAGCAGTTTCTAATATTTGAGTAACCTCTTCCCTGCTCAAATCATTAATTGATACTAAATTTTTTCCTTTCATATCTATAGCCATTATTTTTCTTCCTTTCTTTTATAGAAATATTTTTTTACGTATTTTGAAGTGGTAGCAGAAAGTAATGCCGGATAATTCAACCTAAATTTTACTTCGTCACCAACTTTTAATTCTTCTTTAAAATCAGTAATATCGATAATTAAATGGTCACTACTTGCACCTACTATTCTTATTCCTTCTTTCAGAGGAATTAAACTATTGAGATAAATGTCCTGTTTCCCTATTGCTAAAATGGCTCTTTTTCTTATTCCTAAATCCTGAAAAACAGGTATCTCCCCAAAAGCATCCCGACCTATCTCTCCTCGGGGCAGAGACGGCTTCTCTTGTACTTCTATAACTTCTGCAGTTAAAATAAAAGTATCCTGATAAGTGCCTGTTAAATTGCGCAATCTTACATCATCCTGGCCAAGCAGAATGCCTACTCCTATCCTTAACTGATTTATTCTATCAGGAATAATGTCATCCTCAACTAATTTTAAAACACTGGTACTGCCCCCTGAAATTACTTCCAAATTTATATGAAAATTATTTTCAATTTCTTCTGTTAATTCAACCAGTTTGGTTAGGTTTTTTTTAGTAGGCATTACTCCGCTGATACAGCAAAAATTTGCACCGATGCCTATTAATTTTATTCCCGATAATTTTCTAATTTCGCCTATCGTTTGCAAAACATCATCTGGCATAATTCCTTCTCTTAAGTCCCCTAAGTCTATCATCAGAATTATTCTATGAATAATTTTTTTCTTTATGGCTTCCTCTGATAATAATTTAATTACCGAAATCTCTGAATTTAAACTTATGTCTGCCCAATCTAAAACTCTATCTACTTCACTTAACATAGGAATCCTTATTAACATCGTCTCTACTTTAAGTTCAGATTTTTTTAATCCTTTAAGATTCTCAATTCGAGAATCGCCTAAAATATTTATTCCCCCGTCTATCATAGCTTGTCCTACTTTCGCAATAGCACAACATCCTTTAGTTATTCCTACTACTTCAATTCCGCGTTTTGAACAAAGGGCTTTAATATTTTTTGAATTACTTTTTATCTTGTCCAAATAAATATCTAATCGAGGATTTCTTTTCATTGTTTCTTTCCTTAAAGGGGGAAATTAGTCGTTAGTGAATAGTGAATAGTCGTTAGTTTTAAATACAGTTTGCAGTTATCAGTATACAACTAAAAATTTAAAACGAAAAGCGAAAAACCATAATTATTATTTAAGAATTCGGGAGTCAGGAGTCAGAAGAATATGAAATAACTTAACAAATAATATAACCTTGCAATATAAAATGATTCTGAATACTGGATTCTGTCTCCTGGCTTCTTTATTCTTAACCAGCTAACTAATTCTTAGCTAGATACAATTCACGAGATACGAGATACGATTTTTGTGTAGTTTTCAGATAAAAAACTAAAAAAAAAGAGAAAGGCGCCTTACTACTTGGCTAACCTTTCTCTTTTCAACAACGTGAAAATGATTATCTCTTGGAAAATTGGAATCTGGCCCGAGCGCC
>JAYEJO010000057.1:15621-17201 GCA_034660595.1 Candidatus Caldatribacteriota bacterium
TTTGTGTAGTTTTCAGATAAAAAACTAAAAAAAAAGAGAAAGGCGCCTTACTACTTGGCTAACCTTTCTCTTTTCAACAACGTGAAAATGATTATCTCTTGGAAAATTGGAATCTGGCCCGAGCGCCTTTTTGACCATATTTTTTTCTTTCTTTCATCCTTGCATCCCGAGTTAATAGACCTTCCTTCTTTAAGATTGAGCGCAAAGTAGGATCATATTGTAGAAGAGCTCTAGCAATTCCATGTTGTAGTGCCCCTGCTTGGCCAGTAATGCCCCCTCCTTCTACTTTAGCGAAAACATCTAATTCATTCTTTTTATTCACCAATTCTAAAGGTTTCTCTACTACAGTCGATAAAGATTCTCGTCCAAAATAATTATCTAATGCTCTTTTGTTAATTTTAATACTACCTTTGCCAGGGACTAACCACACTCTGGCAATTGAGGATTTTCTTCTTCCGGTACCGTAACTTTTTGTTTGTGACAAGTATTTAACCTCCTTCTTACTGCTTAGTTAACTTTTTCTAATTTTTGGGCTTGATGGGGGTGTTCATTCCCTTTATAAATCTTTAATTTTTTAATCATTGCTCTACCTAATTTAGTATGAGGGATCATGCCTTGAACTGCTTTTTTCACCACTAATTCTGGTTTTTTCTCTAATAATGTTTCCAGAGTAACGCTTTTTAGGCCTCCCACATAAGGTGTATGATATTTATATATTTTCCCTTTGAGTTTATTTCCGGTTATTTTTATCTTTTCAGCATTTATAACCACTACATAATCACCTAAATCCATAGATGGAGTATAGGTTGGTTTATTTTTACCTCTTAATATTGTAGCTATTTGGGTAGCCAATCTTCCCAATATTTCTCCTTCTGCATCAATTAAATACCATTTTCTGTCAATGTCTTCAGTTTTTGCACTGTAGGTTTTCACTTTGTTCCTCCCTGCCTAATAATTTCATATATAATTTATTTTAAAAAATAAATTTACCATTTATTTCCTTTAAAACATTTTTCATTTATTAGAAAATAACATAATAAATTGTAATATAATCAAGTCATGATGTCAAGCTATATTTCGTATTGCGTATCGAGTATCGAGTATCGCGTGAAAAAAAACTAGAGAAAAAAATAAGAAAATAAAATTACACAACGCTAATAAATTCATCTTTTTTAGAATATTTTTAAAAATAGTTCATACTTATTCCTTCTCATCTTAGAAAATATTAAAAAGATGATGTAAAATAATCATAGTTTTGGTAGGTAAAAATGTTTCTTATTTAAATAACTAAACGCTATACGCGATGCATTATAAGGGTTTTGAGTTTTAAATTCTGGTTTTCTTTACGCGATACTCGATACTCAATACGCGATACGAAATACTAATTCACTAATTGATTTAACAATTAGTGAATTAGTATTTTACTTTCATTAAAAATAACCCTTTGGCAGGAACAGTTTTACCTGCCATTTTTCTATTTTTAGCTTCCAATATCTTCTTTACCTCTAAATATTTTATCTTTCCCTTACCTACCTCCAAGAGAGTACCCACGACGGAACGAACCATTTTATATAAAAAAG
>JAYEJO010000058.1:0-4547 GCA_034660595.1 Candidatus Caldatribacteriota bacterium
CACAGATGCAAAAATATTCTTATCTTCTCCGGCTACCGCAGCTGCATCGGCTTTAAAAGGGGAAATAGCAGATCCCCGGGAATTTTTCTAATCCGTTAGAAAAGGAAATATTTCATATGTTTGAATTTATAATAACTTGTAAAGTCTTTAAAGTGGGAGACGATATTGATACGGATCAGATTTATCCGGGAAGGTATCTTTATTTAACTTCACCGGAAGAGATTGCTTCACATGCCATGGAAGATATTATTCCTGATTTTTCCGAAAAGATAGCAGGAGAAGATTGGATAATAGTTGCTGGGAAAAATTTTGGCTGCGGTTCCAGTAGAGAACATGCTCCCAGAGCTATTTTATGCGCCGGAATTAAGGCGGTGGTAGCAGAATCTTTTGGGCGTATTTTTTATCGCAATGCCATAAACATAGGACTACCTATAGTAAAATGTCCTGGCATAGTCAAAAAAGTACACCAGGGAGACTTGATACAGGCAAATCTTAAAGAAGGCTTAATCATTTTAGATATCTCTGGGGAGACCTTATCAATTGAAAAATTTCCCCTTCAGCTTTTAAGTATTTTAAAAAGCGGTGGACTAATTCCATATTTAAAAAAATATAAAAAATATTCTCATTTTGATAAATAGAATTTAAATAAAATTAGCAAATATAAATGATGTTTTACTAAAAAAATATACTCAAATATTTCTCTTTTTTACCAATCTGTCCTTTATTATACCAGCTTTCTAATTAATTCTTCTTTCTCTCCATATAGTAAATCAATAACCGGAATTTCAATTAAAGTATAACAACCAGGTTTTTGTTTTTTGGAAGCTCGAGCAGCACATACTAAAACTTGAGCCGTGAGAGCTGGATTGTTTATTTTCATATTAAATTCAAATAATTGATTGTGAGACTTTCCCGAAACTCCTTTTCTCTCCATTTTTACTCCATGACCCATATCTATTAATTTATTAACATCATCAACTTGAATAACATGAGTTTCATCGTGGACAAAATATTCATCGGCTTTTATAGTTGCTGCAACCTCTTCAAAAGAGAAACCCTCTTTTAATTCTATATATACCATTCTTCTATGTACTCCTGTTCCCAGAGGGATAGTTAACGATAAAGCATTTTTCACTCCAGGGAGGGATTTCACTGCTGTAGAATGTCCCATACTCATCCCAGGCCCGAAATTAGTATAGGTAATGCCTTGGGGAGCCATTGCCTGAAATAATGCCCGTACTATCGAATCGCTTCCCGGATCCCAGCCTGCTGAAATTAAGGCTACCGCGTTATTTTTAACCGCAACTGTTTCAAGTTCCTTTTTAAATTTCCAAATATCGGTATGTATGTCGTAGCTATCGACAGTATTTATTCCCATAGATAATATTTCTCGGGCAAATTTAGTAACTTCTCTACTGGGGGCACAAATAATGGCTACATCTATTTTTTCCAGTTCCCTAAGGTTAGAAGTTACTTTAATATTACTAAGTTCTAAGGGATTATTAGAGATAGAAGAAGGTCTTCTTACTACTCCGGTTAATTCGAAATCGGGTGCTTCTTGTACAGCATCTAAGACATATCTTCCGATATTTCCGTATCCTATAATTGCTACTTTAATTTTTACCAATTTTTTCTCCTTTCTTAATTAAGATTATTTCCCAATCTATGTATTTTAATGAAATTTGTTTTTATGGTAGTTATTTTCCTTGCTTTCTACATCCTAAAGTTTAATGCTATGGGTGTATAGCAATACGCCACTACTCTAACTTTGAGTTTTTCTTTTTCGTAACCAGCTAACCAGGTAACTAACTAACCAATTAACTCTTTTCTTATATTTTCAATACATCTTTCATTTCGTAAAAGCCAACAGGTTTGCTCTCCATAAATTTTATAGCTTGGATGGTGCCATAAGCAAAGGTATCCCGACTGTGAGCTTTATGAGTCAATTCTAATCTTTCGCCCAAGGCGGTGAACATTACGGTATGTTCACCGGTAATATCACCGCTTCGAATCGAGTGGATACCAATCTCTCCTTTTTTTCTTTCTCCAATTATTCCTTCTCTGCCATAGATTGCTACCTTATCCAGATTCACACCTTTAGCTTTGGCAATTTCTTGGGCTAATTTTTTCGCTGTGCCGCTGGGGGCATCTTTTTTAAATCGATGATGTGTCTCCACAATTTCTATATCGTAATCATCACTCAAAGCAGCAGCAGTCTCAGCAGCAAGTTTAAATAGTAAATTTACTCCCAAAGACATATTTGGAGAGAAGAGAAAAGGTATATTTTGAGATAAACTTTTCATCTTTTCTATTTCTTCACCAGAAAATCCGGTGGTACCTATAATCATGGTTTTTTTATATTTAGCGACAATTTCCAAGTGTTGAAGAGAGACTTTAGGGTTGGTAAATTCAACGATTTGGTCTGCATCTTGAATTATTGATTCTAAATTATCTACGACCATTATTCCGGTTTTACCTTGTCCTACTGTTGCACCCCAATCTTTTCCAGTATCGGGATGAGTAGGGGATTCAACTATTCCCATTAATTTTAGTTTGTCATCCTGATAAATTAATTGTGCAACTTTAGAAGCCATTCTTCCACAGCCTCCACATAATACAACCTTAATCATTTATTATTCCTCCAGTAACCCAAATTTTACTAAATCCGATTTTAGTTTAGTTAAATTATCTTCATTCATTGAGCATAAAGGTAAACGTAAATCACCGGAAGGCAATCCCATTAATCGGGCACTGGTCTTAACCGGTATAGGGTTAGTTTCGTAAAACATAGCATTACTTAAAGGATAAACTTTAGATAAGAAAATTTCTTTAGCTTTATGATAATTTCCTTCTTCGAATTCTCTAACCATATCGGAAACATCCCGAGGAATAATATTGGCTACAACCGAGATTACCCCTTTTCCGCCGATAGATAATACCGGAAGTAATAATTTGTCGTCTCCGGAAAGGAGAACAATATTATCTCCGCATAATTCAACTATTTGAGTCATCTGGTCCAAATTACCGCTCGCTTCTTTTACTGCTACGATATTTTTCAACTGGGCTAATTTTGCTAAAGTTTCAGGTAATAAATTGGTTCCGGTTCGGGAAGGAACATTATATACGATGATGGGTATATCAATTTCTTCTGCTAATTTTTTATAATGTATATACAATCCTTTTTGAGTAGGTCTATTGTAATAAGGGACAACTACAAGTGCTCCATCAGCACCTGCTTTTTTTGCGTGAGAAGTTAAGTCGAAAGCTTCTCGGGTACTGTTTGAACCGGTACCGGCAATGACCGGGACTCTGCCAGCTACTGCTTCTATGGTTATATCAACTACTTTTTTGTGTTCTTCATGTGAGAGGGTAGGCGATTCTCCGGTAGTGCCACAGGGGACAATGCCGTTGGTTCCATTTTTGATATGAAACTCCACCAATTCTTTTATTCCTTTTTCATCGACATCATCATTTTTTGTAAATGGGGTGATCATAGCTACTAAAGATCCTTTAAACATTTTTGTATCCTCCTTTATTATTTAGTTAGCTAGTTAACTGGTTTATTGGTTAATTAGTTTAAGATTAATTCTTCAATATACTCATTCCCAAACTAACTAACCAGGTAACCAACTAACCAGCCAACTCTTTTCTTATTACTTATTACTCATTACTCATCACTGTATTCTATACGCTCTACGCTAAACGCTCAACGCTAATTTATTTGCTTACCTTGATCCCTGCCTCTTCTAATGATTTATTGATTATTTTATAGGCGAATTCTCTATTTTTCCATTCTAAAAAGATTAAAATATCTGTTTTGATAGTAGTCATTTCAATTATGTTTATATTATTTTGCGCCAGAGGCCGGGTAATCCTCTCGATAATACCGGGTGTTTCAATAAAATCTCTGCTTCTGGCAATGATTAAAGCGATATCATTTTTTAGGGTAACTGATTTTAATCTTTCATCTTCAATTAGAATGGGGTGAATTAAATCATAAGAGGCTTGGGCATAATTCTCCGTAACATAGATTCCAATATGTTTTGTTCCGATGGAAACTCCATATAAGCTAATATGATTATCGGAAATAGGAGTAATTACCTTTTTTAATAATCCCGGGGTATTAAATATTTCCGTTCCCAGGATAGTCAACATAGTCAGTTTTTCCTTGAAAAGGGTTAATTTGCTTTTAAAAGCCCCTATTATCTCCGTACCTTCTGCAGATAAATTTCCGTTTTGAAAGTGGATTATCTTTGCTTTCATCTTATCCGTTTTGTATTTTAAGGCTTGTGGATGTAAAACTTTTGCTCCGCCTTCAGCAAGGACTCCCATTTCTTCCACGCTTATTTCCTTTAAAGTTACGGGTTCTTTTATTATACGGGGATCAGCACTCAATACTCCTACCGCATCGGTTACGATTATTACTTCATTGGCTTCTAAAAAGTTTCCCAGGGCAAAAGCGGTGATATCACTACCGCCCCGGCCAAGAGTGGTTATGCTCCCATCTTCACAACTTCTACCTAAAAAACCGCATACTATAGGAATAA
>JAYEJO010000059.1:0-4525 GCA_034660595.1 Candidatus Caldatribacteriota bacterium
CGCATCTTCTAAATCTACATATTCTTCTGGGGCATGAAGATTGTCTCCATCCGCACCTATTATTACTGTGGGGAGGTTTGTTCTATTTTTATCTCCCAAATAATTAAAATCCCCCACACTGGCAAAACTACTTAAAACAGGTTTTTGACCAAATAATTCTTTAAAGGAACTTTCTAATTCCTTCACCAATTTATGGTTTTTAGAAGTTATATAAGCTCCATATCCTTTCACCTCTGGATAAGGAGCATCTCTAAATCCTATTTCAACCTTTGATTTTATATTTAGTTTTTTTATAACCTCTTCTACATCTTTTCTTACTATCTCTTCTGTTTCACCTAATACAACATGCCTATCAGCTAGTATTCTGCATTTATCAGGAACTGAAATTGTCTCTCCTCCCCCTTCCATCATCAGGACACAGAGAGATCCTTCCCCCAAGAAGGGATGAGACCCCAATTTCATCTTCTTTAACTCTAAAACAATCTTTGATGCATCTATCACTGCATTAACACCTAAATAGGGCATTGATCCGTGAGCAGATTTTCCCTTAACCCGTATGTCATATAAATAACGTCCCCTTGCCCCGATAAGCAGGCAAGGGTTGTGTATGCCTTTTGGGGCAAATGCAGCAGCTGGTTCTGTAACGATGGCCATATCGCATTTATCTGTTATCCCATCCCTAATTAAAGCATCTGTACCTAAACCATATGGCCCTTCTTCATCTACAACAGCAGTAAATAAGACTTTCCCTTTTAATTGATTCTCTATTTTTTTTAACTCTTCCATTGCTATCATAGCAGCCGCCAGGCCTGATTTCATATCCAGGGCTCCCTGACCATATAATTTATCCCCTTCCACTTCGGCACCAAGAGGATCTCTTTTCCAACCATCACATATTTTCACAGTATCCATATGTGCATTGAGGAGTATTGTCGGCCCATTATCATTTCCTACTTCTGCAATAACATTATTCCCCTTAAACTTTGTCATTTTTTCTTCTGAAACTTCATGGAACCAGGGATTCATGTTCAGTTTATCCAAATGCTTTTTCACAAATTCTGTTATTTCTTCTTCTTCAAACCAGGGACTGCGGATTTTTACCAAATCGCTAATTAACTTCTCGACTTTATCTCTATTAATATCCTTTATTAGTTCTTTGTGATTACTTATTTTACTCACAAGATACTCCTTATTTCTAATATACTTAATTTATATCTTGAATCAGAAAATAAATTCAAAATATACAATCCTTTGATAATTAATTTTCTATAATAATTTTTTTTATTCATTTTAAATTACTTCTCTTTGCAATACAAGTATTTCCCTATTTTATTTAATTAAATTTATTACGGGCTTAAAAATTATAACTTTACTCTTTTTCAATGACTCTTTTCATTCTCTCCAAAGCTTCTTTTAACTTATCTATAGGAAGTGTGTAGGCAATTCTGATATAACCTTCTCCTTGTTTACCAAAAGCAGAACCGGGGATAACTACTACTCTCCCTTTCATTAGTAATTCATCATAAATTTGCTCTGAAGATCTTCCTGTTTCTTTTATGTTTGCAAAAACGTAAAAAGCTCCTTCTGGCTTTGTACAAGAAATGCCTTTTATTTTATTTAATTCTGCAACAACAAAATTTCTCCTCTTTTCATATTCTAAGCCCATTCTTTTAATTATAGCTGCCGAACTCTTTAGTGCAACTATTGCAGCTTGTTGAGAAACTGAACACGGACAACTCAAATTGTTTCCACTTATCTTCATCATATTTCTAATAATCTCCTTTGTGGCAACTGCATATCCAATTCGCCAACCAGTCATAGCATACCTTTTAGAGAAACTATTAATAGTTATCGTTCTTTCTTTCATTCCTGTAAAATTAGCAATACAAAAATGTTTTTTATTATCATAAACCATTGTCTCATAGGCTTCGTCAGAAGTTACTATTAAATCATTTTTTATGGCTATCTTAGATATTGCCCTTAAATCTTCTTTTTCTAATATAGCCCCTGTCGGATTATTAGGCGTATTTAAAATAAGTAATTTTGTTTTTTTTGTTATATTTTTTTCAATATTTTCGCGCTTTACTTTAAAACCATTTTTTTCGAATGTCGGTATGAAAACCGGGATTGCTCCGGTTAAAAATATTTGCGAAGGATAACTAGGATAATAAGGATCTAGTATTAAAACTTCGTCCCCGGGATTAAGTAAGGTAAACATAGCTACCATCAACGCCTGTTGTGCTCCATGGGTAACAATAATTTCCTCATAGTTAACTTCAAATTTATTTTCTTCTCTATATTTTAAAGCAATGGCTTCCCGTAATTCCTGATAACCGGGAACAGGCGTATAATGAGTAGATTTTTTCTCTTTTATTAGCTTAAAAGTTCTATCAATAATAGTACTATCTGTATCGAAATCAGGGTCTCCGATTCCTAAATTTATTACATCCTGAAACTTAGCTGCCCTATCGAATATTTCTCTAATTTTGGGATAGGATATTTCGTTTGCTCTCTCAGAAATATATTTAAGTATTTTTATCCCCTCCCCTTTTTTTGATTTCAACTATTTTAGATTAAAAAATATAGAGATACTTATCCGGGGTACTTGTCCTCATGAAGATAGGCAAGAAGTTCTTCCTTGTTCAAATGAGCAATGCCCAGTTCTTCCAGGGTCAATCCAGTTTCCCAGTAATTTGTCTTTGTCATCACAGAAGCAAGGGTAATCATAGACTCGATAATTGGAACTTTAACATCGAACTTTTTCGCCAATTCGTAAAAAACGTGACAGCCCACAGGAATATCTTCGGTAATGTATCGATTATAAATAGTAAAGGGGCCTGTTCCCATGGCGCTCTTATATTGCTCCTCGTAAGGAACCACGTATTTGGATCCCATATGTTCAGAACCCAGAATATTTGAGCGGGAAAAGAAAGCTTCATCATCGAAATACTGAATTCCTACCCCCATGGCTTTTGCAATACTGCATTCTTCTTTATACATTGCTTTTTGAACTTCTGAGATGGAGGGACAAAAAGCGTGCGAATAAATGGAAAACTCATATTTATCTTGTCCATAAATTAGTCCCCAATTTTCCATAGTACTTACTCCAAGTATGGTCCCCGGACAATGAAGTATTGGATTTACATTACTGAATGCTATATCTATAACCGTATCTCCACCCACCGGGTGGACCACGGAATCCAGAGAAGGCACATAGTTTTTTGATTCAAAGAAAGCCTCCTGGTCGGTCATAGGCATAGCCGCTCCCCTTAGAGATATAGCCCAGTAATTGATACTTACCTCCGGAAGCTGCTGTCCACCGGAGCTCTTTATCCTTATACCATAGGGCTGACTGCTCCACTCACCTATGATCACCTTTTTAGTACAACCCGCCTCCCTCATCATCTTCTTCATAATCAGGGAACCGAAGTTGGCAGTGGTGAAATGAATAACCATACCATCCTCCAGGTGTGGGATCAGTTTTTCAATAAAAGCTTTGTTTCCCACAGAAGGAAAGCTTAATATGACGATTCCTGCACCCTGCACTGCCTCTTTAATATCAGAAGTAACTAGATCCAGTTTGGTCAGACCCTCTCTTTTAAAGCCATATAGACTCTGTTGAAGACCGCTCAAACGGATTTCCTTCCTATCTTTTATACATCCCAGTCCGTTAAAGAACTCAGGAAGTTCGTAAAGTCGCACTTCTCTGCCCTGATGAGCAGCACAGGCAGCATGCCCTCGGGCAGTGGCACCTCCTCCCAGAACCGCAATCGGTTTATCCTTTAAATAACTCATGTTAATCATATATATAACCTCCTATAAATAAATTTTTTTAAACAATTTCTAAAAACGTCCCCCCAGTACAAGCCTTGGAAGCCATAGTGCCAATTCGGGAAAATATGTAATGGCAAGGAGAGTCGGCAGCCAGGCGAAGAGGAGAAATATTAGGGCTGGTTTCATCATCTGGGAAACAGGTGTATTGGCCATACGCCCTCCAAAATAGAGGGTAGGCGCCGTGGGCGGAGTAAGATTTCCCATTCCAAGGTTGACTCCTATGATGGCAGCAAAATGTATCGGACTTACTCCGATTGACATAACAACTGGAAGCAAAATGGGCGTACATAGCAGCATGGCACTTACATCATCCATTATCATTCCTATAATGATCATGAAAATATTGAGCATTAACAGAATGATATTCTTATTGGCGGAAATACTTGTGAGAAAGGACATTATCATGGATGGCAAACGCTCCTGGATGTAAATTCGGCTGAGCATCATGATACAGTACATCATCAACATCACTACTCCGGTAGTGGTGGCTGTCTCAACAATAACCTCAAAGAAATTTCCCTTATTCAGTCCTTTATAGATATAAAATCCCAAAGGTATGGAATAAAATACAGCCACTGCTGCAGCTTCTGTAGGGGTCATTATTCCTCCATAGATCCCCCCCAGGATAATGACTGGCATAAATAGAGCTGGAGTAACTTTTTTCCCTCTATTACCTAACATTTTGAAAAAG
>JAYEJO010000060.1:0-14735 GCA_034660595.1 Candidatus Caldatribacteriota bacterium
ATAAGTACCTCTTTTCTTTAATAAGGTGGTATGACCCTTGTTTTTGTAATATTTTTTGTATTTTAGCATGAATTCTGGTATTAATAAATGGTAAGGTTTTATTAGTCACATAACCGTTAGTTGGTTACTTAGTTAATTAGTTTATTGATTAACCAGTTTTTTTCTACCTTCCTCATTGTATTGTAGGGGCGTATGGCAATACGCCCCTACTTACTTTTTATGGACTCATAACTCGAAACCTATAACCTGAAACTTATTACTTATTACTTATTACTTATTACTTATTACTCATTACTTGTTACTTGTTACTTGTTCCTATTCCCTACACGCTATACGCTAAACGCTATCCGCTATATTTGTCTCAAGGCTTCGGTCGGTTCAAGTTTAGCGGCTTTTCTCGCCGGGATAATACAGGCAATCGTGACAATAACTACCCCTAATGTAAAACAAAATACCAGATTCTCCAAACTAAAGACCGTGTAATAAATCGGGCTCAATAAAATTTCTGTACTGTCTATTCCCTCGAAAGCCGCGGAATAGTCAATGCCGACAACAGAGAAAACTCTGGTTAATATTCCGCCCATTACAGCACCTAAAGCACTGCCAAGTATGCCAATAATTGCTCCTTCCATGGTAAATAGATACAATATTTCCCTGCTTTTCAAGCCCAGGGCACTCATCATCCCGATTTCACGGGTACGTTCATTGACAATCATAATTAGAGTATTCACCAATACAAAACAAGCCAATATGATGATAAACACATAGATGGAATTGTACATGTTAACCGCAAAATCAAAAAGCTCAACCAAGTCATAACCCTTATTCCAAGGCTGCACTAGATATTTTCCGGATTCATCTTCCCGGGAAAACAATTCATTTAAACCGGGTAAAACCGAAGCAACTTTATTGTAATCTGAAGTAATCAAAAGTAATTCTGTTACCTCACCCGGCATTTCCAAAATCCTCTGGGCTTGCCCTAATGGCAAGAAGAAAAGTTTATCATTCATTACCTGAATATCACTTTGATATTTCCCGACAATCTGGAAAGTAGAACCTTTAAAGGAACCAAAGGGAGTCGAGTATAAAATGGTGACTTTCTCTCCTACTTCACGACCTATTTTTTTCAATAGTCCGGCACCCATAACAATTTCCTTATTTCCCTCCTGAACCATCCTGCCCTCGGTTATGTTTCTATCAATTCCCATAAATTTCATTTCTTCAGCAGGGTCAATACCCCATCCCATCATGCCGACTAATTCATCTTCCAGGCTGACCATGGCACCAAATTTAAGTCGCGGAACAACCTGTTCCACCCCTTCCACTGACTTTATTTTTTCACTCATCTCTGAGTAACCTTCACCGTTAAATCCGTCTAGAGAATAATTTAAAGACATAATACGCTCTTTTAATTTGTATTCCTCATCAATAATCCTTATATGTCCGGCTTTATAGTGGATATGGTTTTCAAAAAAAGACTCCAACACCCCATTGATTAATCCACGGGCAAAGACCACGGCAAAAATAGCAAAGGCAATAGCGATAATAGAAATTAATGTTCTAATCCTGGATCTCGATAGATTCTTTTTGGCTAAATTCCATAAAAATCTCATTTTTTACCTCCTTATCGATGATAGATTGCTTTTACCGGGTCTTTTTTAGCTGCCCAATATGCCGGTAATATACTGGATAACAGTGCAACGCTGACGCCTAAAATAAACAAGAAACTGAAAGCAGGATAATTCCAGGTTCCGTAAATTCTATCGAGAATAGGAATGCCGTATGCAGAGCCATCTCCGCCTATATAGGCTATACTATATCCGTATTTCACTAACGCGCTTACACCTGCATATCCAAGCAAGCATCCCACTAATCCACCGAGTATGCCTATACCGGTTGCTTCTACCATAAAGACAAAAACAATCTCCCACTCTCTCATTCCCAGGGCTTTCATCATACCGATTTCTTCCGTTCTCTCCAGAGCAGACAGGACAACATTATTAATAATCCCCAGCATCCCGATAAGAAGAACGACTGACAGGATAGCCCCGATTCCACCCTTCTTGGCAGCACTTAAAGCGATGACTGATGCAGCAGATTCTTTCCAGGAATATGCTTTTAAATCCAGGTTTTTATTTCTAAAGCTTTCTGTCAACGCTTTAGTGATTGTGCCCTCATCTCCGGAAACTGTTTTCAAGGCAATCATGCTAACCGCATTTCCCACATTCAATGCCTGTCGGGCAACATCCAGAGGAACAAAAACAATCCCGTTATTTATCATCGGATTGGGAGCCCTTACCAGACCTGCAATTTCAATATCGATGGTATTAAAGGTATCCTCTTTCGTCCTGACCAGAAGTGTAATATAATCATTCACTTTTAAATCCATTAATTCAGCTAAACTTGTTCCAATAACTGCCTTTGATTCGCCCGGGGCAAACATCGAACCTTCAACGACAAAATTTTGAGTAGCAAAAACTTGGTTATATTGCTCGATAGAGATACCCAAACCCAGGACCGCTACTTCATCGATCCCGTTATTCAGGTTGGCCTTGAATCTTAGCTCGGGAGACATTCCCAATAATCCATCCGTATTCTTTATGCTCTCTTCCATGTCCTGATTTAAAACAATTAAATTTTCCAGGAGTAGTTCATCTCTGTCTTCCCAATATTCAGGATAAGCCACTTGAATATTTCCTGTATCGTAATTTTTTATATTATCAAAAGACATTTCCTCCATGCCGTTCATAAGAGAATCCATAAGCAAATAACTGGAAAATGCAAAGGCAATCACCAGAATGATAATTATGTTTCTCCTTTTTTGGCGAGCCAGGTTTTTTAACCCGAGTTTAAAGCTAAACATCTTTTACCCCCTCCTTTCATCGGCAGAAATCATACCATCCTTCAGGTTAATATATCTGTTAGCATATTTCATGACCATTGGGTCGTGGGTAGAAAAGATAAAAGTAGTGTTTAATTCTTTATTCATTTTCCTCATAATATCTACAACATCAGCAGCATTTTTAGAATCAAGATTGGCAGTCGGCTCATCCGCCAGAATAAGCTTGGGTTCTTTCACTAACGCCCTGGCGATGGCTACTCTCTGTTTCTCCCCACCGGAAAGTTCATTCGGCCTTCGGGATTCCAATCCCTTAAGCCCCACTTCTTCCAACATTTTCAATACTTTTTCTTTCATTTGTAATTCCGAGGAATGGTCAATTAACCGGATGGCAAATTCTACATTTTCGTAGGCTGTTAAAACCGGGATCAGGTTGTAGGCTTGAAAGATAAAACCGATGTTATAACGCCTGACCATGGCCAATTGTTTTTGGGAAAGTTTACTTACCTCATCTCCATTAAGTTTAATTTCTCCTTCTGTAGGCGTATCCAGACAACCTATCATATTCAAAAGCGTCGTTTTTCCTGAACCGGAAGGACCAAAAATGGTGGTAAACTCTCCCTGTTCAACCGTCAAGTCAATCCCCCGCAAAGCAGGGACCTCTATTTTCCCTTGCTGATAAATCTTTTTCACCTTATTTAATTCCAATAAAGCCATTTGATTTTCCTCCTTTAGTAAATTCTAATTCTTTAATTATTTACTATGAATAACTTCTTTTTTTATTCGCTTTAATTATCCTTAATCTTTTATGTTTTCAATTTCTCTTGAAAATTTTTCAACATTTCCCGGTTGACTATATTGATAGCTCCTTTTTTAGCTCCCAGGATTCTTTCCATAGCATCTTCGTAAACCTCAATCTCTTTTACTATCTTATCCATATTTTCGGGTTTTTCGTCTAATTCTAAAAAGAGTTTACTCGTTGTATCACCTAATATCGACCCTAACTCGAAGAACAACTTCGCTGCTTCATAGGGATAAGAGGTGTTAAATGATTTTTCTTTTACTCCTTGTTCTATAATTTTGGCAAATTCAGGTACTACTAATTCTGCATTGCTTTTGTACACTTTATATCGGAGGATTAAATTATCCTTTTCATATAATATTTTTAACATCAATTTTATCAGGTGAATATTTTCTAATTTTATATTACCGGCTACAGAGTAAGCTTGTTCCAATTTACTGATGGCATTTAAATCCTTCTTTTCAACTATTTTTTTTATTTCTATCTTAATCTTAACGGTCATTCTTTTAACCAATTTATCCAGCAAATCTTCTTTGGATTTAAAATAATAATAAAAGGTACCTTTGGCTACACCTACTTTTTTGATAATATTCTCAACAGAAGTTTTTTTGTATCCTTGAGTTAAAAAGAGCTCTTGAGCGGCATCAAGGAGTTCGTTTTTCCGTTCGTGATATTCTTTGGTAATTCTTGCCATAACACATTTCCTTTTCTCTTCTTTTCATATTGACTGACGGTCAGTCTATTTATAACACATTTATTTTTTTCTGTCAAATTCTTTTCGTATTGTGTATCGAGTATTGCGTATTGCGTTAAGAAAATAGAAAAAAACCAGGGAAATAAGAAGGATAAATGAATCGTATTGCGTGTAGCATCACGGCGTTGCCCTGATGAAAAAAAAGAAAAGACTCAGGAGATGAATGAAACAATGTCCAAAAAAATATTTCGGTTGTGTAATTAGCTGGCTATTGAGCAGTGAGAGAGGCATATCGAGATAATATAATGATAACTGTTATTATAAAAATCAATTAGTAGTTATGAATTTCAGCGCACCAAATACTGCGCTTGCTTCAATTTCTAAATATCCCTGATTAGTGCTAATATCGCCTATTCTATATTTTTGGGAACCAAATACCACTGATGATCTATCCGGTAATTTTAATTCACCAAAGGCTGAACTCGCTTTAATCAATGTTGGGACATCAGGATTAAGGATGACTTTTCCCTCTGCGAATATGGTATTAATCTCTATCTTCTTCACCTCGTCTTCTATCTTTATTTTTGATAAATCGACTGTACCTGAGGCAAATATAATATTATATTCATCTTGAACGTCTGAAACCCTGATTATTCCTTCTTTAAAGACAATGTTTCTGCTATCTTGAAAACCAAAACCATTAAAAAGGATAAATACTCCGAACAAGACAATAACAATTCCAATTATTAATTTAAACATATTGATATTAAAGTTAAAAAAACTGTTCAGAAGTAAAATTATACCCACCGTTAAAAATATAATTCCCATAAAAACTCCACCAAATAATCTCATTTTATCCCCCCCTCTTTTTTTCTAATAGATGGTAATTTCTCTAACTCATATTATTTCTTATTTTAAATAATATATAGCTTAACACCAATATTTTTAATAATTTCTTCACACTCTTTGGAAATTCCCGAATCGGTGATAACAATATCAAAATCAGTAAGGTCAGCAAAATGTGAAATTTTAACTTTCCCAAATTTTGAAGAATCTACCAATAAAATTTTAGTATCTGAAGATTCAATAACTGCTTTCTTGGTTTCCTTTTCATAATCAGTTGCACAGGTAACTCCTAATTTTTCAGAAACACCTGCAGCTGAAATAAAAGCTTTATTGGCTCTTATCTTTTTTATCATATCAATCCCCTCTGGTCTCTCAAACATTAGAGTATCATCATGAAAATAACCTCCGGGGAATATTAGTTTCCAATTTTTATTTTCATAAACATTAAACAAAATATTTAGAGTATAACATATAATAGTTAGGGGTATATTTTCCGGAATAAACTTAGGGAGATTTTCGGTAGTAGAGCCGGTATCTATAATAATCACATCATTAGGGGCTACCAAAGAAGCTGCTTTTCGAGAAATTTTAATCTTCTCTTCTAACATCAAAGATTCTGCAGTTTGAATTAAATACTTTTCTTCATCTGTATCAATCGGAGAATTTCTTTTGAGAACAGCTCCCCCCGGAATAAGAGTCACAATATTTTCCTTAGATAGCTCCCTGAGATCCCTTCTAACGGTCATCTCTGAAACTTCTAATCTTTTAGCCAAATCTTTGATATTCGCAAAACCATCAACAGATAATCTATTCAGTATATAATTAGTCCGATAATTTTTACCTGCCATATCATCTCTCTCTTTTTTATGATTATAAAAGTTCTTTAGAAATAAAGCAAACAAATAATTCGTATTGCGTATCGCGTATCGCGTATCGCGTGAAGAAAAAGAACTATAGAAAAAAGAAGGAAGGAAAACAAAAGTAATAAATATTTTTTCCTCTCTTTCTTATTACTACACTAAAGTTTACACTAATAAATTCGTATCTCGTTTTTTAGTATACATCGTATTGCATATAAAATAACCAAAATCACAAAGTTCATAGAAATTCAGGAGATAGGATTCAGGATTTCTTAGCGTTTTAATTGTTCATAAAATTTTTGCTAAGCTGTTTCCTTTTACATTGCCGGCATTGGCTTCATCTGTATCCAGATGAAAGGCTAACTTACTTTTTTGAGAAACCCTGATTACTACATCCTTATAAATAACTCCGTGTTCCCCTGATACTTCCACCTTAACTCTATCACCATTCTTTACCTGATAATTTTCTGCATCTTTAGGGGTCATGTGGATATGGCGAGCGGCTCGAATAGCTCCCTCTGAAAGAGTTAACACGCCTTTTGGTCCGATAAAAATGATGGACGGAGAGCCTTTTATATTCCCCGATATTCTGGTTGGAAGTTCTAATCCTAAAAAATATCCATCAGTAATGGATAATTCTGCTTGCGTATATTCTCGAAGAGGTCCAAGAATTCTTACTTTTTCGATAACTCTCATATCTGCACCAACTATACTCACCTGTTCATTGCTGGCAAATTCTCCGGGCTGAGACAAATCCCGTAATTTAGTAAGTTCATAACCCTTTCCATATAAAACATCCAAAGAATCCCGGGTCAAATGAACATGGTGGTTGGATATTTCAACAGGAATAGAGAAAAGATTAGACGACTCTTCTTTTGGTAATATTTCTTTGTAAATCGTTTCAGTTATCATATCTACAAGTTTTTTATAGTCTTGCTCTTCCATTTCTTATCATCCTCGACTCATCTATTCTTTATAATATCAGACACTGACAATCTTTACACTGGCACTACAGCCCAGCCGGGTTGCTCCGGAGCGGATCATTAATAAAGCATCTTCGTAAGTACGGATTCCGCCTGCCGCTTTAATTCCCATTTTAGGGCCGACTGTCCTGCGAATCAGAGCAACATCATGGGCAGTAGCTCCGGCAGTAGAAAAACCGGTTGAGGTCTTTACAAAATCGTAACCAACTTTTTTTACTAATTGAGAAGCTATTACTTTTTCCTCATCTGATAGTAAGCAAGTTTCAATAATTGCCTTTGTAGTCGTGGTACTTCTGCAAGCCCTTAGCACTGCTCTTAAATCTTCTTCTACGGTTTTAAGGTCACCATTTCTTAAAGCTCCTACATTTATTACCGTATCTATTTCACCAGCTCCGTTTTCTATGGCATTACGAGTCTCGTAAGCTTTGGTCCTACTGTCCATTGCTCCTAATGGAAATCCTACTACTGCACAAACTTTAACACCTGTTCCTCTTAATTTTTTCGCACAGTATTCTACCCAGCTTGAGTTGACACAAACCGTACAAAAACCATACTGAGCGGCTTCTTCGCATAATTTTTTCACCTGAGCCTCTGTTGCGTCAGGTTTTAACAAAGTATGGTCAATATAAGGTGCGAGGTCAGCAGGTGTGTTGATTTGTATCTTGCAACCCCCTGAAGAATCCTGTATGTTTTTATCACCCGAATCAGATTTAAAAGAAAGATTATCAGAAGAAGATGTTTTCTTTAACTTTGATATTATTTCATCACTAATCTTATCTATCAATTCTTTTTTATCCATCTTATCTATATCCATAATTTTAAACCTCTTCTTTTCATATTTTTATTGATTTCTTTCCACAGCCATTATTTTATTAACTCTTTTCCAATGCCTTCCGCCGGCAAAAGTAGTTTCCAACCAGAGTTTTACCATTTCGCGTAATTCATCGGGAGTGTGTAATGGGCCACCCAAAGTCAAAATATTTGCATTATTGTGTTCTCTGCTGTTTACAATTGTTTTTTGGTTATAACATAGGGCAGCTCTTACCCCTTTAACTTTATTACAGACCATTGAAGAGCCAATTCCGGCTCCATCAATCATAATGCCCCTTTCGCATTCCCCGCTAGCCACCTTCTTGGCCACTTTAAGGGCAAAATCAGGATAATCCACACTATCTTTACTGAAAGTTCCCACATCTGTAACCCGATACCCAATAGTGCGCAAATAATCTCTAATAATTTCTTTGGCCTCAAATCCACCATGATCTGAACCAACAGCAACACACCCCACTTTATCCCGAACATTATTAGGGACAGGCTGGACTTTTTCAGGGGTAGTGGCAGAATACAATCCACTAACCACATTCCGGATAATTTTTATTCTATCTATACTATCAGTCATTTTATTTAACCTTACTATCAACTTTATTTAATTGCATCGACAATTCCTACAATCATGGTTCTAACCGGGGCAGTTGAGTTGTTCATAATCAGACGAGAAGAATTCCCTTCATCAATCACCAGAACCGTATCTCCCACCCCTGCCTGGACAGTATCCAGAGCCAAAACACTTTCCCCTTGCGGCTCTTCTTTATCATTTACAGGTTGAACGATTAAAATCTTATATCCCTGATAAACCGGAAGCTTTATAGTGGAAATTACATTACCGATTACCTTGCCTAAAATCATAATTACTCTCCAATATTTGCCTGATCAACTATACCCATAATAGTCAGATCAGAAGGGTTGAACCAATTTTTAAGCCCTAAAGCCGCCTCTCTGCCACCTTCATAGAAAACAATATCATTTATACCTGACTGAACCGTATCGCAAGCCACTACAGGATCACCAATTTCTTCTAATTTCTCATTAAGAGGCTGTACTAATAATAGTTTTATACCCTGAAAGGAATCTACTTTCTGAGTGCAAACTACATTACCAATCACTTTTCCGAGTTTCATTTTAACCTCCAAATATCCGGCCCAGTAAGAATTAAATTTATTGTATAGGAATTTCCTTTTTCCGCAAACCCTATCTTGTATTTCGTATTTTCCTTGCACTTGTTACTCGCACCTATACGCTAAACGCTGTACGCTCCGCGCTAGGTTATATTTGTTAACGACTAATTTAACTTTAGACAATTCTAAAATATCCGACTAAGACACAACGTCTTTCCCGGGTAAAAGTTCTTGCCCGGGTTAATCCTTCTCCGGTAGGAGTAGCAATAGTAAAGGAAGTATAACCGGCTCCTCCAAACCCCAAACCACTATAATTTGGTCCGTTTTTAATAAAGAGAGAACAGTTCATTACTTGAGCCATCTTGGAAAGTTTAGCAATATTTTTGGAATGAATAGAAGCAGTATGTCTAAAATTATGCTCACACTGCACGGCAAAATCTATGGCTTCATCAACATTGTTAAAGCGAACCAGAGGAATCACTGGTAAAAGCTGTTCAGTCCAAACCAATGGGTGATAACGGTCCACTTCACAAAGTAATATTTTTGTTTGCTCAGAAATGTCTAACCCTATATCCCGGGCAATTACACTGGCATCTTTCCCCACATATTCTTTGTTCGGTGCTCCTTCATGTCCGGGCTTTCCCGGGTCAGTAATTACCAATTTAGTAACCTTTTCAATCTGCTCGCCTTTCAATTCATAAGCGCCATTTTTTATCATCTCTTCTTTTAATTTATTAGCAATTTGAGAAACTGCTAAAATCTCCTTCTCGCAAACACAAACAATATTATTATCAAATCCTGCTCCATTCACAATATCCTGACCGGCTTTAACCAGATCAGCTGTTTCATCAACAACACAGGGAGGATTTCCGGGACCAGCAGCAATGACTTTTTTACCACTGTTCATAGCTGTCTTAACTACCGCCGGGCCACCTGTAACCACTAATAATTTAATCTTAGGATGTTTCATTAAAATTTGGGCTGAATCGATAGTCGGATTACCAATGGCACACAGAACATTGGGAGGACCACCGGCTTTTACAATCGCCTGATTGATCAAGGAAATGGTAAAGCAGGAACTTTTTTTAGCCATAGGATGCGGATTAAAAACTACCGAATTCCCACCGGCAATCATGCTTATTCCATTATTAATAACTGAAGAAGTAGGATTAGTAGAGGGGATAATAGAACCGATAACTCCATAAGCTGCTCTTTCCATCAAGGTCATTCCATTATCATCGGAGTAGGCTGTAGGCTCGAGGTCTTCTACCCCCGGTGTTTTTAGAGCAGCCAATCTATTTTTTTCAATCTTATCTTCTACTCGGCCAAAAGTTGTTTCCTCCACGGCCAATTTAGAAATTTCTTCCAGATTGCCCATAATTGTTTTGCGTATGCTCCGGATTAACTCTCTTCGTTTTTCGAGAGTTAATTTCACCAGTTCGAGATGAGCAGCTTCAGCAGCATCAACAGCAGTATCTACTTCTTGAAAAATACCATCATGATCCGAGGTTCTGTTTAATGAACCCGCTGATATTTTTTTATCGCTTTTATCGCTTTCTAATTTATTAAGCACACTTTCAATTATTAATTTCAAATCTTTTTCGTTTATTTCCATAATTTACCACCTATGTGTAAATCTTTATCTTATCTCTAATAAATAAAATAAGGTTTAATCTCCGGATGAGGGTTGGGAATAACGACCTCTTTGCAAAACAAACCTTTATCACCTATAACCTTTACTGCTGCCTTGGCTGCAGCTTCCACCTCGTGTATATTTCCTATCATTTTAAAATAGGATTTACCGCCCATTCCCACAGCTAATCTAATCTCGCTAATTAGAACATTAGCAGTCTTGGCAGCTATATCGGCAGCTTCAATACTGGCAACTACCGAAAAAGATTCTACCACTGCCACAGCATCCCAAATCTTACATTCAACCGTTCCGATAATTGCCGGAATAATCTGCGAGTGTAAATTGGGAATAAATAATTCGTCAACTATATAGCCTTCTCCAATTTCCTTGCCAGCGGTAAGAGAAGCATCAACTGCTGCCACATCACCGCTAAAAAGAACTACAAATTTCCCCGGACAAATGGTCCTCGCATCTATTACTTTCACCGAGGCAGCTTTTACTATACCGTCTAAAGCCTTTATCCCTACTGCTATACTGTTGAATTCTAATACTCCAAGAACGATTATATCCATATCTTACCTATCTTTCATTATTATTTTTTAATAATAATCCTTTGCTCATCAATATAAGTTATCCTGCCTTTAATGCTGGAGTGTAATCGAGCACCCAATTTTTCCTTAGGGATTTCTGCAATAAGATCACCCTCATTTACTTGTTCATCAATCTTTACTACAGGTTTCGAAGGAATACCCGTATGTTGTTTGAGTAAAATCTCCACCTGGTCGGGATCGGTTTCTATTGCCGGTAATGGATGCAGGCTGTCTTTATCATACTTGTTTAATCTTAAGCGATTTTTAATCCTCGAACTGGGGATATTTCTATATTCTTTCATCTCTCTTGGATTTTTTTCTTTACCCGAAAACTTGGGTTGATAGCCGTCTGCCAAAAGATTTTCCTTAATTTTTTGATTTATAATGCGAGGAGATAATTCCATCGGACAGGCGTATACCTCGCAAAGCCCGCATTCACTGCATAGAAAAGCATTTTGAATTATTTCGTACGGAAGATCGAGCCCAAAGTTTATCTGTCTCATAATCTTATGGGGATAAAGTTCGTGACCTAATAAATAACGAGGACACAAGTCGGTACAATAACTGCATTGACAACAGGCAGCTTTGCTTTGCTTGATAATATATTCAATTCTTAAAGTTTTCTTTAAAACTAAGGGATGGTCTCGAGGTAAAACCAGAATCCCGGTAGTAGTTTTAGTTACTGGTGTATCGAGATCAAACACTACCTTGCCCATCATAGGTCCCCCCACAATGACTACAAAATCTTCTATGGTAGGTTCGCAAAGATTTATAATTTCCCGGAAAGAAGTACCAATTCGTGCAATTATAATAGCCGATTTTTTTACTTCTCCTATGCAGGTTAGTGCCCTTCTGGTAACTGCATTACCTTTTTCTGCCATATACACATTTCTTAAAGTCTCTACATTGTTTACCAAGCAACCTATATCCGGAGGAATCCCCCCTTCCGGAATAACTTTGCCGGTAATTTCCTGTACCAGAATAAACTCATCACCGACCGGATAATAATCCTTAAGAAGGAATAATGATATATTTTTCTTTCCGGCTATAGCTTTTTTTATATTTCCCGCAATAGATAGGTCTTTTTTTTTCAGGGCAATTACCCCTTTTTTTGCACCAGTCGACTGCATAACTAACTCTAAACCTTTTACTACCTCTTCCCCTTGTCTTTCTATAATATATTTATCATTGTAAAGAAGAGGTTCGCATTCTGCTCCATTTCCAATTACTACATCATATTTGTTGGCCACCTTAATATGGGTGGGGAAACCGGCACCGCCAGCTCCTACTACTCCCATATCCCTTAGCACATTTTCGAGTGCCATAAGTCATTCCCCTTCTTCTAAACTATATCGCCTATTTTTTAAAAACAATTTTATTGTGTTTTTCTACCATATCGACAATTCCTACGATTACACAATCGACTGGTTTCTGATAGGTACTTTCTGTCTGTCTTGCAGAACTCCCCTGAGATATTATCACTATCTCTTCTACTCCCGCTCCGACAAGGTCTACTGCTACCAAATAATTATCATCTACTTCTCCCTTGTAATTGCATGTTTGAGCAAGAAGACATTTCCTTCCTTTTATTCCTTTATCTATTTGGGTACTAACTACAGTCCCCACAATTTTACCAAAAATCATCTCAACCTCTTTCTAAATTTTTCTAAATCTAAAGAAACTGTTCGCTATTCTTTGTCTTTCCTATATACATATTCCCCGTTAATATCTATAGAGTCGACTATAGATATTATGGTAGCATCACTCGGTTTACCTTCGGTAGTAGCTGTCATCCGGGAACTACTTCCGGCTGCATAAAAGACTACTTCCCCTAATCCTGCGCCCACACTATCCATTGCTACTAAATAATCACCCTTCCCCTGCATGTTAGAAGGATTAATTTTCTCCAGAAGTAAAAATTTTATGCCCTCAATTTTCGGTTCTTTCCTGGTTGATACAACCGTACCCACTACTTTTGCCAGTATCATATTTTTTCCTCCTGTATTATGGGTGTATCAATTAATCAGTACTCATTTTTTCTTTTTTGCTTTTGACCGGGCCTCTGCCCAAAGGAAGAACTTTATCTACATTGCTATGTGGTCGCGGAATAATATGAACAGAAATTACTTCACCAACTTTTTGAGCTGCTGCGTTTCCGGCATCCAGGGCGGCTCGAACAGCTGCAACATCACCACGTACAATTGCAGTATTGTATCCACCACCAATTTTTTCATAGCCCATCAAATCTACTCTTGCTGCTTTCACCATAGCATCTGCTGCCTCTACCATTGCGGCAAAACCTCTGGTTTCAATCATTCCCAATGCATCTGTATAAACGTCCATCTTTCTTTTTACCTCCTTAATGTTATTTTTCTGACATTATTCTTTTCTTTTTTAACATTTTAACATATAGTTATTTTCATGTCAATACTTTTTAAATATTTTTTTAATAATTCTATATAAATAAATATCTCGATCTCTACTTACCAGGAAATATGTTATAATTCTACAATTTCTTATCAAAATATTTTAAAGAATAATGTAGATTATAATTAAACAATCGTAATATATGGAATGAATTTTTAGTTGGAAAATGAAGATAAGGTGTGTATGAGTGTAAGAGAGAAAAAAAGAAAATATATCCTATTCTTTTGGTGTTAACATAACCTCTAAAGGCAATTGAGTGCATGCATTAATCACCATTTTTACTTTAAATCCGAGGGCTACAAAGTTTTTGGTAATTAATTTTATATTAGTTTTATCGTTAGAAGATTTTTGTTTTTTATTATACTTACATCTGCTGCCACTGCAATTGCAGCTTTTCTTTTTTCCGTTATTAGAATGTATTATTATATGAACTATATTGCTGCTTATATTTATTTTATTTATTGTGGCAGCAACTACTGTTTGAGCTATTAAACGGTGCAAGATTTTATAATAAATATCTTTTCCAATTCTTTTCCTGAAGTAAGAAAAGGTAGAATGAGCGGGGGTTTTAAGAAAGTTATCAAAACCGCAAAGGACGCAAAAACGCGAGTCAAATTGTAAGCTCTCGGCTAATCTTCGGTTTGATTTTACTTCACCCAACCAGATTAAAAGTTGGGCTTTAAATAGAGACGCCGGGTCATAAACTAATTCTCTATCGGTGGTGTATTTATCTTTAATTATAGGATAAATAAAGCTCCAGTCTATGGATTCAAAAATAATCTTCAGAGGATCATCTTTTTTGATTTTTTGGGAAGCTTCATAAGTAATGAAAGAAAGCTGCCGGCCTTTTGCTTTTTTCATAAGAATAATTACACCAAAATTTATTTTAAAATAAGGTCTTTTTCGGTTTTGAAGAATCTTTCGATATATTCCCTTTCATCTTTCTTCTTAAAAAAGCAGGGATTTCCAGGTCCTTATCATCTATTAATTGATCTTTAATTTTAAATTTATCTTCTATCTTTAGATTATCTTTTTCTGCATAATTTTCTTTTAATAATTTCTCTTTATTTGCTACTTCTATTTTTTCTTCCTCTTCTTCTTCAATA
>JAYEJO010000060.1:14835-17073 GCA_034660595.1 Candidatus Caldatribacteriota bacterium
ATCTATTAATTGATCTTTAATTTTAAATTTATCTTCTATCTTTAGATTATCTTTTTCTGCATAATTTTCTTTTAATAATTTCTCTTTATTTGCTACTTCTATTTTTTCTTCCTCTTCTTCTTCAATATTTTCTTCACACTTTGTAGCAATGACAGATACTCTTATTTCGTCCTGCATTTCCTCATTAATAATTGCCCCAAAAACAATATTTGTATCTTGCCCCACTGCTTTAGATATGACATCAACTATTTCGTTTACTTCAAACAAGCTCATATCTAAACCGCCGGTGACATTAATCAATAATGATTTTGCTCCTTTTATGGATACCTCCAACAAGGGACTGGAGATAGCCATTTTCGCTGCAGCAGCTGCTTTCTTTTTCCCTTTACCTGTTCCAATACCTACTAAGGATAAGCCAGCATCTTTTGCTACTGTTCTTACATCAGCTAAATCTAAATTTATTAATCCGGGAATTGTAATCAAGTCCGCGATAGCCTGAACAGATTGGCATAATACTTTATCAGTCATTTCAAAGGCATTTTTCATAGAAGTGTCTTTAGAAATAATTTTTAATAAACGGTCATTAGAAATAGTAATTAAAGCATCTACTTCATTTTTTAATTCTTCTATACCGGCTTCCGCTTGTAATTTTCTCTTTTTACCTTCGAAAGTAAAGGGTTTAGTTACCACACCTATGGATAGAATACCATGCTGTTTTGCTATCTTTGCCACAACTGAGGAAACTCCACTTCCTGTTCCTCCTCCCATTCCGGCTGTAATAAAAAGTATATCTGCATTTTCCATGGCTTTAGAAATTTTATCTTTATCCTCTTCGGCTGCTTTCTTACCTAATTCGGGATTACCTCCGGTTCCCAAACCATTGGTTAAAGATTTACCAATTTGAATCTTTTGCCCAGCTTGAGATAGGGATAGAGCCTGTAAATCCGTATTTATAGCAATTAAATCGAGATTACTCATCCCTTGTAGAGTCATTTCCCGAATAGCATTATTCCCTCCTCCTCCAATACCAACCACTTTAATATTTACGAATTTATCTATTTCTTTTTGGGGAGGGCTTATGGGTCTGCTTAAAAATTCATCTTCTTCCCTGTTCTGAATTTCAACCCTTTCATTAATTCCCCCTGATGTATCCCTAATTAATTCTTCTTTATAATCTATAATTTTACTGAATCCCCGCGCTAATCTCTTCTTTTTCAAAAGATATCACCTCTTGAGCTAATTTGTAATAATCAACAGCCCCGTAAGACCTGGGGCTATAATGTAAAGCCGGCGTACCCTGACTGCTGGCCTCTACTAAAGTTATATTTTTTCTTATTATCGTTTTAAATAAACTATCACTAAAATATTGTTTTATTTCTTCTATAACTTCCTTAGCTAAATTACTTCTTGTATCAGCAATGGTAATTAAAATATGTATTTTTATAGAATGATTTAAATTCTTGCGCACAATCTCTGTTGTCTCTATAAATTCTTGTATGCCTCTAAGAGCAAAATAATGTGGCTGCATAGGGATAATGACTTCATCGCAAGCCTTTAAAGCATTTACAGTCAGGATCCCCAAAGAAGGAGGACAGTCAATAAGAACATAATCAAAAGGAATTTTGCACTCCCTGATGCTCGCATTTAAAAAATCTTCTCTGCCTATTTGGTCTATGAGTTTATATTCTGCACTGGCAAAGTCAATATTAGAAGGAGCTAAAAATAAATTATTTTCGTTATTTAACTTTAATTTTATAATTACTTCTTCTAATGTCAATTTATTCTTGGAGCGATGAGGTTCTAAGACATTTAGTATGGTTTTTGACAAACTATCCGGTTCAAAACTTAATCCTAGAGTAGTATGGGCTTGAGGGTCTAAATCGATTAATAGCACTTTTCTCCCTAATGCTGCTAAGCTTGCTCCTAAATTTATGGTAGTAGTAGTCTTTGCTACCCCGCCTTTTTGATTAGCAATAGATATTATCCGCACGCACCCTATCTCCCTGAAAAATAAAAGTAAATTTATTTTTTGTAAAATATTTGGTATAATTATACCATAGTTTTTTAAATATAGAAAAGAATTTATAAAAATAATAAATATTTTATCTTTCCAATTAGTCCTTTAATATTTTATTCTACATTATTTTAAAAAATCCTTCTTTTTAATTAACTTTTTTTAAAAAATAATTTTTTATTTCGGCAAAGTAGGGTTATTTTTCTTTTTCCTTTTTTTTCTTC
>JAYEJO010000061.1:0-4511 GCA_034660595.1 Candidatus Caldatribacteriota bacterium
TGTCTCCGGATATTTTGATTTCACCGGAAATATTAAAAAGGGTGGAATTCGATAAAGCCAATACTGATTTTCACCAACCATCAGCTCTCTAAAATTGGCTGCTTACCTACTTTTCCCTTTTATTTTTATCTTTTATTCTATTATGTTACCAATATTATAGGTTTTAACTACTCTTTTTGTCAAGCTTTACATTCGTATGTCGTATATTGTATATCGTATATCGTGGGGAAAAATAGGAGCCGGAAGTAAGGGTTCGATACATCGAACCCGCTAATCGTAGGACAGGCGTTCCCCGTTTTCACGAGGACAGGCCCGCCTGTCTATTAAAATACCCGGTTCGGATAAATCCCCCCCCACAAAGAACAAAATATTATTAGAAAATATTTTGAATTATAAATTTTAATTTTTTCTTGACTTTCGACTGACCAGTCAGTTATAATAAAAAGTGGTTAATAATTTCGAGAGGAACAAGAAGTAGATGATGCAAAAACTTGCCAACTTCATTACTAAATATGCCTGGCCCATATTTATTGTCTTGATTCTTATTACTATCTTCGCGGGCGTGCAAATAAAAAATCTTAAAATTGAGGATGATATCACAAAGTATATTTCTGAAGACGACCCGGATATTAAATTTTATAGTGAAGTAGTCGAAAAATTTGGTGGTTCTCAGATGAGTGTATCAATGATTTCTCTTGAATATGAGGACCTTTTTACTTTAGAAAATCTTGAGAGGATAAAAAGCATAACCGAAAAATTAGAAGAAGCTCCTTTTGTTAAATCAGTGAATTCTTTTCTGAATATGCCTAAAATAATTTCTACCGATGTAGGTCTCGAGGTAAAAGATTTAGTTGAAGTATTCCCGAAAAATGATAAAGAAGTTAAGGATCTTAAACTTTCTCTCTTAAATGATAAGCTGGTAAAAGGAAAATTTATCTCGGAAGATGGCAACGTAGCTTTGTTAATGGTTGAAACGGTAAAAGACATAGAAGATGAACAGCTTAAAACGGGATTAGAAAATATAATTGAGCCTTTAAAAGGTCAAACCCTTCAGGTTCATTATTTTGGAATGCCTTTTATAATGGCAGATATATCGGAAAGTTCATGGAACACAATGAAATTGGGTATTATTGCTGCAATAACTGTATTATTAATCCTTTTCTTTTGCTTTAGAAGTTTTCGCGGTGTATTTTTACCGCTTGCAGTTGCTCTATTGTCTTCCGTTTGGGTTATGGGATTTGTCGCTTCTACCGGCAGAAGTGTTACTATGATGATTTCTGCCATACCAGTATTGATGATATCTTTAGCAACAGCCTATGGCATCCATTTTGTAAGCAGATATTACGAGGAAAGACATAATATTAACCCTGTCAAGGCAGTCAATATGACTATTCGGGATATATTTGTCCCTATACTCATGAGCGCACTTACTACTATGGCGGGATTTCTATCCCTTACCGCTGCAATTGTCAGACCTATGACTGAATTCGGATTCTTTTCCACTATGGGAATATTCTTTGCCTTTGTGCTGGCAACTTTTTTATTAGGTTCATTTTTTACTATTTTTCCACCACCTAAAATCCATAAGAAATTTTCACATGAATCTAATGATGTGGTAACCAGACTTTTAAGATTGCTTAGCCAATTGATATTAAAAGAAAAGAAAATAGTGTTAATCGCAGTATTAATAATTGTACTAATTTCTGTAGCCTTCAGTACAAGAGTCAAGACTGAGTCATCAATTGAAGCAAGAATGGGAGCAGGCAGCGAGATAGTAAAAATTATGAATTATTTTAACGAAAAATTTGGTGGAACAGATTTTCTTTATGTCTACACTGGATCAAACAATGTAAAAAATCCATATGTATTAAGACAAATGAAAAAAATCGGGGATTATTCAAAGCAGTTCGATACATTCGGCGAACCTTCGTCAATCACAGATTTTTTAACTCAGCTTAATAATGCTATGGAAAATAAAAATATAATTCCTGCAAGCGAGCAGAAGATTGATAATTTATGGTTCTTTGCCGGAGACAACGAATATATTTCCACTATGGTCGGTGATAATGATGAAGACACTTTATTACAGATAAGCACAAAAGAGATGACTTCCACTTCCCTTGATTACGCAATAAGCGAGATGTACAAATTTATAGAAAAAATTCCCAAAAAAGTCAGAACCATCGGGCTCTCCGAAATAGAGGAAGATGAACAATCGGAATATTACCAAAAATTAGCTGAAGAAATTACATCTTCTCTTGTGGCAAAGAATATTGAAATTGAAAATCCCGAAAGATTAAAAGAAGAGCTCGTAAAAATTGCGGGGACTCCTAATTCTGAATTTGAAAAGGATACCAAAGAGTTTGTGGAGGAAATCTTAAAAGTATCTTCTTTGGAAATTGAAGATTTAGGTATAGCAAGTACAGATTTGTTTCCCATATTTACTAATCATATAAAAGAGAAAGGCTCTCAGGATGATTTTTTAAAGGAATTAATGGAAAATTTAAGATTACCAGAGGATGATGCAATCTATCTCATGGAAGGATTGGAAATATCTAAAAAAATTGTTCAGGACCGCGAAAAAGTAAGGTTTGCTCAGTCTGAAACAGAAAGACTGATAGGAAAAAATTTGACCGACGAAGAAAAAGATATTTTATGGTATCTGATGGATGAAGAGATTTATGTACCGGATGATAATGGAGATATCGAGGTTTCATTTACCCTTACCGGAATCCCGGTAATCACCGATAAGATAAATACCAGTCTATTCAGGGGACAGATAAAGAGCATAGTTGCAGCATTTATTGCAGTATCTATCATGCTTATGCTTCAATTCGGCTCTCTTATGTTGGGATTATTTGCTATGATACCTATTACTCTGACCATAGTCACTGCTTTTGGTGTAATGGGCCTTCTAAATATCGATTTAAATATAGGGACCATAATGGTTGCCAGTATTGCTATAGGAGCGGGAATTGATTATACCATCCACTATATTTCCCGATATAAAAACGAACTAAAAAGAAAATCAAAAATTGGAGCGATGAAAACTACTTTAACCGGAACAGGACGGGCAATTGTCTTTAATTCTATTTCGGTAGCTGCCGGTGTCTTTGTGCTCGGCTTTTCAGAAATTCAAATGATGGCTGTATTTGGAAAACTTATTGGGAGTGTGATGTTATTAAGTGTAATTTATACTTTGACTTTACTCCCTATTCTGTTAAATAGTATAAAACTTAAAGAGGAGGGAAAGAAATGAAATTAAAACTTGGTCTCTTAATATTTACAATATTTATCCTGCTGTTTTCTGCCGGTACAGTATTTGCCCTAACTGTTGATGAAATTATGGATAAAATGGAAGAGACAGCGCCTGATTTTACTACTCAAAAAACTATTTCCGAAATGGTTTTAATTGATAAAGACGGGAAAGAGGAAACAAGAGAGATGATAATGTTCTCTCAAAAAGGAGAAGATGAAAAAACCAGTACCCTTATGAGATTTCTCTCTCCTAAATCGGTAAAGGGTGTAACTCTTCTAAATATTGATGATGGAGAAAAAATATATTTATACATGCCTGCCTATAACAAACCAAGGAGAATCGCCAGTTCTTCGAAGGGTGATGAATTTATGGGAACAGGCCTTTCTTATGAAGATATGAGCATGGATTATAAAGACAAAGATTACGAAAAAAAGCTTTTGGAAGAAACAGACGGCGAATATATTGTAGAAGTTTTACCGAGTGGAGAAGATGTATCTTATGAAAAAATTATCCTTCATGTAGATAAAGAAAATTTTTATGCTAAAAAAGTAGAATTTTATGAAGCTGGCAGCGAATTAACCAAAACTTTAAATATCAATAAAGTAAAAGTTGAGGATACGGGTAAAGTTACCCCTCTGGAAATAGCATTTACCGATATGGTGGAAAACCGTGTCACCAAAATAATTATAAAAGAAATAGAATATGATGTAGAATTACCATCCGGTTTCTTTAGCATCAGGACGTTGAAGAAGCCAACACTTTAGAGATAGTATTGCGTATCGAGTATCGCGTATCGCGTTAGGAAAATAGAATTCAAGAACCAGAGGATAAAATTGTATCTCGTAAAGATTAGTTAGTTGGTTAGTTAGTTACCTGGTTAATTAGTTGAAGAATTAATATCAAACCAACTAACCAGATAACTAAGTAACCAATTAACTTACAATAAAGGAGAAAAATGCAATTATGAAAAGAAATATTTTTTTGGCAGTATTTATTATTTTGTTATTTTCAGTTTCTGCTTATGCCGGAGATTTTTCCGGGAGTTTAACCTATTCGGGAGGATACAATTTTACAGAGAATAATCTAAACAATACTCTGAATTTAGGTCTTAACTATATACATAATCTTACTGATGAAGTTTTTATAGAAGGAGATTTGGTCATTAGATATACCGATAAACCTTTTACTGACCCTTTTATGATAATACCAAAAGAGATTTATATTGGTGCTTATGATCTTGTTCCCCAGCTTG
>JAYEJO010000062.1:0-4475 GCA_034660595.1 Candidatus Caldatribacteriota bacterium
GTTATCGTCCCCAGTTCTACTTCAGGACTACCGACGTAACCGGTACTGTCACTCTCCCCGAAGGGGTGGAGATGGTTATGCCCGGGGATAGAATAACTATTAGCGGTGAACTGATTACTCCTATCGCTATGGAAAAACAGCTCCGTTTTGCCATCCGAGAAGGAGGACGCACTATCAGTGCCGGAGTGGTAAGTGAGGTAGTTGAATAAAATCGTATTGCGTATTGCGTATCGCGTATTGCGTTACAAGATACGAAATACGAACGACGATATACGAAACATCTTGACACTAAGTATAAATTATGGTAAATTTAAGCTTGTGCAATTTTATCTTTTATTAGGAGACATGTTTAATGAGACAAAGAATAGTTTTAGCTTGTAATGAGTGTAAAAATAGAAATTATGATAAATATAAAAATAAACAAAATACTCCAGATAGAATAGAAATTAAGAAGTACTGTAAATTTTGTAAAACTCATACTTTACACAAGGAAATAAAATAATTTTAGTTTAAGAGTTTTACTTAAAAATAATTAAGGTCCGTAGCTCCAACGGCAGAGCACTGGACTCCAAATCCGGGGGTTGCAGGTTCAAATCCTGCCGGGCCTGCCATTTTTTTTGTTAGAATAGAGAAAAAAATTAAATTGGGTGTAAAATGAAACTAAAAAAAATTTTCAATAATATAAGTAATTTTTTGAAAGAAGCTATAGCTGAATTAAAGAAAGTTATTTGGCCCACCCGAAAAGATCTTAAAAATAGTACAATTGTAGTTATTTCTACTATAATTATCGCCTCTATTTTTATTGGGCTAATTGATATATTTTTTACCAAAGTATTAACTTTGTTTATAAAATAATACATAATAAATATTTGCTATTTTATGCTAAATAAGGAAGAGAGATAATCAGTTCGATGGCTTCAAATAAAAAAAAATGGTATGTGGTTCATACTTATTCGGGATATGAAAATAAAGTAAAAATAAACTTAGAACAAAGAGTTAAATCTATGGGAATGGAAAACCAGATTTTCCAAGTATTAATACCCACCGAAAAAGTATTAGAGATAAAATCTGGCAGAAGAAAATATGTGCAAAAGAAAGTATTTCCAGGGTATGTAGTAATTGAAATGATACTGGATAATAATTCCTGGCAAGTAGTAAGGAATACTCCCGGGGTTACTCGCTTTGTGGGTTCGGGGGGTAAACCGGTACCTTTAAAAGAAACAGAAATAGAAAATATATTGAAACAGATGGGAAAGGGCGAGAAAGTGCCCAAGTTAGATATTGAAGTGGGCGAAAATATTAGAATTGTCGTTGGTCCATTTACCGGGTATACAGGAAAAGTTAAAGAAATCGATTATGAAAAAAGTAAATTAAAAGCTTTTCTTTCTATCTTTGGTCGGGAAACATCTGTTGAGTTAGGTTTTAATGATATAGAGAAATATTAAATTAGTTATTTGGTTAGTTGGTTACTTGGTTAATTAGTTTTTAGATAAGAAAATAGATTTATAATTATCAATTTACGGTTTTTGGTTGTCAGTTTATCCCTATTCAGCGAAAAACTATAATTATTATCTAAGAATTTAGGAGTCAGAAGAATATAAAATAAATTAACAAAATAAAACAACTTTATATTCTAAAATAATTTATTCTGAATACTGGATTCTGTCTTCTGGCTTCTTTTTCTTAACCAATTAACCAAGTAACCAACTAACCAGATAACCAATTGAGGAGGAATTTAATGGCAAAGAAAATAGTTTCCGTAATAAAATTACAGATACCAGCTGGTAATGCTAATCCCGCACCACCGGTAGGACCGGCTTTAGGTCAGCATGGATTAAATATTATGGAGTTTTGTAAAGCTTTTAATGAGAAAACAAGGCAAGATGTTGGAACTATAATTCCCGTAATTATAAATGTATATGAGGACAGGTCTTTTACTTTTATCTGCAAAAAGCCTCCGGTTGCCTTTTTATTAAAAGAAGCAGCAGGAATAGAAAAGGGTTCGGGAATACCCAATAAAGAAAAAGTTGCAAAATTATCTCGGGCTAAAATTGAAGAGATTGCTAAACGTAAAATGCCCGATTTAAATGCTAATGATTTAGAGAATGCTGTAAAAATAGTTGAAGGAACTGCCAGAAGCATGGGGATAGAGATAGAGAATAATAATTAATTGTAAGTTATGTGGAAGGATAATATCCAATAATACCACAAGGAGGAAAAAATGAGCAAAAAAAGAGGTAAAAAATATTTAGAAGCTATTAAGGATTACCAGAAAGATAAATATTTTGAACCGGAAGAAGCTTTAAATTTAGTAAAAAAGCTTCACTGGGCAAACTTTGAAGAGTCTATTGATATTGCAATTAAATTAGGTATAGACACCCGTCGTTCAGAAGAACAGGTAAGGGGAGCAGTAGATTTACCTCATGGCACAGGCAAAAAAGTGAAAGTTATTGTATTTGCCCAAGGAGAGAAAGCAAAAGAGGCAGAAGAAGCCGGAGCTGATTTTGTAGGTGCAGAAGATTTGGCTGAAAAGATACAAAATGGATGGACCGATTTTGATGCCGCTATAACAACCCCAGATATGATGAAAATAGTAGGGAAATTAGGTAAGGTATTGGGACCTCGAGGTCTAATGCCCAACCCTAAAGTTGGAACCGTTACTTTTGACATAAAAAATACTGTAAAAGCAGTGAAAGCGGGCAAAGTTTCGTACCGGGCGGATAAATTTGGTATAGTTCATGCACCCTTGGGAAAAACAAATTTTGATAAAGAGAAGTTACTAGAAAATTTTATTACCTTTGTCGGCGCTATTATTAAGGCTAAGCCATCAGCCGCCAAAGGAAGATACATACGCAGCATTGCCATTTCATCTACTATGGGGCCAGGGGTTCACATAGATCCCCAAAAAATAGATGCCTGGGTAGAAAAACAAAAAAAATAAAATTGCTAAAAATATAAAAATAAAATATACTTATAAATTTGGATATACCTTAGACAGCAGGAGTTGTAAAAAAACAACTTAATTGATATTAAAATATCTTCCTGCCGAGGTGAGAACAAAGTTAATAAACTTACTGGTTTCACCTTCCTTGTAGATTGGTCTAAGGGAAGGTTTTTTGTTGTGCAAAATATCTAATAGAGTTAGAAAGGAGGATAAGTTTTGACTTTAAGTAGAGATTCTAAAAAAGAGATACTTCAAGATTTAATAGAAAAATTGAAAGAATCCAAAGGAGTAGTTTTAACCGATTATCAGGGAATGAATGTATCCCAGATTAACAGCCTTAGAAATGAATTAAAAGAGAAGAATGTGGAGTTTAAAGTATTTAAAAATACTTTAATGGAAAAAGCAAGCGAAGAGCTGAATGTAAAAGATCTAACTAAGGATCTGATCGGTTGTACTGCAATAGCTTTTTGCAGCGATGATGGAGCCACCCCGGCAAGATTATTAAAAGAATATTTTAAAAAAAATAAGATTAACTTGAAGATCAAATCTGGCCTGATAGACGGAAGAGTTTTTGGTCCGGAGAAAATTATGGAAATAGCTTCTCTGCCTTCAAAAGATGTCCTTATTGCCCAAATGATTAACGGAGTAAAATCTCCGCTTTATTCTTTAGTATTTGTCTTGCAAGGCCCGCTAAAAGGATTGATTTATACTTTGGAAGCAGTAAGAAAGCAAAAAGAAGCTAAAGTATCATAAAACATTATAGTAAAAGTGTGATATATAAAATCACATATCGTATAGATAGGGTATGTAATAAAAACTTATTTCGAAATACGATATACGGAATACGATATACGAAATTGGGAGGAGGTGAAATAAATGGTAGAGAAAAAAGAAGTTTCTGAAAAAAAAGAAGTAGCAACTAAAAAAGCTAAAGAAGTTACCGAGAAAAAACAACCTAAATCTGAAATGAGTACATCAGTGGAAATGTTAGAAAAGATAGAGAAAATGACCGTTTTAGAATTAGCTGATTTAGTTAAAGCTTTAGAGGAAAAATTTGGAGTAACTGCTGCTATGCCGGTTGCCATGCCTGCCAATGCTGGTGGTGCAGCTGCATCAGATGAAGACAAAGAAGAAGAAAAGACCGATTTTGAAGTAGTACTAAAAGAAATAGGGCCAAATAAGATTAAAGTAATAAAAGAAATAAGAACAATTACTGCTTTAGGCTTAAAAGAATCTAAAGACTTAGTAGATGGTGCACCGAGCAAAGTAAAAGAACATGTAGACAAGAAAGAGGCTGAAGAAATAAAAGAAAAATTAGAAGCAGTTGGAGCAGTTGCTGAAATAAAATAGAAGATAGTTTCTTAGTAATATCGAAGATACTCTTTAAAGATTTTTAAAGAGTATCTTCAGTATTTTCTAATCTGAAGATGAGCCTGAAATAAGTCTCTGACAGATGAAAGTTTGACAGGCTAAAGGTAAGAGTCATAATAGCTATATTATGGTGATAACTATGAATGACTCAAAATTAAGT
>JAYEJO010000063.1:0-4468 GCA_034660595.1 Candidatus Caldatribacteriota bacterium
GGGAATTCTCTAAAAGTATATACTTTAGATTGTTTCATCTTTTCTTCTTCATCTTCTAACTTTTTACTCAGCTCATATTTCAAAGACCTTACTTTTTCTACCATGAAATTATTTATTGCCTTAATCTCTTCGGAAATCTTTCGTTTTTCGATTGGTGAGAGAACCTCTTTGATTTTTTTAATTAATTCAGTTTTTTTCTCAGCCAGCTCCCCAATTTGATTTCTCTCTTTTTTGGTTAAAGGCAATTCATCGACATATCTTTCCGGATTAAATTCCAAATCTCTTATCTTATTCTTTAGGATAGATATTTTATAGTCAGACGTGCCGGGGGAGGATTTAAAATTGAGATACAAAGTGCAGGAGACAACCAGAAAGTGAGGAGGCTCTACTTTAAAAAATTCTCTGATGATTTCATCGGTAACCAGGTCATATTTTGCCCCTCCCAATCCGTGAATAAAAAGGTCAGAGATAAATAGACGGTTATATAAGGTTAAGAGAAGGGCTTTGGGTCTTATTTTTAATCCCCGTTCTTTAAGGAGGGTTTTTAAGGAGAACAAAGATTTAAAACCATCTTCTTCTATAAGAAATATTTTGCCGTAAGCAGTACTATAGAGATAGTTTTTTTCTTCCTCGTTTAAAATAAAAATTTTTCTCCTCTGATCTCCCTCTCTCCAAATCCAGAAGGGGACCTCGATAAGATTTTCCTTAATTATTAAATTAGGTGAGGGGTGTGCCCGATTTCTGATTTTAAATAATTTTCTGTATTCATCTAATTTATTATTATAAGTTTCAGAAAAGGATTCGATGTTTTTAATAATTTCTAAAAAAAAGGAGAGAAATTCATCACTATCACAGATTTTAGAAGAAGGAATTTCCAGATAAGCAGGTTCAATCTCTTGCTCGTAAAGTCGGCGGGCTAAACCGAGAAATTCTCCCAGATTTCCCCTTTTATAGTTTTGGCAGCATATGCGGGAAGAGTTTTCCAGACATCGGGAAAAAGTTTTAAAATTATTTAAAATATCTTTATTTTCTGATTCCAGGAGTTTTAGTCTATGGATGATGTCCTGATTAAATTTAGTAATCATCTCCAAGGAAGGGCAGGGATATTCTTCAAAGGGAAGGTTTGGGGCAAGAGATGAAGATAAAAAATTGACTTTTTCTAATTTTAAATTACCGCTTGAAGAGAGGGCGGGCAAAGAAAGATTAAGGTCTTTACAGACATCATTATCCAGGACAATATTTAATCCCAAAGACTTATCCGGAAGAGGGAATTTTATAAGTTTATTTAAAAAGATGTTTTTAATCCATATCCCGGGATGAAAGAATACAGGTTGGTGTCCGCTCTGGATAATATATTGGTAGGCGGGGTTGATTTTTTCTGCAATATCAGGGTCAAATTTATTACTGAAAGATAAAGCTTCCTTAACTACTTCTTTTCGGCTCTTTTCCCTCACTTCCCTAAAAGGCTGATTAAGAATTGTAAAGGAATACTGGCCAAAAATTTTCTTATTCTTCGCTAAGAGAGAACTAATCTTGTTTCCTGATGGAGAGAGGAAAACTTGTTTATTTTTTTGAGGAACTTTAAAAGACAATCTTTCCATTTACAAAAGTGCCTCTATATCCTTAATGCCAATCTCTTCCTTAGAGATAAAAGGTTCGGCAAACTCTGTGCCAATAATGTTTCCCCAGTAACGGTTAGAATTTAAGACCCATTCAAATAGTTGATGTCCTTCAGGAGAAGGCCCGAATTGGGATTCGTAGCACCTGATAGATTCTATCTTCATCTCCATCACTTTGGTTATATCCATAACAAAAGAAGGTTTGAAATTTAGCTTTAGATGAGAAGCAATATAATAATATACTTTCTTTACATAAAAGGGCCTGCCCTGCATCTCTGTTTTGGTGAGTTTTCCGTAGAAACGGGCAGCATCACAGATCTTTGAGGCAGCAATATAGTCAGGATGGGCATCTATCCAGTAAGGGGCAAAAAGGATATCCGGCTGAATTTTTCTGATGACTTCAGCTAATTCCTGGCGGGCTTCTATTTCATCCTGAAGATATCGATTGGGAAAATCAAGAGTAATCCTCTCTTCGATCCCTAATATCCTGCTTGATTTTACACTCTCTTTTTTTCTGGTCTCCGGATCCCCATGAGGAGTGGGCTCCCCATCAGTTAAATCCACGATAGTTACTTGATGTCCTGCTTCGGTAAATTTTAGTATAGAACCGCCCATTCCCAATTCCACATCATCGGGATGGGGGCCGACAGCTAATATATTAAGCATTTTTTCACCTCACTATCTATAATTTTTTGGTAATAAGCCAATCTTTTTTTCGGGTTGTCAAGGTAATTACCAAAAGTACGATTTTTATCTTTATAAATCATACTAACCGGCAGTTCTTTTACAGTCAGACGGTTTTTATAGGCCTGAATCCAGAGTTGAAGAGGGAGGCCGTATCCCTTTTCGGTTAATTCTAATTTTTTTAAACCTTCCATCCGGCATACCTTAAATCCACAGAAAGAATCGGTTATTCCGTAGCCGGTTATCTCATTGATTAGCCCGGTAATTTTACGATTAATTGTATATCTGTCTTCGGGTGGAGCATCAATCTGTTTATGGTTAGCGTATAGCGTACAGCGTTTAGCGTATAGTTTTAGATTAATAAAATGTTTGTCTTAATTAAATTAAAAAATATATTGTATTTATGTAGAGGGCGGATTTACCCGCCCCGGGTTATTTGGTAATTTCTTTTAACGGGTTCGATGAATCGAACCCCTTGTATATTAATAGTAACTTATTATTTGATTATCGAGTACGGTTTTGTTTATATCGTTGAGGGCGTATGCGATACGCCCCTACAATAACTGTAAACTGTAAACTATAAATTATCGATTAATAAACAGGTGAGCCTACCTTCGTAAAAAACGGGGAATGCCTGCCCTGTTTTAGGTACGATGCATTATCGTAGTCTTATTTCTGAATTCTGATTTTCTTAACGCGATACTCGATACGCAATACGCGATACTAGTTTATATTTCTCCCACTACTGCCCGGGCAATAGAAAAGGAGTGGTCATTTATTCTTTTAAGGATATTGATTAGATCCAAATGAACCCCGCTGGTCTTTTGGGAAAGTTCTATCCCCACATTTAAGCGGTTTATATGAGTCTTGCGTAAAGTTATTTCCAGGGAATCGATGTATTCTTTCTGGTCGATTACTTTTTGAGCCATCCTTTGGTCCTGGAGAGCAAAAGCTCCGATAGCATTTCGAAGGTTGTTGTAAACCTCTTTGTGCATATTTTTAATCTCTTCTACCCCTTTTTCAGAAAATACCAGGCTGTGGTCTATCTTTTTTTCCACTAAAGGAATCAGATTTTTATCTATTAAATCTCCGATATGTTCCAGGTCATCGACAATGTACAATAACCTAAATACTTCTTTAGAATGTTCTTCAGAGAGGGTTTCAAAACTTATCCTGGTTAAATATTTAGTTATCTCTCGAGAAAGATTATCCACGACCATATCTTGTGCGCTTATTTCATCCAGCAATCTTTCATCATTATCGGTAAATACCTTCATAACTCCCAGGACCATCTCCTCTACAGCATTAGAAATTCGCAATATCTCCTTGCTGGCAAGATAGAAGGCAATCTCCGGGGTTCCAAGGGCGCCCGAGTCTAAGAATTTAGGTTTTTGCAAGACCTCCACCTCTTCTGTTTGGGGAATAATCTTTTCTAAAAATTCGGCAAATCTTTCAGTAAAAGGAAGAAAAATCAAGGCATTACCCACAATGATTAAGGCATGAGCATTAGCAATTTGTCGGGGTAAATTTACCGAAGATTTCTGTACTAGAAGAATTATATAGGGAGTGAGCAAGAAAAATACGATAACCCCTACCAGTTTAAATAATAAGTTTGCTAAAGTCACTCTTTTTGCACTCCTGGAAGCTCCGATGCCGGCAAAAAGGACGGTGGAGCAGGAGCCTAAATGTGAGCCCAGGATTATGGGTACTGCCAGATTTAGTGAGATTAAACCTTGCATGGCCAGCGAAATAGTTAAACCCATAGTAGCGGTACTGCTCTGAATTATACTGGTAAGCAAGGCAGAGGCGAGCAAGGCTAATAAAGGAATATGTTCTAAATTAATCAATATTTCTTTAAAGAGAGCGTGGTCTTTAAGAGGGGAGACTGACTCGGACATCACCTTCATTCCCAAAAAGATAAAACCTATACCCAGCAAGACATTGCCTATGAATCTCTGTTTCCTCTTTTTCCCCAAGAGCTTTAAACCAAATCCAAGAACAATTATTAAAAGGGCATAGTCAGATACTTTAAAAGCGATTATCTGGGCAGTAAGAGTTGTTCCCATACTTGTTCCCAGCAAGATACCGAGAGTCTGGCTTAAGCTCATAATCCCAGTATTTACCAGACTTACTAATAGAGTAGAAGCGGCGGTACTACTCTGAAT
>JAYEJO010000064.1:0-4899 GCA_034660595.1 Candidatus Caldatribacteriota bacterium
AGATCAAATATTCTTACTCCTACGGCATCATAAATGGCATTGGCAATGGCCGGGGCAGTGGCGATGGTAGCCGGTTCCCCGATTCCTTTGGCTCCGAAAGGTCCTCCCGAATCTTCATTTTCTACCAAGCGGGTAGCAAATTGAGGGGTGTCCATAGAAGTGGGAATTAGATAACCGGTTAAATCCGGATTCAAAGTAATTCCCTCTTTGATAACCTGTTCTTCTATCAGTGCCATACCTATTCCTTGAACCGTTCCTCCTTCTATCTGCCCTTCTACATTCTGAGGATTTATAGCTTTACCGATATCAGCTGAGGTATAAACATTTAATACTTCTACAATTCCGGTATCTGTTTCAACTTCTACGTCAACTACTTGAGTAACAAAAGTATAGGCTACATATAATTTTTCACCCTGCCCGGTTTTGGGGTCAGGTTTATCGGTGTGAGGAAAGAAAGACGCTTCCGCTTTAAGATTGGCTCCTTTCGTTGCTACTTTTTTAGCTAATTCCCAGTAATTTAATTTATTATTTGGATTATCCTTCCTGAAAATATAACCGTCTTCTATTTCTAATTCCACATGGTTACTTCTAAACTCTATACTGGCATAATGATAAATATTGCTTAATAACCCCTCTGATGCTTCTTTAACTGCATTCCCGGTAAAAAATGTCTGTCGAGTTGCCGAGGTAGAGCCTGAATTTTTAGTTAAATGAGTATCACCGGGAATAATTCGGATTATTTCCGGTTTGACTTTCAAAACCTCTGCAGCAATCTGGGTAATTGTAGTTAAAACTCCCTGTCCCACATCCGCAGCAGCAGTTCTAATTAAAATCTTACCACCCTCTTCAATTTCCACCGAAGCAATAGAATGATCAGGAAATCCTTCTCCATAACCAAAACCGAACATAATAGTGGCCATTCCTCTACCTTGTTTTTTCATCTCTGTCCTCCCTTCCAACCTGCTATATCTGCCGCTTCTTTAATAGTCTCTTTCACTCCTACACTATGGGTTAATATCTGTCTATTGGGGGTAGAAGAACCAAGGTTATAAGCATTTTGCAAACGAAATTGAATCGGATCAATTCCTAATTTACGGGATAGGATATCCATCTGGGATTCATAGGCAAAAGCCATTTGAGTAGCACCAAAACCGCGCATCGCTCCGCAATAGGTATTATTAGTGTAAACTGTATAAGCAACACCTTTAACATTATCTACATTATAAGGACCGGTACAGTGATACATTCCTTTGTGAACTACTGCCAATCCGCTGGAAGCATAGGCACCGGTATCACCGATTACTTCTACCTGGCAAGCAGTTAAATAGCCTTTTTTGCTAACACCTGTTTTCATTCGAATAATAAAGGGATGTCTTTTTGATTGAGCTATCATTGATTCCTCTCTGGTATAAGTAAATTTTACCGGTCTTTTGGTGGCTATCGCCGCTAAAGCCAGATGAATATGAACAGAGATATCCTCTTTTTTACCAAAGGCACCACCGATAACCGGTTGAACAATCCTTATCTTTTCTTTAGGTAAGCCCAGAGATTGAGCAATATCCGCCTGAGTATCATGAAGCCACTGGGTGGCTGCCCAAAGTTTAATTATTTCATTCTCTTCATCATAAAACCCGACTCCTGCTTCTACTTGAAGAGGGACCTGATCTATAAAGCTTGTTTTGAATTCATTCTCCACAATTACGTCCGCTTCTACAAAACCCTTTTTTATATCCCCTTTTTCTAGATAATGGGTAGCCAGAATATTACTGTCTTTATGAATGAGAGGAGCATCTTTTTCCATAGCCCGCAAGGGGTCGGAAATTATTTCTAATTCCTCTACTTCCACTTCGATTAAGTTAACTGCTTGAGATGCAGCTTCCTTGGTTTCGGCAATAACAATAGCCAGGGCATCTCCCATATAACGCATCTTCTGGCCGATACCGATAAGAACCGGCTGGTCTTTGATGATTAAACCAAAATTTTTCACTTCAGGAATATCGGCCGCAGTAATTATTCTAACTACTCCCGATAATTTTTGTGCTTTACTTATATCTATTCGGCGAAGATAAGCATGAGGATGAGTGGCTCTCTTGATTTTTAAATACAACATATCATCAAAATAAATATCATCAGAATATATTGCTTTACCGGTTACTTTCTCTTGGGCATCTACTTTGAAAATATTTTTACCTACATATCTTTTAGCCATCTTTTTCACCCCTTCCGCTACCTTTTTCTGATAATCTGTTTGCAGCTAACTTAATAGCATCAAATATTTTTTGATAACCGGTACAACGACAGAGATTTCCGGAGATACCCCGTTTAATCTCTTCTTCAGTAGGATGAGGTTTTTCTTCGAGTAGTTTTTTAGCAGCTAATATCATTCCGGGAGTACAGAATCCGCATTGAACTGCTCCGGTCTCTATAAAAGCTTCTTGAACCGGATCCAGAGATTTATCATCTCCTACGCCTTCAATGGTGGTGATAACTGCCCCATCAGCCTGAGGTGCCAACACTAAACAGGAAGCTACCAGTTCACCATTCATAATCACCGTACAAGCCCCGCACTCACCTTTCCCGCATCCTTCCTTGGTTCCGGTTAGATGCAGGTCATCTCTTATTAAATCCAGTAAGCGGGTTGAGGAAGTAATCTCCATTTTTCTTTTCTTATTATTAATGGTTAGCTCTATGGTTAATTTATTCATCTATATGACCTCCGGGCTGAAGCTATCTCTTCAAGAGCATTAATCATTATATTTTTTGCCACATCTTTACGATATTCCCTCGTTCCCCTGATATCATCGATAGGTGAAATCTTATCTTCTACTATCTGACCTAATTGGTCAAAATCTAATTGATCAAAATTTTTCCCCACCATTTTTTTTCTAATTTCTTTTATTTCAATGGGGGTTGGGGCTACAGAGCCCAGACAGGTTTTTACATTTTTAACGGTTTTATTGTCTTCGGCCATTTCTACTAACAGAGCCAGGGTAATGGTAGCAATAATCAAAGCCTTTCTCTTGCCGATTTTAATCCAGCAACCGTAGGTCTTTTCAGACGGCAGGGGAAGAATTATCCGGGTTAATAATTGAGCCGGCTCTAAAATAGTTTTTTTGGGCCCGATAAAAAATTCTTCCGCTGGCACTATCTTTTCCCCCTGTACAGAGAGTAATTTGAATTGAGCGTCATAGGCCATCAAAGGGGCCAAGAGGTCACCGGCCGGAGAGGCATTAACAATATTCCCTCCGATAGTCCCTCGATTTCTTATCTGGGGGGAACCAATATCGGCAGCTGCCTGGCTTAAAACCGGATAATATTTTTTAATCTCTGCTGATTTTTCTAATTGGGCGTGAGTAACCATCGCTCCAATTTCCATTTGATTCTGATGTATTTTAATTTCTTTTAATTCTTTAATATTTTTTAAATCCAACCAAGAGCCAACCTCATAGAGTCGGTCGTAATATTGAACTAATAGGTCAGTCCCTCCGGCAATTATTTTAATTTCTTTCCCGTATTCGGTTAAAATTTCCAGTGCCTCCTCTATCTGTTGAGGAGCAAAATACTGACAGGGGACGGTTCTCTGGTGCATAAATCCTCCACCTCCTAACTTTCAATTAAATAACTGTAATCTTTTAGAACAGTACTTATTATTGCACTAATCTTTTTAAACTCTTTAATATTATAATCTTTTGTATGTTCATAGTCTACAGGAATCAATTTACCGTCTTTGTCCAATTTCAATTTCCAGAGATCATTCTTTAATCTCAGGGTTATCAGCTGACTACTGGAAGAGCCGGCAACCATAAATCCATTATTAGTGCTATTCTCAAAGTCCTCTTTGGTTGCAAAAAGAGTCAGCTTGTCTTTGTATGGTTTGCCATCATAGGGACAAAATGTAGCGCAGTTTCCACATTCGTTGCATAATGCGTCAAGATGAAGAATCTGATAAGCATCTTGAAAACCCTCTTTCTTATCAATCTCGATAGCCACATTTGCCCGGTTTGGACAGACATCCACACATTTATTACAGATAACGTTGCACTCAAGACACCGCCCTGCTTCATTCTCAGCTATTACCCTATCATCTTCGGATATTTTTGGAAGGGAAAGACGGCTTTTTTTATTATAAATCTCCGGAATTTGCTGTTTCCTATCGAAGCCCGGTTTAAAATTCTTATCCAAACCTTTCCAGTCCGGTATCTCCTTTTTAATGATAGCTTCCGCCGCTTTTCGGGCATCAGCAATGGATTCAACCACCGTTGAGGGACCGCGAAGGGCATCACCGCCTATAAAAACATTTTTAAGATTAGTTTCAAGGGTTTCCGGATTGGCATGCGGTCTGTTGTTTTTTTCAATCTTTAACCCGCATGCGGATAAAAATTTGGAATCGGTATGCTCCCCGATAGCACTGATTACCGAATCAACTGTTATCTCTTTGGTCTCCTCAGTGGGGACAGGACGTCGGCGGCCGCTGGAATCAGGAGTGCCTAAAGCCATCTTGCGGCATTTCAAAATACCGTCTTTGGAAAATGATTCCGGCAGTAAGAGGGATTTGAAAATAACTCCTTCTTCAAGGGCTCGCTCATACTCTTCCCTGTCTGCCGGCATTTCATCTTCGGTACGGCGATAGATGATAAAAACTTTTTCGACACCGTTTACCCTTAAAGCTGAACGCGCACTGTCCACTGCAGTATTTCCGCCTCCTATTACCGCAACATGCCGGCCAAGGTTGAGCGCGCTTAAATCTTTGTTGAAAGACCTTAAAAAATCCAGGGTTTCATAGACATTATTATTATCACCGGCTAATTGCAGTTTCCTTGAAATTTCCGCCCCTATTCCTATAAAAATATATTTATACCCTTTACTATTCAAATCCTTAATAGAAAAACCTTCTGATAC
>JAYEJO010000064.1:4999-16851 GCA_034660595.1 Candidatus Caldatribacteriota bacterium
ATCGATAACCTCGGGCTGACTTTTCTCTTCAACTATTGGTTCTAATTTTCGGGCTATCTCTGCCATTCTCATATAACCGCCCGGCTTTAAAAGCTCAGTGGCTATGGTAATTGGTTTAATTCCTGTTTCAAATATCCGGAAGATATTCAGTTGGGACGCTCCTCCTGAGTAAGATATAGGTAGGGTTCCTTCAAACTCACGCGATAAGCGTGAAGCCAGAGTAATGGTAATGGGAAAGAGGATGCGTCCTGATAAATACATTTCCTCTCCGGGAAGAACACCAAGTGTATTTACCGTTCCCAGCGTATTAGAAAGCTTTACTCCAAAATTACGACCACATTCAACAGCCGCTTTAGAAAGCCGTTTAAGCATCCCTATCGCATCATCCCATTGCAAATCATTGGTAAAGGTAGATTCTTTAATATTTATATAATTAAATCCAAGTTCATCCAATATTTTTCTAACTAATTTATAGCCAAGGAGGGTCGGGTTTAATTTTACGAAAGTATGGAGTTTTTTTTCTTCCATAAGATATTTACAGATAGATTCTATCTCTTGGGGGGGACATCCGTGCATGGTAGAGAGGGTCACCGACCGGGCGATATAGGGCAAAATTGTACTGGAAATGTTTTCCAGGTTTTTTACTTTTTCTTTAGTGTGTAGAACTTCTGAAAAGTCCGTGTCCCGAATAAAAGAATTTAATTCTTCTAAGTAATGCTTGAATAACGGATGTCCGGAGGCATCGGTTAAACCATTAATAAATGCGTCCATACGCGGGGTTTTAATCCCCTCCAGGTCATAGCCAACGCTCATATTAAAAATAAAAGATTGTTTTGCAGTAACCTGTATATCAAAAACTGCTTCTAAGGAGTGAAGCAGTATCCAGGCCTTAACATACTCATCATAGGCCTGCTCCAGGGAAAGTTCGGTAGACCACTCGGTATTGTAGCCCTCATCCCGTGCATCAATACAGGGCTTATCAAATTGCAGGCTGTCAAGTTTTTGTACGGTCTTAAGCTCGAAAAAGCGTCCCCCAACCAGATAGGCAGAGATAATATTTTGGGTCAACTGGGTATGAGGACCTGCTGCCGGTCCTACAGGGGTAGCACAACTTTCGTCAAATATCTGAATATTTTTCCCATTTTCTTTAATAAAAAATTGAGATTGGGGTATCCCAAAAATTGTCCACTGCGACCGATATTCTTCAGTTATCCAGTGAAGTAATTGCTTAAATGGAACTGGCCTCATAATATCTCCCATAATTCTCCTCCTTGAAGATGTGACAGGGGCGATTTCCCCTGGTAGGTTTTTTATTACTTGATTACCGGTTTATTTTTATATTTTTTTTCAGATTTAAAGGGTGAAAATAACTTTTCCTCCGGGATATTTCTTTGTCTTAAAATCATAGACCAGTCTAATCCCCTCTCCCTATCTCGTAGTAATAATTCAAAACTAATTCCCTGATGTGCTCCTAAATTCACCGCCAGGAGAATATCGTTTAATGTAAATTCTTTTTCGATATAAAACCATAATCTACCCATCTCGATCTTATAATAATCGCTTATAAAGCTGAGAAAGATATATCCTTCTGAAGCCAATTTTCTTTTTAACCCTACTTTCTTACCTTTCCCGTGGGTTAAGGCAGTTTGCATACCATGAGCATTAGGCGGTAATCCTAATATACCGGCAACCCTACTCCAATCCTCTTCTCCCTTTCGAAGGATAAAAATTAAAGAAAGAGGTCTCTGACTATCTCCTGAGAAAAATAAAGCAGTAACAATATCCTCAGGATGGAATCCTCTCTGACGATAATCTAACATTAACTTGGTATCTACTCCAAAAAATTCACCGGCAACTGCCATTTTAAGCCTATCCAACTTTAGCTCCCCTTCCTCGAGAGAGATAGTCGGGGAAATACTCAAGGTTATACAATAAGCGCTGCCTGCCAGTAAAGCAAATATGATGCCCACTAACAAAAAACAATTAATTGTTCTATACAAGGATTCAATATTTTGCTTTTTCATCATCTTATCCATTCTACTTCCACCCCCCTCATTTTTTATCATTATAAAACTATTAATATTGTTTTTCAAACTCCATAAAAGAAAGTATATAGTACAAATATCGAGTTAAGAAAAAGAATTAGAGAAAAAAGATATGAATAAAATTACCTGACCGTCCTTCTGGTTTTTATTTATATTAGAACGGTCCTTCTAAATATTTAGAGAGGATGGATTCCGGAGCATCAGGGGATACCAATAAAGAAAAACAGGCCAGCGCGTGAATAAATTCTATGGGGTAATCCATCTGACTCCAGACCTTAAATCCATCCTGTGCCAACCAGGCAATACCTACCCCTTTATAATATTTAGGTTTTTTAATATCCCCTTCGGCCTGACTGCAGGCGATTATACAGGGTTTTTCCTTTTTAAGATAAAAAGACCGAAAATAATTTAAAACTCTGATGGGGGCATTCCCCGCCCCAAAACCATAAAGACAAACTATCTTTTTATCTTCACTGAGCTTTTGCTCCACACCGGGGAGGCACATAAACCAGCCTACCTTTTCACAGATATCCCGTGCCTTCTGTGAACTATAATTTAGAATCTTGTTTGTCTCATCAGAAACAACATATTCTATCTTTGAGGAAAAGCTTCTCCTCTTGCTTTTGAGAGCCCAGTCAGGATTAAAATAGACCGGTACACCGTTAGTGGTAATAAATATATCCGGATGTAAGGCATGGGCTTTATGCGCACGGGCGCCGGGAATCAATTTCCAATTACAGTAAATCCATACTCCGGGAAAGTCCGAGCACACTACTTGAGCAGCCCCGCGTAGATTTATCGTAACATCTTCCGGCATATAGTCCAAGGTAAGTTGACTTCCGGTAATAACTATAGGAATATGAACTTGGGGGAAACAAACACTAAGCCAGGATGATAAGTAGGCCATAGTATCTGTCCCGTAAAGAATAAGTACGCCATCAAGACCTTTTTGAATTTCCTCTACTATAATAGAAGTGATTTTTATCCAGTGTTCCGGACCAAGATTAGAGCTATCTTCTCCCGGCATTCCTAAAGGTACCTGGCAGATTAATTCTACTTTTTTATCCTGAAAAAATTTTTCTACATAACTATGTAGTGATTTAAACATTTTATTATCAGGGCATGTTGTAGCCTTTTTGCCCTTACCCTGAAAACCACTGACTATAGTCCCTCCGGTAAAAATCACCAACACTCGTTTTTTCCGCTGCATTCCTGCCTCCTTACTGCTTATAACATTTCCTAAAACAGTGAATTTTAGGCACTAACTAACTGGTAAATTTGTTATTTTCGCCTAACAAAAAACCTGCCAAAGGATCATTGTTCCCTGATATACTATAGTACTCTTAGGGCTTTTATTCGGATTTTCTTCTGTCTTTGCTGGTTCTTCTGTCCTGGCCGCTTCTGCGTTCAGGTCCTTTGTAATTTAGGTCATCAAATTTTCTACGGTCTTCACCTGTTCTTCTTTCTTTTTCGGAACGGCGCTCTTCTTTCTTTTCCATAGTATTTTCTCCTTCTTTAATTAATTAAATAATTAAATATGGTTTACAATCTGAGTTAGTGATCCACTCATAGATACTTATACTGACTCACTGCATCTACTCTTTAAAGTTAATTAAAAAATGTTTTTGAAATACTAATATTAAGATACGACAAGGGTGACGCAAAATCCTTCTTTTTTGAGAGAAAAGTTTTCAGTTAGAGGTTAACCCAGCCTCTGCTCCTGGCACTGCTGATGAGTGCTTTGATTACTTGCATATTCGCTACAGCGTCTTCCAGCGGTACCGGGACATCTCTATCTTCCAGCACTGCCCGGGAAAACAGGTCTCCCTGAATGGTATACTGATTGCAAACATCCAGGACAACCTCTTCAATCCTGTTACCATCTCCATACCATACTTTACACGGCCGGTCAGACGGGGCATTAAAAGGTATTTCGATTTCAATCCGCCCTTTGGTACCAAAGATGTTAACCCGCTGGTAAGGCACCAGCTGGGTCGCACAGGTGAATGTGGAAGTACCGCGGCTAAACTCCAATATACCGGAAGTTAGAAGGTCAACTTTCATATTTGCGTCTTCTTCCATAATGCCGCAGACCCGCCAGGGCTCAGCCCCAAAGATAAACCGCGAAAGTGAAATACAATAACAACCGATATCCATCAGTCCCCCGCCGCCAATATCAGCTTTGTTGCGAATGTTGTCGGGGTCAGCATTGTAGTAGGAGAAGAAAGATTGAATCGTCCGTACTTCACCAATCTTCCCTTCGGTAACCCTCTGCCTTGCCCACTGCCACTGCGGATGTTGACGATACATAAATGCTTCCATGACTTTTAGTCGGGGAAATTTCCTGGCAGCGTCCAGCAAACTCTGAGCTTCGGCCACACTTAAGCCAATGGGTTTCTCGCACAAAACGTGTTTACCGGCGTTCAGCGCTTTGATGGTCCATGGTACATGCAGATGATTGGGAAGCGGAATGTAAACAGCATCGATATCGGGGTCAGCCAGCAGTTCTTCATAGGAACCATAAGCTTTCTCTATACCTAATTGACCGGCTGCTGCCTGTGCCTTTTCCAATTGGCGCGAAGCAATAGCGGTAACCGTGCAATACTCGCCCAATTGCATAGCGGGAATCACCGTTTTAGTACCAATTCTGGCGGTGCTCAGCACACCCCATCTAATCTTTTTCATTTGATTGCCTCCTTCTGTTGATTGAACTATCTTTTAGTCATATAAATGGCAGGAGACGAAGTGTTTCTCTTTTATCTCTTTTAAGGGTGGTGAAACTTTTTCGCAAATCTCCCCGATTTTTTTCATACACCTGGTATGAAATCTGCAGCCTAAGGGAGGATCTACCGGACTGGGGATCTCTCCTTTGAGAACAATTTTCTCAACCCTTTTCTTGGGGTCAAGTTTGGGAATAACTGAAAATAAAGCTTCGGTATAAGGGTGTAAGGGATTTTTAAAGATGCTCTCCGTGTCTCCGTATTCCATTATCTTTCCCAGATACATAATAGCAATCTTTTCGGTAATAATCCGCGCCAGATACAGGTCATGGGTAATAAATACATAGGTGAGGTCAAATTCCTCTCTTAATTTTTTTAATAAATTTAAAATCTCGGCCTGAACTGAGACATCCAACGAGGAAGTAGGTTCATCTAACACCACAAATTCCGGATTTAGAATAAGAGCACGGGCAATGGCTATCCTCTGTCTCTGCCCACCGGAAAGTTCGTGGGGATAACGATAGAGATGCTCCTCTCCCATACCCACTAAATTTAGAAATTGTTCGACTTTGGTTACCAGTTCTCCCTCGCTCTTTACTAAATTATGGGTTCTTAATCCACTGCCTATAATATCCTTTATCTTTTTTCGGGGATGTAAAGAGGAATAAGGGTCCTGAAAGACTATTTGCATATTTCTGCGCAGTTCTTTGTCTATCTTTTTTATCCTGGTTATCTCTTCTCCTTTATAGAAGATAGATCCGGAAGTAGGGTCGATCAGATGAATCATCATCCTCCCCAAGGTGGTCTTTCCTGAACCGGATTCACCTACCAATCCGAAGATATCTCTCTTGTTAATTGAAAGAGAAACACTATCGACTGCTTTCACGTATTTATGCTTCTTCCAGGGGAAGTATTTCTTAATTTCTTTAAGCTGAATCAGTTCTTCCATTTGCTCCTCCCTTGTATTCTTCTGCGTATTCTTCCTTTGACCTTTTATCATGCCTTTCTTCATATAAGAAACAGGCCGTCATATGGTCTTTCTCTACCTGCATGACCCGGGGCTTTTCTTTTTTGCAGATAGGTTTTGCGTAATCGCAACGGGGATGAAATCTGCACCCCGAAGGGGGATTCACTAAATCAGGGACACTCCCTCTAATCTCCACCAATTCCTTACTTCGGTCAGATGGAATTGCCTTTATCAAACCCCTAGTATAGGGGTGTTGAGGATTATTGATAATCTGGTCTACGGTGCCCACCTCTACCATATCTCCGGCATACATTACCCCTACTCTACTGCAAGTTTCGGCAACTACCGAAAGGTCATGAGTGATGAGTAAAACTGTGGCTCTGTGTTTACTGATTAAATCTTTAAGTAAACTCAATACCTGGGCCTGAATAGAAACATCCAGGGCTGTGGTCGGTTCATCGGCAATAAGCAGAGAGGGTTCGGTTGATAACATCATAGCAATCATAACTCTCTGGGCCATTCCTCCGGATAACTGATGAGGAAATTGACGGGCAATCTTTTCAGGTTCGGGAATATTGACTTCTCTTAGCAATTCAATAGTTCTCTTTCTGGCTTCACTTTCGTTCATATTTTTATTGGCAATAAGTGCTTCGGTAATCTGGTCCCCATTATTCATAACCGGATTTAAGGCGGCAATTGGGTACTGCATTATCATGGTAATTTCTTTACCACGAATCTTTTCCCTGATCTCTTCTTCGCTCATCTTTAGGAGTTCTTTTTCTTTAAAAAATATCTCTCCTTTTTCAATCTTCCCGGGATTTTGCACTAAATTAAGAACAGCAGAAGCAGTTACACTCTTCCCACAGCCGGTTTCTCCCACCAGGCCGAAAAATTCACCCTGATAAATCTTCAGGTTAACTCCGTTTAAGGCCTTAACCACTCCCCGGTAAGTATAAAAATTAACCTTTAAGTCTTTTATCTCCAATAATACTTCCCTGTCCATAAATTACTGCCTCCCTCTTCTGAGGTGGGGGTCAGAAATATCCCTTATCCCGTCACCTAACAAATTAAATCCGAAAACTGCCAGCAGAATGGCAAATCCCGGAAAGGTAGGAACCCACCACTGATTGACTAAAAAGTTTCTTCCCGTACTCACCATCAGACCCCAATCCGGGGTAGGAGGTTGAGCACCCAATCCCAGGAAACTCATTCCGGCAGCAATACGGATGATATTTCCCATATCCAGGGTAGCCCGAACAATTAGAGTAGATATACATATAGGTAGAATATTAAAAACCAGTATCCTGAAATTAGAAGTACCTAAAGCTCTTTCCGCTTCAATGAAAGTCCTCTCTTTGATACTTAAAGTCTCTCCCCGGGCTAATCGGGCGTAGACCGGCCACATGGTCAGAGCAATGGCTATCATGGTATTTCTTAGACTGGGGCCCAATGCTGTCCCAATAGCCATAGCCAGGATAAGCCGTGGAAAAGCCATAAATATATCAGCAATCCTCATGATAATCTCATCAACCCATCCCCCAAAATAACCGGCGGCAAGTCCCAGCAGGATTCCCAAAGGTAAATCTATAGCCAGTACAATTAACACAATCTTTAAGGCTACTCCTGCCCCGTAGATTATTCGGGAAAGGATGTCTCTCCCCAATTCATCGGTACCCAGCAGATGAGCCCCGGAAGGGGGAGCTAATCTGTTATCCAGATGCATAGTTACCGGGTCATAGGGGGCAATATAAGGAGCAAAGATTGCCATAACAATTAAAACTAATATTACAGCTAAGCCCACCATAGTCAGCGGACTCTTTCTTATTAAGTAAACAGTTTCTTTTAAGTCAGAGACTTCCGAAGAATATCTCTTCCTCCAAGATACTATCAAATTTTTTGAATTATCTTTAGCCAAATTACTTACCATCCTAATATTTAATCCTGGGATCTAAAGCTGCATAGAGCAAATCGACTATCAAATTGCTCAAAGCATAGCAAATAGCTATCAAAGTAACTGAACCTATTACCGCATTTAAGTCGAGAGATAAAAAGGAATTTACCGCATATCTTCCCAGACCGGGATATCCGAAAACGGTCTCGGTCAATACCGAACCTTCCAGCATGTAGCCAAAAGATATTCCTATCATGGTCAATACCGGGATAGAGGCATTTCTGAAGGCATGTTTGAAAATAACTACTTTTTCCTTTAATCCTTTGACCCGGGCAGTTCTAATATATTCCTCATTAAGGACCTCGAGCATCGAGGACCTGGTAACCCTGCATATATAAGCCGTCTGAATCCATCCCAGGACCAGAGCCGGACCCAATAAATGGTAAAGGGCATCCCAGAAAGTCCTAAATTGACCGGCTATTAAGCTGTCCAATAGATAAAGTCCGCTTACCATGGGAGGAGGAGAAATACTGGGGGATAACCTCCCTCCAGCGGGGATAAGACCTAAATGATAATATAAAATTAAAATGAATAATAAACCCAACCAGAAGGCGGGCATCGATATTCCCACCAGAGAAAACACCCTGCTTGCATTATCCTGCCATTGGTTTCTTTTAACCGCGGAAACTACACCGATAGATATTCCAAAGATTATGGCAATAAATAAAGCCAGCAAAGCTAATTCTATGGTGGCGGGAAAATATATTCTAAGGTCTTCCGAAACTTGTTTTTGAGTTCTTAGGGATATCCCAAAATTCCAATTTATTAATCCTTTGAGATAGCGGGTGTACTGTTGACCCAGAGGTAAATCCAGACCCAATTGCCTTTCCATCTTTTCCACTAACTCTTGCGGGGCATTTTCACCTAAAATTGCACCTACCGGATCAGCGGGTATAACGTGGGAAATAAAAAAAGTAATGGTTACTACTCCAAAAATAACTATAACAAACAATACTAATCTTTTTATCAGGTATTTTAGCATCTATAATCTATGTTCCTATTCTTAACTTCTTCTTATTTTATTATAACATTTATTTATTTTAAATTTTAGCAATAATTTAGCTATACCGTATATACTTTGCGGTATTAGTATGTGTATATACGGTATAGCTTACTTACAATCAATATTTTAACATATTTATTTTATGAAAATACTTTCTGTTAAAATATTTTTAACTAAGTTTAAAGGCTTTGCGTTAGTCTTTTAGAGTGATAAGCTCCCAGGGTGTCTGGGTAAGTTCGTTCAGGATAAAATTACCAACCCTGTCGTTTAGCCCTAACTGAATGGTCATCTGGTAGAGTATTTTAAAGATACCGTCACTCTGCCATTTTTTCTGTAATTCTAAGTAAACTTTTTCTCGTTCGTCTCTGTCCTGAATAAAAGCAGCCTCTTCTACCATATCAGTCATTTCGGGACTGGCATAGGCATTTCTCCAGGCTAATTGTTTTACTGTCGCTTCATCACCGGTAGTCCTACAATGGGCAAATGGCTTGGCATTGGCATCGGGGTCAGCATAATCAGCCCCCCATCTGGCTATAACCATCTCTAATCCCTGTTTTCTATATTTACCCAAGAGAGTACTGTAAGCAATTACTTCCAGATTAGTCTTTATGCCCACTTGTTCGAGATAGGATTTAACCACTGTCCCTTCGGTAGATAAGAAATCAGGAACAGTTAAGGTTATTTCAAAACCATTCGGGTAGCCGGCTTCGGCTAACAATTCTTTGGCTTTTTCAGGGTTATAGGGCACTTCTTCTCCATCGTAATAAGCGAACATCCCTTTAGGAATAAAGCTATGAAGTTCGGTTACACCACCTCCTACAGCTTTTATAATTGCCTCGGTGTCTATGGCAGATTTAACTGCCCTTCTAACCAGGACATTATCTGTCGGCGGGGTTTGTCCATTCATAGCAAAGTAAATTAATTTGAATTGTGGTTTAGAGAGAGCGTAGACTCCTTTGGTCTTCTCTACATCCGGAATCTGATCGTGCTCGAGGTTCCAGGCTACATCGATAGTACCGCCTTTAAGCTGGAGAAGCTGACTGGACGATTCGGGTACATCTATTATTACAATCTTGTCTACTTCTGGTTTAGGCCCCCAATAATTTTCGTTGACCTCAAAGATTAACTTCTGATTTCTCTCCCAGCTGACTAATTTATATGGACCGCTTCCTACGGAATTTTCTGTAAAGTAAGCCATACCCATATCCCCTTCTACGTTATGTTCTTCGGCAACCTTCGGATTTACGGTGCCAGTAACAGAATAGGTCATACAGGACAGTACTAAACTGGGGGAATAGGCTTTATCCATAGTTATCTGAACTTTGTTACCGATGGCTTTAATGGAATCCTCGGTTACTCCGAATTGAGTGATTACCCAGGAGGGAGCTTGAGCCAATTTAACTACCCTCTTTAATGAATAAGCTACTGCTTCAGCATCTACGGGGTCACCATTAGAGAATTTTGCTCCATCTCTTATGGTAAAGGTTATGTTGTTGCCGGAAAATTCCCAGGATTCTGCTATTCCCGGTTCAATTTCGCTGGCTGAGCCGGGTTTAAATCTGACTAACTTGTCGTATACATTATCTAAAATCCAGCTTCCCTCAAATTCGTAGGCTTTTGCAGGATCTAAAGAGACTATAGGACTGGTATTCATGCCTATAACCATTACTTTTTCGGCAGAATAGACACCGCCACTGATAGCCAAAACAAAGGCAAGAGTCAGCATTAAGCTTAAAATTAAGGTTCTTTTGCTTCTTAACATTAAAAAATATCCTCCTATAATTTTTATTAATCTAAGAAAAAAGTAAAGAAACGGAAACAATCTTTTTGGTTTAGATTTCACCTCCCCCTAAAGTTTTATTTTTTAAGATTAATTTGCGAGTTATTGATACTTTAGTACCTTATAATTCTTCGACACAAGTTTTCAAAATTCTTCTTTTTTCTTTTTCTTTTTCTTTTCTTTATACATATTTTCATCAACTATTTTGATTAGTTCTTCTATAGATAGAGGATTGGAAGGGTCATAAACAGAAAGACCTATACTAAAATCTATCTTATAGGGTTTTGCCAGTTTCTGATTTAATTTTTCTAGATTTTTACTTAACCTCTCTCTAATTAGGGGAGCATCGTTCAGGGAACTGTCCGGGAAGATGAGCAGAAATTCATCTCCCCCGATACGGCAGATAATATCAATCTCTCTTAGGGTTGATTTAAAGAGACTAACCACCTCTTTTAAGACCCTATCCCCCTCTTTATGACCGAAGGTATCATTAATGTGTTTAAAGTCATCTATATCGAGATAGAGTAAGAGGACAGGAGTTTTCTTTCGATTCGCGGTCTTTATATGCTCCTCTAAAAGGGCCAGGCCATATCCCCTGCTGCAACAGCCGGTAAGAATATCAAAATGAGCTAACTTTTTTAACTTTTTTTCCAGTTTTTTCCGTTCGGTAATATCAATATAAGTGCCAATTATTCCCCTTACCTGTCCATCAATTACTATATCAGAACCAGATATTAAGACTGGGAAGAGAGTGCCATCTTTCTTCTTTCTGATGGTCTCATAATTAAAGTAACCTTTTGATAAGGCTACTTTATCCATATTTTTTCCTTCTTTTATCTTATCCGGAGGATGAATCATTCCATCATTGAGATTTCTACCTTTTACCTCTTCTAAAGTATAGCCGAACAGTTCAGTAAAGCGGGGGTTTATATTTAAGATATTGCTTTTTTCATCTAAATAGACTAAGGCCTCAGGACTGCTTCTAAATATACCGGCAAATTCCTGCTGACTCTTACGCAAGGTTTCTTCGGATTTTTTGCGTTCGGTAATATCTTCAAATGTCCCGATTAACCCTTTAAGCTGCCCGTCAATTATAACCTGGGAGCCAGAAATTGCTACCGGGAATAAAGTTCCATCTTTCTTCTTTCTTACGGTCTCATAATAAAAACGCCCTTTTAATGATTTCTCAGTCAACCATTTTGCTTCCCCCATCTTATCAGGAGGATGAATCATTCCATCATCGATATTTCTGTCTTTAACTTCTTCTAAGGTGTAACCAAAAAGCTCGGTAAAGCGGGGATTTATATTTACGATATTACTCTTAGGGTCTAAATAAGCTAAAGCTTGAGGGCTGTTGTCAAAGAGACTGGCAAATTCCTGCTGGCT
>JAYEJO010000065.1:0-6543 GCA_034660595.1 Candidatus Caldatribacteriota bacterium
TTAGAGTGTTTCTGGATAAAATTCAACAATCAACCGGCACCACCCAAAGTAGGAGTAACTTTAGCAGAAAGTGGGACCTATACTGATTTTGCCAATATTAATAATGGGGGATTAAAGGCAGACGGTTCTGATGGAGTGAATGAACTGACCTATCTGATACTCGATGTAATCGATGAAATGAGATTATTGCAGCCCAGTACCAATATTCAATTGAGCAAGAAAAGTCCGGATAGATTTTTAAAACGAGCTGGCGAGATAATCAGAAAGGGTTGGGGGCAGCCCTCGGTATTTAATGCCGAAGAAGTTATCGAAGAGATGCTCAGACAGGGTAAATCTTTAGAGGATGCCCGCTGTGGCGGTACCAGCGGTTGTGTGGAGACCGGCGCCTTCGGTAAAGAGAGCTACATCTTAACCGGTTATTTTAATTTAGTAAAAGTTTTGGAGATAACTTTAAATAACGGTATTGACCCTCAGACTGGTAAGAAAATAGGAATAGAAACCGGTGAACCAACCCGGTTTAGTTCTTTTGAAGAATTAATGGCTGCCTTTAAAAGTCAGCTTCACTATTTTATAAATGTAAAAATAAGGGGAAATAATATAATTGAAAAATTATATGCTGCCTATATGCCGGCCCCATTCCTCTCGATAATAATTAGTGATTGTATCGAAAAAGGGAAGGACTATAATGCCGGAGGTGCTCGCTATAATACCGATTATATTCAGGGTGTGGGAATCGGCACTATCACCGACAGTCTTTCTGCGATTAAATACCACGTCTTTGACCAGAAAAATATAGATATGGAAAAATTAAAAGAAGCATTAAAAGATAATTTTGTTGACCACGAAGAGATACGCCAAATGTTTTTAAATAAGACTCCCAGATACGGGAATGATGATGATTATGCCGATGATATTATGAAATTAGTATTTAATGCTTTTTATGAGGAAGTAAACGGAAGAAAGAATACCAAAGGCGGAGTTTACAGGATTAATATGCTCCCAACAACCTGCCATATTTATTTTGGGTCAGTGGTGGGAGCTACACCGGATGGAAGAAGAGAGAAACAACCGTTATCCGAAGGTATTTCCCCAGTGCAAGGGGCAGACCGTTTGGGACCCACAGCAGTTATCAAATCAGCTGCCAAGATGGAACAGGTAAAAACAGGTGGGACTCTTTTGAACCAAAAATTTACCCCCCAATTACTGGAGGGAGAAAAAGGATTAAACAGCCTTGCTCATTTGATCAAAGCTTACTTTAAATTAGGAGGGCATCATATACAATTTAATGTAGTTAGTGCTGATACTCTAAGAGCCGCCCAGAAAGAACCCGAAAAATACCGAAATCTTATTGTGCGGGTAGCAGGTTACAGTGATTATTTTAACAATCTCAGCAAGACCTTACAGGATGAGATAATTAGCCGAACCGAACATCAATCTTGTTGAAATAATTAGTGTAAAATTTAGTAGGACAGTAAATAAATTGTTAGCTAAAAAAAATTGTTAAAAAAATTTGACAAAATTAAAAAGTGTGGTATACTTGTAACGTTAAAGTCTGTTAGATAAAAACGACTGGCCTTTGTTACTTAAAAGAGATGCTAACAACAATCAACTGAATTCTTTATAACAGATTGTTAAAAAAGGATCTCTTGTGTTTTAATAATGTTATCGTTAAGAGGTTAGAATCACTATTTTGCTTCTTCTCTCCCAAAGAAACGTTATTGGACTTAAGAGAAATATCGAAAAGGAGGGAAAAAGTATGCAAGGTAGTAAATTATATGTAGGAAATCTTAAATATTCTGTAACCAATGATCAATTAAGTGAAATATTTGCCAATCATGGTGAAGTTAAGAGTGTCAACATCATCGAAGGCAAAGGGTTTGGATTTGTAGAAATGTCTTCACCGGAAGAAGCTGGAAAAGCTAAAGATGCGTTAAATGATACCGATTTCGAAGGTCGTCCTTTAAAGATTGACGAAGCTCGTCCACCTAGACCAAGAACCGAATATCGTAGTAGATACTAAAATACTAAAATAGTAAATTAATTTAAATTTAAGGTAATTCTGTTGTATCAAAAAGGCCAGTCGTTTTATATAACAGTTCAATTAAATCTTCATCAGATGTATCCCGCGGATTATTATTTAAACTTCCCCCTTTTGCACCTTTAATTAATTGTGGAAAATCTTCTTTTTTTATTTCCCATTCGGATAGATTACTTTTGATTCCAGCCTGAGAAAGTATTTCTTTTACCTTATATATTGCCCTTTGAGCCGCTTCTGTTTCCGAAAATGAAGAAATATTTTCCCCTGAACATTCAGTTATTTTAGCCAACTTTTTGGTAACTACCGGCAGATTATATTCCATTACATAAGGTAACAGCACAGCACAGGACAGACCATGAGGAATTTTGTAGTATACCCCCAAAGGGTGAGAGAGGGCATGAGCTGCCCCTAAACCTGAATTAGACAGGCAAAGCCCGCTCAAAAGTGCAGCCATAGCCATATCTTTACGTGCTTCTAAATTTTTTCCATCCTTTGCTGCTTTGACCAAACTTTTACCGATTAATCCTATGGCATGTAAGGCCAGGGCATCGGTGATTTCCTGACTCTTCTTACCCAAATAAGATTCTATACATTGAGTTAAGGCATCACCTCCACAGATGGCTGTTATGTGAGGAGGCAGAGATAGGGTAAGTTCAGGGTCAACCAGAGCTACTTCCGGAATGAGCCAGGGGTCCCTTATGCTCTTCTTTAAACCAAGTTTAGTATTAGTGATTACTGCATTTCTTGTTGCCTCTGAGCCGGTACCCGAGGTAGTGGGGATGGCGATAAAAGGGATGGGTTTGGTTTTAAATTTTCTGCCTTTTCCTTCGATTTCCTGATAATCAGCTACCGAACCTTCATTGGTTACCATTGCCGAAATAGCCTTACCGGTATCCAGAACACTTCCTCCCCCCAGGGCTATAACCAGATTACATTTTTCTCTTCGGGCTAAATTTGCTCCCTCATCCACTGTTTCAACCGTAGGGTCAGATGGGATATTTTCATAGATTATATATTCTAAATTATTTTCTATAAGTAAATGAGTTAAGCGATCCAGCACCCCGTTTTTTCTCATCGCACCCCTACCCAATACTACTAAAGCTTTACTTCCTAATCTTTTTGCCTCTGTCCCAATTTGGTTCAGACTTCCCGGACCAAAGATAATTTTTCCCGGAGCATAAAATTCTCCTACTTTAATCAAAACTAACCTCCTTACAAAAATAAAAATAATTTAAATTAACTTTATCATTATTTTCCCATTAAATACATGCGGAGTATATTAAGGGCGCGGCGGGCTGCCCTTAAGCGAATTAATTGACGGCTTCCGAATAGCTGGTGTTTTTGGGTAATAGTCTTTTTATCATCAGCCAAAGCCATGTAAACCAGTCCCACTTTCTTCTTTTCCGTTGCCCCTCCCGGGCCGGCAATTCCGGTAATACTAATTCCTATATCACTGTGACAGCATTTTCTTACTTCCTCTGCCATTAATTTAGCCACTTGCTTACTTACTTCTCCATATTTTCTGATTACTTCCGGCGGTACTTTTAGCAGGTCTTCTTTAACTTTAGCATTATAACTTATCACTCCGCCTTGAAAATATTTAGAACTTCCCGGTATGCGGGTAATCATTTCACCCAGCATTCCACCGGTGCAGGATTCAGCCACAGCAACTGTCAGTTTTTTTGTTTTTAATAATTTCCCCACTACTTCTTCTAAGGTTTCCTCATCAATTCCATAAATATAGTTTCCCAAGTCCTTTTTTAGTTTATCAGTTAAATCCTCTAATAATTTTTTAGCTTTTTCCTTGATAAAGGCTTTAGCTATTAAATGAACCTGGATATCTTCAGGGTAGGCATAAATTCCCAAAGTAAGATCAGTCTGCTTAGGAAAATATTCCTGGATTAGTTCATTAACCTCTGCCTCTCTTAAACCGATTATCTTTAGTGTTTGTGATTTTTTAATTATAGTAGGAGGAAATTTTTCTTTTAGATAAGGGATTAGATTTTCTTTTATCAGATTTTTCATCTCATGGGGGACACCGGGAAAAGAACATATAATTTTGTTATCTTTTTCTAAAATCATGGCCGGGGCAGTACCGTATCTATTTATGATTGCCTTGGCACCTTCCGGAAGATAAGCTTGTTTTAGGTTAGAAGAGGAAAGTTTTATCTCAAATCTTTTTTCAATTTCTCTTAAATATTCTTCTACTTCTGGATATTTTATTAGTTTAAGATTCAAGGCCCTGGCAATGGCTTGGTAGGTAATATCATCTTCGGTAGGTCCCAACCCCCCGGTGGTGATGATTAAGTCAGAACGTTGAAGGGCGAGTTTTAAGGTTGGTAATAATGATTCAGGGTTATCACTAACTGCTGAAATATACTCTAAGTCAATACTTAATTCGATTAATTTTTTAGCAATAAAATTAGCGTTGGTATCTGAGATTTGTCCCCTTAATATTTCACTACCGATACTGATAATTTCTGCTTTCATTAATTTATTTACCCCTCTTTACTTTAATTAGCTGTCTAAATGTTCTTGTTAAACATTGCAACGCAGTTTTGTTAAAAGAAGACACGACACGCCGTGCCTCTACTAAATATTGTTAATTATTTGCCACCTTTTTATTATATATTTAAAATTTCAAGAAGAAAAGAAAAAATAAAAATAAGTTCGAGGGTAATTTAAGATTCAATTTTATCAATTTCCAAAGCGAGCTTATTTCTAATTTGATTTACAAAAAGATGGGCTTCTCGAACTGGTATAGGTAATTTATATTTGTCTGTACATTTTAGAACAATCTCTATGGAATTAGACAGGTCAATTTTATGCCCGGGGGATATAAAAATAGGCTTAACTTTTCTTCTTGTTCTTAACACCGCTCCTAAAACTTCTTCACCCTCCTTCAATAGGGCATGGTCTCCTTTTTTTTCTCCTACCGAAAAATATTCTCCGCTTAATCTGGATTTAGCGCAGCCAATAGTCGGTTTGTCTAAAAATAATCCCAGGTGAGTGGCTATCCCCATTCTTCGGGGATGAGCTATTCCCTGACCATCAAAGAGGATTACATCTGGTTCGTGCTTTATTTTTTTAAAAGCTTCCAATAGGCTTGGTCCTTCCCGAAAGGTGAGAAGTCCGGGAATGTAGGGGAAATTTACCAGAGAAATAAAAGATTGCCTTTCAATTGTTTTTAAATTTGGAAATTCAAAAATTATTACTCCTGCTATCATCTTATTTTGGTAATAGCTAACATCTGCCCCGGCTATTTTGTCGATTTTACTGAAAGATTTCTTTAGAGATATATTAGATTTTAAATCTTTCTGAATTTTAATGGCTTCTTGAGGGCTAACTTCCCAGGAGTGTAAATTTAGATATTTCAAAATTAATTTATCCTCCAAATTATGTTAGTGTAAACTTTATTGGGGTAGTTATACAAAAGAATAATTATTATTTTTTATCTTTTTCTTTATCTTCTTCCTCTCTCTTAACGCAATACTCGATACTCTATACGCGATACAAATTTATTTGGGCCACTGTTTTTTTGGAAAATAATTATAATTAAGGAAATACCGGTTAATTACTGCATTGGGCCATTTACTAATTATTACCATTTTTTTCTTGGTTAGGAACCTGCGTATTTCAATATATTTGGCAAAGGTGATAAAATCTTTATAGCTTCCTGTAAATTTTTTAGGCCAGTCTTTAGCCAGGGGATGGAGAGGGTTTTTAATGCTTTTACTTAATTCTCGGTATCTTTGGGGCATATCTTTTATTTTGATTCTTTTGCCAATCTTTTTAAATATTGCTTCCGGATGTAATTTCTTCCATCCCAAAGGCAGCGACCCGTGTTCACCCCATTGCACATTTATCCTGGCCCTTTGGTCGTGAAGATCGGCATCTTTAACTGCCTCTTCTGTGAAGAGGATAGCCTTATGAAAATAAGTATATACTCCAGTTACCTTACCTTTGCTTTTATTAAACTCTATCCATACCACTTCATGATCGGAGGGGTCATTATCTCCCGGATAGTCTATATCATCTTCCCAGAAAAGATTATAGGCAATAATTGGTTTTGTCGGATGGATTACTGCTACTAAATCCTTTAGCTTGAAGTATTCTTTGGGATTTACAAAGATTCTGGGAGCATATTTTAGGGAAAGTTTAAAAAATTCTTCGGAAGGTCTTTGGGGAGGGTCTAATTTTAATACTATTTCATATTCGCTGCTTGCTTCCATCAATCTTCTCATTAGATGATAGGCATAACCCAGGCGATAGTGGCATAGGGTATTATTTTGATCTAGCTTCAGAGCTTTCTTATAATTTTCTATAGCATTGTTAATTGCTAAAAGATTTCTTCCGTGGGCCTCGTATGTTTCTCGATACTTTTCTCCGTTTTCGAAATAATCTTCTACCATTTTTTATTACCCCTTATTTAGGGAGGATTTTGTTTAATTTTTGCACCCTTATTTATTATTCGACATTTTAAGAGAAAATCCTTCTTTTTATTT
>JAYEJO010000065.1:6643-16559 GCA_034660595.1 Candidatus Caldatribacteriota bacterium
TTATGTTCTATAATATTATAAAACAAAATTAAAAAATTTTAAAAGAACGGTTGCATAATCAATTTTTCTGTACTATAATTGCCAGTGATTTCAAAATAAAGTAAAATAAATAAGATGCTAGAATAAACATAAAGAGGGAAAGAGGAAAAAGACTATGGAAATAATAATGGATATAATTGATAGAGTGATGGATTCAAACATTTATATAGGGGCAGGAATTATTTTTTTATCGAGAGTAGTAGATATGACTATGGGAACATTTAGAGTTCAGATGATAATTCTAAGAAAAAAACTTATTTCTTGCATAGTTGGTTTTTTTGAAGTTATGATTTTTATAGTTATAGTAAGTAAGGTAATTCAGGATATCGGTAATTGGCTTAATGTTGTTGCCTATTGTGGGGGATTTGCAGCCGGAAATGTAATGGGAATATTCGTATCTGAAAAAATCTCTAAAGAGATAATTTCTGTAGGTATTATTTCCAAAACTAAATGGCAGGGAATCGAAGAGAAACTTCGGGATGAAGGATTCGGAGTTACCCGAAATGTAGGATATGGTAAAGATGGAGAAGTTCAGATTCTCAAGGTAATATGTGAAAGAAATTATTTTTTCAAAGTAAGGGATATCGCTTTAGAACATGATCGTAAAGTCTTTATTACTTCCTATCTTCTTACCGGTAAATATGGTGGTCGTATGTATGGGGTAAAGAGCAAGCTTTAATAATTGTTCCAAAAAGCTTTTAAATGTCTGGGTTTATCGATATCCAGAGCGATCTCTGGAGGAGAGAGGATAGCTTTCCCTTTATAACCCCTCAATAATTCAGGGACTCTCTTTTCCAGGTCCTGAATAGATAGATATTTTCTTAAGTATTTCGCGGTTATTCGAGCCCCTAAGAGCCGGGCTATTTTTAAAGGATGTTTCCTAAAATAGATAAAATCGTTGATTGTCTCTCCGAAATCAGTGATAATCCGGGGATTTATTAAACCAATATTTCCCCCGGTAAAAGTTCCCTCAATAAGATTGGCATAAACCCTTCTTAAATCTGAAGAAGGATAAGATTTCTGATAGATTTCCTTATCAATTATAGGATAATAAATATCAAAACCTGGCCACCTGTAACACTCTTCTATAAAACAATCGATATGTTTTTCGGTTATTAAAGGGGCATCGCAAGTTGAGATTAATATTAATGGGTCATTTTTGAAGGGTAAAATTCCTGATTTTAAGGTATCAAAGATGCTTTGACCATCGAAAACGGTTAGATAAGCTAAATCTTTTACTAATTTTTGCACCTCTCCAGGACCTGCTACTATAATTTTATCTGTGTATTTAGATTTTTTCAGAGATTCTATAATATAAAGGACCATAGGTTTACGGTGAGGGCCTATTTCAATTAAAGCTTTATTTTCTTTTCCGGTGAATTTTCTCATGCTTATTTTGCTTTTTCCACCCGCAAGCAGCAAGACATTTATTTTCTCTAACATAATTTTCCCCAACTTGATTTTTCTAACATAGATAAAAATTTTTATTATTGTTTATATGTGATAATGAAATATTGACCGATTAACCAATTCTCCAATTAAATTAGTAGAAAATGAATAGTTATTAGTAGGAGTAGACCTTGTGTATACCCTCCGTAGGACAGGCGTCCCGCCTGTCTATTTCTTCAACGCGGCATGCCGTGTCTCTACCTTATGAGGGCGTATGCAATACGCTCCTACCTCTCTCTGTAAATTCGTAACTCGCAACCTGCAATTTGTAACCTGTATTTTAACCGGTAAATCGGTAAACTAGCTAACCGGGTAACTGGATAACTAATATCCTATGCGCTATTTTCTTTGCGAGATACGAGATGATAGATACGAGATACGAATTATGGTTTTTCGCTTTTCGTTTTAAGTTTTTAGCTGTATAATAACAACTGAAAGATTATATTTGAAACTAACGACTATTCACTATTTACTAACGACTAATTTAAATTATATAATAAAAATAGCAACAAGACAAAAAGGGGAGAAAGTATATGGCTGAAGATATTTATAAATATACTATTTTTTTAACTGCCTGGGGATGGGCAGGATTTGTAGCTGATCAGAAGGGCTTGCGGATTTTTGTTTTACCGGAAGAGAGAAAAGAGGATGTTCTTTTTAGAATAAAAAAAGAGTTAAAATGTAATAATCTTGTCGAAGATAATAGAGAATGGGAAAGTTTAATTAAAAAAGTTAAAGAATATTATACCGGCAAGAAAATTGATTTTACAGATTACCAGTTGAATTTAGATAATTATACGAATTTTCAGAAGAAAATTTTACAGACAGTTAGAAAAATTCCTTATGGTGAAATCAGGTCCTATAAAGAAGCAGCAGAGGCAGCCGGTTATCCTCGGGCATATCGGGCAGTGGGAAACACCATGAGAAATAATCCTTTGCCCTTAATTATCCCCTGTCATCGGGTCATAAAAAGTGACGGTAGTTTAGGAGGTTTTTCTGGAAAAGAAGGGATTGCTTTAAAAAGGAAAATGATCGCTTTAGAATCTAAATAAAAGCCATTTCCGTATCTTTATCTTCCTTATCAGCATAATAAGTAGCGAGTTTAGCCTGAATCTGAAATATAATCTCTTTAAGAAGATAGTTGGGAGCCAAACCATATCGGACTACACTTTCATAAAAAATCAGCTTAATTAATTGGCTATGGGTTAACCCTACTTTGCTTGCCATAAAGGTTAAAGAGCCAGTTAGAGATAAAGCAGGTGTACCGTTTACATCTATGACATAGATATTGCCTGATTCATCTTCCTTTAAATCAATTCTAATAACATCGCTTGCCCCTACAGCATCAAAGGTATTTAGTGAAATTCGGGCAAGTTTTTTAAATCTTTCATTTTTCTGATATATTTTTTCAAATTTATACCGCATTTTATACTCTTTGTTTTTAGTAGAAGTATCTCTGATACCATGGTTTTTAGGGAAACCTATAATTGGTAAAATGTATTTTTTGGCTTTGCTGCCCAGGACTCCAACAGTATATTCTCTTCCGGGTAAATATTTTTCGATTATTAGTTTTTCCGGGCCTAGTTCTTTTTTTAAGCAGAGATACCTGTTCTTTAATTCTTGCAGGTTGTGTATTATAGATTTAGGAGTAATGCCAATACTATCTCCACCGCCGGCTGGTTTTACCATTAAAGGAAACCCTATTTTTTCTATTTGGGGGAGTAATTGTATTTTATTAAATCGAAAGTGAGTATCAAATATAAAATGGTCAGGAACTAGTATATTTTTTTCCTTGAGTTTGATATAAGTAAGGTCTTTATTGCGGCAGATTTCCATACTTTCGATACCGGAGAGAGCGCAGGGAACATGGTATTTGTTTAACTGTTTACGGACCATTGCCGCACCATGCCCACTATAAAAGGTATGAGGGATATCTTTATATCCTTCTGCCAGGACAAAGGCCAGATCAATAGGTTGATGTTTACTGATAAATTCGTCTAATTGTACTGGTGTAAGAAGATCTAAAGATAAAATATTATTATTAGTCTTAATTAAAGCCTGGCGTATAGCATCTACATCTTCTATAGGAATACATTCTCTAAAGAGCCCTTTACGTTCTCTCCGGCTAACCTGGTTATAGACAAATAAAATATTTTTTATCATCCATTCATCCTTTTTTGTTTTATTATAGCATATTAGCTGTAGTTTTTTGAAAAATATTGAGGTCAAACCAAATCTTTTAACCACGTTTTTAACAAATATTTAAATAATGATAAAAGGAGAATAGTAGTTAGAATAACCAGTATGGTTGAATAAGTCCATCCTTGAATTGTAATTCCCAAAGCAGTTCCGGCGGCAGGGGGATGCTCGGTGTTAGTAATAACCATAGTAAAGATAGCTAATCCTACGGAGATTGCAGGAATAAGAATTTTAAGCATTTCGTGAGAAAGAAAATAATTGTTTTCGTTTTGTATGTGGGAATAGAGATAAGAACAAAAGATTCCCACAATGATGCAGATTATATGCCCTCCTATGACCCTCCGGGGTTGAGCAGTGGCATATTTGGGCATAGCGAAGATGATAAAAGTGGTCGCTCCCAAAGAAGCAACTACCGCAGTACTGGTAAATATATTTTCAAAATAAAGAATGATGGTCAGAGTAATAGTAGCCAACAGGCTTTGGAGTATATAATTAGGAAAATATTTCTTCAGTTTTTTATCAAATATTTGCATATTTCTTCTCTTATCATTAGTATTTTAAAGATTTTTAGGTACCCCAAATAGGTAATAATTCCCAAAAAATTATTTTTTAATGAATTGATTTGCCTGCTAATTCAGTAATTATTTTGGTCTCTCCGATTACGATTAAAAAATCTCCCTTTTTTATTATATCTTTTGCCTGGAGTGAGACATTAAAGCTATTATCTCTTTTTATAGCTAAAACGTTTATTCCGTATTTGTTCCGCAGGTCAAGTTCACTTAAGGTTTTATCTACAAATTCAGGCAAGGCTTCAATTTCAATAACGCTATAATCAGGTTCCAGTTCTATGTAATCTTTAATATTAGGAATAATTAAACTACGGGCAATTCTTCTCCCCATATCTCTTTCAGGGAATACTATTTTATCGACCCCGATCCTTTCCAAGACCTTTCCGTGGAGAGCACTTTGGGCTTTAGCAATAATATATTTTAATCCCATTTCTTTTAGCATCATAGTTACCAAGATGCTTGCCTCTAAATCAGTGGCGATACTCACAATAGCCGCATCAAAATTTTTTACTCCCAATTCTTTTAAAACTTTTTCTTCGGTGATATCAGCCTGCACTGCCTGAGTTATCTTATCTTTTAAGGCATCTACTCTTTCTTCGTCATTGTCTACTCCCAGGACTTCATGCCCTAACTCAACCAGGGTAGTAGCTACTGCAGAACCGAATCTTCCCAAACCAAGAACTATAAATTGTTTCATGAAAAAATACCTCCTCTTTTAACTAGTATATAGTATTTAGTATGATAGTATATAGTGAAGAAAGAAGAAGATAGAAGCCAGTATCCAGAAGCAGATGCGTGTTGCATACGCCCTCTCAATGGTCTCTTAATTGCTTCTTTCTTCACGCGATACTCGATACGCAATACGCGATACGATTTTATCCTACCATAATTTTCTCTTCAGGATATCTAATCATTTCTGGTTCACGTTTTTGAATTAATGATAAGGCAAGACCTAAAGGTCCAATTCTACCGGTAAACATAGTGATAATAATTATAATCTTACCGGCTACACTCAAAGACGAGGTAATACCTGTTGATAATCCTACTGTACCAAAAGCAGAAACAACCTCGAATAATACTTTTATAAAATCCCCTCCTTCAACACAGGACAATAGAACGGTCATAATAATAACCAGACCTAAGGAGAGGGTGATAACGGTTAAGACTTTGGGGATTATATCCTGTGATATTCTTCTTTTAAAGATTTGAATTTCTTCTTTTCCTTTTAGTGAGGACCAGACATATAATAGAAGTAAGCCAAAAGTAGTAGTCTTAACTCCTCCCCCGGTAGAACTGGGAGAGGCACCTATAAACATTAAGATAATAATTAAGAAAAGAGTAGCATTTTGCATGCTTCCGATATGGATGGTATTAAAACCTGCGGTACGGGCGGTAACTGATTGGAAAATTGAACCGTATATTTTTTCGGGGAAACTCAAATCTCCCAAGGTGGGAGGATTATTAGATTCTATAAAAAATATAATTATAAAACCGATTAAAATAAGAATAAAACTGATTTTTAAGGCTAATTTAGCGTGCAAAGAGAGGGTTCCGTTTTTTCCGTATTGAAAAAGCTCTAATAAAACTAAAAATCCGATTCCTCCTAATATAATTAGAATTATAAAAGTAAGATTGATAATTAAATCTCCTTTATAGCGCATTATGCTGTCTGAAAAGAGAGAAAATCCTGCATTGCAAAAGGCGGAGATAGAGTGAAAGACTGCCAGGTACAAAGCTTGTAAGGGGGAATAGATTCTCTGCCAGCAAAAGAACAAAATAGTTGCTCCTACAATTTCGATAACCGCGGTAAATATTAAAATATATTTAGCTAAGCGAACTAAACCTCCTATAGAAAATTGGTTTAAGGATTCCTGCATTATTATTCTCTGTCTTAAAGAGATTCTTTTCCCTGCTAAAAAGGCAAACATGGTAGACATAGTCATTATCCCTAATCCACCGCATTGCAAGAGAATCAGGATAACTAATTGCCCAAAAGTAGAAAAATCTTTTCCGGTATCCAGCACAATCAATCCGGTAACACAGGTGGCAGAAGTGGCAGTGAAAAGGGCATTGATGAAACCTATGCTTTTTCCCGCACTGGAAGCTAAGGGAAGATTAAGAAGTATAGTACCTACAGCAATTGCCGAAAGAAACCCTAATGCTAATACCTGAGGTGGTGATAGTTTTTTTTCTTTTACTTCTCTAATAAGTGATATAGTTCCTTACCTCGTTTTTTTAAAATTTAGCTCTTAGATTAATTGTATCTCTTGATTCGTTAATTAGTTACTTGGTTACCTGGTTAATTGGTTAATGAATTATTAGTATTAAACAAACTAACTAGCTAACCAGAAAACCAGTTAACTAATTTATCTTGCATTTTGTATTTTCTTTACACTTATAACCCGCACCTATACGCTATACGCTAAACGCTGTACCCTATATAGGTTTTGAGTTTTGAATTATGGTTTTTCGTTTTTCGCTTTAAGTTTTTAGTTTTTACTATACGCTATACGCTAAACGCTGTACGCTATTTTTTTTATTTTCTCCAAAATTCCGGAATTACCAGAATCAGGACAGTATATATTTCCAATCGACCTAATAACATGCAGAGGGTTAAAACAATTTTTCCCAAAGGTGGTATAAAAGCATAAGTCTGAACCGGGCCGACCAGTCCAAGACCCGGCCCTACATTCCCCAAAGTGGCGGCAACTGATCCCATTGCACTGACTATATCCAAACCCAATATAGTCATTATAAAAGAAGAGATAACAAAAATAAAAATATAAAGAAAGAAAAATCCGGTAATATTGCGCATCACACCTTCAGAAACTACCTTATCTCCCAATCTAATCGGAGATACCGCTTGAGGATGAATCAATTTACGAAATTCTCTATAAGCCTGTTTTAAGAGGAGGAGAATTCGAATATTTTTGATAGCCCCTCCGGTTGAACCGGCACAACCGCCTATGAACATTAAAATTATTAATACACTTTTAGAAAATGCCGGCCATGTATCATAATCTGCAGTAACAAAACCGGTGGTAGTGGCGATAGATACTACCTGGAAAGAAGCATATCTCAGAGCAGTAAAAATTGAATTATAAATATAAAATCTAAGTTCTGTGGCAATAGCCAAGATTGAGAATAATATCACTCCACTGTAAAAAAGAAATTCTTTATCTTTAAACAGGCTTTTTAAGTTTCCATGAAGAGCTTTATAATGAAGAGTAAAGTTTGCTCCGGCGATAAACATAAAGAAAATTATTATATTTTCAAAAACAGGATTATCATATGCTCCTACACTTAGGTTTCTGGGAGTGAACCCTCCCGTAGGCATGGTGCCGAACATATGGGTAAGGGCATCAAACAAGGTCATTCCGGTAAAATATAAACAAGCTACCTGCAAAATAGAAAATAATATGTATACTCCCCAGAGAAGCTTGGCGGTCTCTTTAATCCTGGGCTTTAATCTATCCGGTTCCGGTCCCGGGACCTCTGATTTAAATAATTGCATTCCTCCTGCTCCTAAAGCCGGAAGGATAGCTACTACCAAAACTATAATCCCCATGCCGCCCAACCATTGGATAAAGTCCCGCCAGAAAAGGATTGAATAGGGATTTCCTTCGATGGGAACAAGTACAGTAGCTCCGGTAGTGGTAAATCCGGACATTGATTCAAAATAAGCATCAATAAAACTGGGGAAAGTACCGGCAAATAAAAAGGGGAGTGCTCCAAAACCAGCAGCCAATATCCACCCCAGGGCAGCAATAGCAAATCCTTCTTTATGACCGATAGGTTCTTCTGAAGAAAAATATTTCCATAGTAAAAGACCACTTAAAGAAGTAATTGCCATAGAAAGTATGAAGGCATTAATTACTGGTTCCTGATAGTAAATAGCATACAGAAGAGGAAACAGCATGCTTAACCCTAAAAAAAATAAAAGGCTTCCTAAAGTACTTAGGACAATCTTGTATTTCAATTTTATTTCTCCCCACCATCGAATATTTTTTCAATTTTCTTTATATCGGATGACAAGGCAAAGATGATTATTCTATCTTTAGGTTGAATGACATCATTACCGTGAGGGATAATAACTTCATCTTTACGAACAATTGCGCCGATAATGGTATCCTGGGGCAAATTAGTTTTTTTTAATGGTTTGTTGATAATTTTTGAGTGGGGACTAACTATCAATTCAATAACTTCTGCTTCTCCTTCTTTTAGTAAAGTTAAAGAGATAATTTTCTCTCTTCGAATAAATCGTAGGATGGCAGAAGCAGTAGTCATCCTGGGATTTACCACAGCATTTACTCCAATTTTTTCCAGTATGGGAATATAGTTCATTCTATCTACTTTAGCAATTACCTTTTTTGTGCCCAGGTGTTTGGCTAATAAGGCTACTAAAAGATTATCTTCATCAAATCCGGTGACTGCAACAAAACCGTCGGTGGTTTCTATACCTTCAGATTTTAAAAGATCAATATTGGTACCATCGCCATTTATTACTAAGGTGTGGGGAAGGCTTTCGGCAATTTTTTCACATTTTTCTTTATCTCTTTCAATCAATTTGGTGTTAATACCCAGTTTTGCTAATATTGCGGCAGTTTGAATACCAATTCTGCTTCCTCCCAAAATCATAACATTTTGCATATTCAGAGGTTTTTCGTTGAAAATTTCATTTAACCCTGAAAAATAATCTTTTTTAATTAAAATATATAAATTATCACCTGCAGTAATTTTTTCTTCTCCGCCAGGAATAATTATTTTGTCATTTCGGTAGATGGCGGCAACTAATATAGGATATTTAAAGGTAATAGCTTTTAATTGTTGGTTAATAAAAGGAAAATCTTCTTCAACTTTAAGTTCAAAAAGTTGAACCTTTCCCCCGGCGAAACTCTGTACTTGAGCAACATTTATTGGAGATTTAAGTAATTTAACTATTTCCTTGGCGGTAGCTCTTTCCGGATTGATAGTAAGATCTATTCCTAATTTTTCTCGTGATAAGGCATTAGCATACAGATATTCAGGATTTCTAATACGGGCAATTTTTTGGGGGACACCAAATTGCATGGCAGTCATGCAGGCTATCATGTTTACTTCATCACTGCTGGTTACAGCAATTATCATATCTGCTTGTTTAATTCCTGCTTCTTCTAAAGTGCGAACATTGGCTCCATTGCCTAAAATAGTGAGTACATCTAAATTATTTTGAGCAGACTGTCGGATTGTATCATTTTTTTCGATTAATGTTACATCGTGGTTTTCTGAAGAAAGTGTTTTAGCTATTTGACAGCCGACTTTTCCTGCTCCTATAATAATTGTTTTCAAGAAATTCACCTCGTTTAATTTTTCTGTAAATTTAAAGCTAATCAGTTTTTTATTATACCCTTTTAACTAAAAAAGAGAAACTATTCGATTTTAGTTTCTCTGGAATGTTTAAAAAATATATCCTGATTATCATATCTCCTTCCGCGCTGACGAAGTTAGCTGACGGGTTCGAGCTGAAAGGATTGCTCTACTCATTACTAAAATTAAAGGTAATGAGATTCACCCCAGAATCTTGGTTCCCCCGTTCCCCCCTTTAAGGGATTTAGCGATTAAAATACAATAGTCCTTTTTTACTTTCGAATTTTATACCTTTTTTAAGTATTTGTCAAACT
>JAYEJO010000066.1:0-16542 GCA_034660595.1 Candidatus Caldatribacteriota bacterium
CATACCCCTATCCTATGACTCCTCCACCTCCAGCCTATGGAGGTGGATTTTACCAACCACCAGTAGAGCCTAAACAAGAGATGGAGATGTTAACAGAAGATGCAAAAGCTTTAAAAGAACAACTTGAGGCAATAAATAAACGTGTTTCTGAATTAAAAGAAACTAAGGAGAAATAAAATTCTGGATGTAAAACTTGGTAGAAGGATAAGTATGTCCTTCTACCAAGTATCTATTATTTAATTAAGAAAGAAGAAAATGTACAAATGCCTATTTATGAATATGAATGTACTAATATCTCAGTCAGTCATCATCTTCAGCTAGTTGTTGTGGAATGACTAATCCTTGCAGTGACCCTAAGAGATGCTGTGAAAATAAGTAGAGAAAAAAATTAATATTAAAATAAATTATTGTTTTAAAAATTAAAAAAGATAAGGAGGGGAATTTAAATGCCACGAGGATTTGGTAGAGGATTTGGATTTTATGGACCCTATGGAAGAAGATTTCCTTTCCGGGGTTGGCTTGGAAGAGGAGGCATACCTTATACTTATTATAATTTAAGATGGTTTCCAGGCTGGAGAGGAATGATGCCTAATTTAGGAGTTAATCCCTATGCTATGGGATATCCTTATTATGGTGGAGGTTCTGCACCAGCTTATCCATATACTTTATACTAATTAATACAAATAAGAAATGTTAACTATAAGACTTAGACAGTACGTAATTTATAAATAAAAGAATTATTTAAAATATTTAAGAAAGTATAATTTTATGTTAATATATCTATAGTATACTATAAAATTTTATTTTTATTTAGGAGGACTTAAAAATGAAAATAGCAATTACTTCAATGGGGGCAAAATTAGAGGATAAGGTCGACCCTCGATTTGGTAGATGTCACTATTTTATATTATTTGATACCGAGAACAATAAATTTGAAGCAATAGAAAATACCGGCGCCCAGGGAATGGGAGGAGTAGGAATACAATCAGGCCAAATAATGGCTGATAAAGGAGTGGAGACAGTATTAACCGGAAGTTGCGGACCTAATGCTTTTCAGACTTTACAGGCAGCGGGTATCAAAGTGATAACTGGAGCAAGTGGTACAGTTCAAGAGGCCATTGATAAATTTAAATCAGGTAAACTTAAGGCAATTTCCCAGGCTAATGCCTCAGCCCATTCAGGAATGAAACAGGGAAAATAAAAAAATAGGAGAGTAAATAAATGAAAATAGCAATTTCAACTGACGCAGGTTTTGTATCAGCTCATTTTGGAAGATGCCCTTCTTTTACTATTGCTGAGATTAAAGAAGGGAAAGTTTTAAAAGTAGAGGAGATAAATAATCCTGGTCACCAACCTGCATTTTTGCCGAATTTTCTTGCAGAACGTGGAGTAGAATATATAATTTGCGGAGGCATGGGAAACAGAGCGCAAATGTTATTTGCTGAAAAAAAGATTACTCCGGTAATAGGGGTTACCGGAAAGATTGGAGAAGTGATAGAAAAATTTGTGCAGGGAAAATTGGAAGCCGGGGAATCGTTTTGTAAACCTGGCGCAGGGAAAGGTTATGGTTTGGAAAAAGAAGAATGTGATCATCCCGACGAAAAACATATTCATTAATAGTTAGAGCTAACATAAAAAAATTTGAAATGTAAAAAATATAAATATTTAGATTAGTATTGATCAGAATAAATAAAATATGATTTATATCAAAACACAAAAATCTATACAAGCCAAGCAAACTAAATAACTAAATAACCAGTTAACTAATTAACCAAATAAGGAGGTAAAAAAGATATGCCAAGAGGAGATGGAACCGGACCAACAGGAGCAGGACCGGGAACTGGTCGGGGAAGAGGTGCCGGTCAAGGACAAGGACGCCGGGGAGGCGGAGGAATTGGAATAGGTGGTAATTGTGTTTGCCCCTCTTGTGGTGCTATAGTTCCCCATCAAGTGGGCGTTCCTTGCAGCAGCATTAAATGCCCTAAATGTGGCGCCATGATGGTAAAACAATAGAATAAAAGGGAAGGATTAAACTAAATGATAATTTCAGTAGCGAGCGGGAAAGGTGGGACTGGTAAAACAACAATTGCCGTTAATCTTGCTCTGGCTTTAGCCAAAGATAAAGAAAAAAATGTGCAATTTTTAGATTGTGACGTAGAAGAGCCAAATGCCCACCTTTTTTTAAAACCCGTTATAACAAGTTCGGAATCAGTAGAGATCCCTGTGCCAAAAATTGATGATAAAAAATGTAATTATTGCGGCAAATGTGCGGAAGTTTGCGTTTTCAATGCTATCGCAGTTACCAAAAAGAAAGTTTTAGTTTTTCCCGGGCTGTGTCATGGCTGTGGAGCTTGCACGCTATTTTGCCCGGAGAAGGCAATTAGTGAAGAGGGGAATGAAATAGGAATTTTAGAAGAGGGCAAAGCAGAGTCTATCAACTTTACACATGGGCGTTTAAATATAGGAGAACCGATGTCTCCTCCCATAATAAAGAAAATTAAAAAGAAAATTAAAAAAAATTATAGTGATAATAGAGATAGCAATATTACAAATAATCGCATCACCTTAATTGATGCCCCTCCGGGTACTTCCTGTCCGGTTATCGAATCCATAAAGGACAGTGATTATACTATATTAGTTACTGAACCGACTCCTTTTGGGTTACATGACCTTATTTTAGCAGTGGAAGTGCTTAAGAAATTGGAGATTCCTCACGGTGTAGTATTAAATAAGTGTGATATCGGAGACCATAAAGTAGAAAAATATTGTAAAAAAAATAATATCCCTATTTTGCTCTCTATTCCTCTGGATAGAGAGATTGCAGTTGCTTATTCTAAGGGTATTCCTATAGTGAAGATAAATTCCTTCTATGAACAGAAATTTAACCAACTTTTTCAAAAAATTGCTCCCACTATTTAATATTTTTATGGATTTGTAATGATAAGAATCGAGGTATTTTTAAATGAAAGAAATAGTAATCATAAGTGGTAAAGGCGGAACGGGAAAAACAGTTATTACCGCAAGCATAGCTGCTTTAGCAAAAAATAAGGTTATGGGAGATTGTGATGTAGATGCTTCCAATCTTTACCTGTTACTCCATCCTGAAATAAAAGAGAAAAATGATTTTTATGCCGGAATAATACCCAGTATAGATTTAGAAAAATGTACTAATTGCGGTCGATGCCAGGAAGTTTGCCGTTTTGGTGCCATTAAAACAATTAAAGGTCAGACCGTAATCGACCTGGTATCTTGTGAAGGATGCGGCTTATGTGCTTTGGTTTGTCCTGTAAAGGCTATTCAAATGAAGGAAAATCATTGTGGGGAATGGTATATCTCCGAGACAAAATATGGGCCTTTAGTGCATGCCCGATTAGGTATTGCGGAAGAAAATTCTGGGAAGTTGGTTACCTTGGTACGCCAGAATGCTCAAACAATTGCTAAAAAAAATAATTTGGAATTAATAATTGTTGATGGACCTCCGGGAATCGGCTGTCCTCTTATAGCCACTCTTAGCGGAGCTAATTTAGCTGTAGTGGTAACTGAACCTACTCTCTCCGGATTACATGATTTGGAAAGAGTGGCAAAAGTAGCCCAACATTTTGGTGTAAAAATGGTAGTTGTAATAAATAAGTACGATATTAATCTAGAAAATTCGGCGAAAATCGAAGATTGGTGCTCAAAAAATAATATACCGGTAATAGGGAAAATTCATTTTGATAATATAATAACCGAAGCCCTGGTAAAAGGGTTGCCGGTAGTCGAATATAGTGACAATACAGTAACCAAAGAGATAAAGGATATATGGGAGAAAATTAGCCAATTCTCCAATTAGCCAATCCACCAATTCTCTAATTAGGAAATAAAAGATGTGCGATGTGAGATTATCTAATTAACTAATTAAGAAATTAACCAATTAAATTTAAGGAGATGTTATGATTACTTTTGGACCAATTCCTTCCAGACGTTTAGGCCGTAGTTTAGGGATAAACAATATTCCTCCTAAGATATGTACCTATTCTTGTGTTTATTGCCAGATAGGGAAAACTTCTAACATGAAAATCCAGCCACAAGTCTTCTACTCTCCCTCTAAAATTTTTAACGAAGTTCAGAAAAAAGTAGAGAAGAGCAGAGAAAAAGGAGAATCTATTGATTATCTTACTTTTGTACCCGATGGAGAGCCTACTTTAGATATTAATCTGGGCAAAGAGATTAAATTAATCAAATCTTTAGGAATTAAAATAGCTGTTATTACCAATGCTTCCCTAATGGATCAGGAACATATAAGAGAAAATTTAAAAGAAGCTGATCTGGTCTCTTTAAAAGTAGATTCTGTTGAAGAAAAGATTTGGCGAAAAGTGAATCACCCTCACCGAAGTCTGTGTTTGAAATCTATTTTGGATGGTATACTGGAATTTAGCAGAATTTTTAAAGGGAAAATAATAACAGAAACAATGTTAATTAAAAATATTAATGATGATAGTCAGCATATAAGAAAAGTGGCTGATTTTTTAGCTAAACTCAAACCGAGCCAGTCTTATTTATCTCTTCCTATTCGACCTCCTGCAGATAGTTGGGTACAGTCTCCTTCAGAGGAAGTTGTGAATCAGAGTTACAACCTCTTTAAAGAAAAGGTTGATCATGTAGAATGTCTTATTGGTTATGAAGGTAATGCTTTTGCCTTTACCGGTGAAGTAGAAGAAGATATTTTGAGTATTACCTCAGTGCATCCTATGAGAGAAGAAGCGCTGAAGGATTTTTTAAAACGAGCTAAGTCTGATTGGTCAACTATACTTAAACTGATTAATAAGGGGCAATTGGTAGAAACAGACTATAAAGGGAATAAATTTTACATAAGAAAATTTTCAAAAGAAAATTATATTTAACTTAGAATCAAGACAGAAAAAAGGTAAGTAAGATGCCCAGGATTGAACCTTTTGAAAAATACAGTGAGAAATATGAAGATTGGTTTGAGAGAATTTAATTTTAAACAAACAATATTTCATAATTTAAAGGAAATAAAAAATGTCGAGCCCGTAAAAGAAAATTATGGAGAAGGCTCTTTTGTGGTGATAAGAGTAAGGAAATGAAAATAAATGAATTTAACTTAATACAACCAAGTCGCACTTGTAGAGATTGCATAGTAAGAGAGGTAAATATTAATGATTAAAAAAAATGTAAAGAAAATATTAGATGAATTGCCAGAAAATATAGAATTAGTCGCTGCTGCTAAGACCAGAACTCCTAAAGAGATTAAAGAAGCGATAGAGGCAGGCGTAAAAATTGTAGGAGAGAATTATGTCCAAGAAGCAAGAAGGGCTTTTGAAGTAATTGAAAAAAAAGTAAAATGGCATTTTATCGGACATCTCCAAAAAAATAAAGTTAAGAAAGCAGTTAAAATATTTGATATGATTGAGACCGTAGATTCTTACCCGCTTGCCCAGGAAATTAATGAAAGATGTGAACAAATTGACAAAGTAATGCCTGTATTAATTGAAATAAACAGTGGAAGAGAAAAACAAAAGTTTGGAATATTTCCTGAGGATGCATTAGATTTAATACAAGAGATTTCACCTTTACCTCAAATAAAGATAATGGGGTTGATGACTATGGGTCCCCGTTTTGGAAACCCCGAAGATTCTCGTCCATACTTTATAGAAACGAGAAAAATATTTGAAAAAATAAAAGCACTTAATTTACCTCGTGTAGAAATGAAGTACCTTTCAATGGGTATGACTAATTCATACAAGATAGCCATTGAAGAAAAAGCGAATATGGTAAGAATAGGTACACTATTATTCGGAAAGAGAAATTATAAAAATTAATTAATAAAAAGAAATCAAGGACAATAGTAATCCATAAAGAATTATTATATGTCCCTTTATTTTATTTAATAAGAAAAAATTAGGAGGAAGAAATGACAGAAAATACTAATGATAATATACAAAACTCTAATCAGGCTAGAGAAGAAAAAATGGCAGCTAGTAAAAAACTTGATGAACAACTTAAACAGAATATGTCTAAAATAAAACATAAAATTTTAGTACTTTCCAATAAAGGGGGAGTAGGAAAAAGTTCAGTAGCTATAAATTTAGCTTATTCTTTAAGTGAAAAGGGTTTTAAAGTGGGAATATTAGATGCTGACCTACACGGGCCATCTGTGGCTACAATGTTAGGGTTTGAAGGAAAGAAATTGCAGGGGAGTTCAGAAGGAATAATCCCTATGAGTATTTCTCCTAATTTGGTAGCAGTCTCTATGGCTTCCCTAATTGAAACATCTGATGCTCCTCTTATCTGGAGAGGGCCTCTAAAGATGATGGCTTTAAAACAATTTTTAGGGGAAGTAAAATGGGGTAATTTGGATTATCTTATAATTGATTCTCCTCCCGGAACCGGGGATGAGCCCTTATCAATTTGTCAGCTTATTCCCGAATTAGAGGGAGGCATTATTGTTACTACTCCCCAGGGAGTTGCTCTATTAGATTCTCGGAAATGTATAAATTTTTTAAAAAACCTTAATATTCCTATTTTGGGCATTATAGAAAATATGAGTGGATTAAAATGTCCTCATTGTGGTAAAAATATCGATTTATTTAAATCCGAAGGAGGGAAAAAGGCAGCAGAAGAATTCAAAATACCTTTCTTGGGTAAAATCCCTATAGATTTGAATATGGTGAATTCTGCAGATGAGGGGAAACCATATATCTCTCAATATAAAAATTCAGAGACTGCCCAAGTTTTTAATAAGATAGTTGAGATAATTATTAATTACCCGGATAGAATAGGTAATTAATTAGTAACAGCACGGCGTACCGTGGTGAAAATGCCGGGTTGAGCGTACTAAATGGAGTGGATATAAAGAAATGAAAATTACTATTATTTATGATAACAAAATAGCAAAAGATATAAAGAGTTTAAAAGCAGGATGGGGTTTTTCCTGTTTTATCCAAACTAAAGAGAAAAATATTTTATTTGATACGGGTTGGGATGGTGATATACTTATTTCTAATATGAAGTTATTAGGTATAAATCCTAAAGATATAGATTTAGTAGTCATCTCCCATAGCCATTGGGACCATTGCGGAGGTCTTGCTCGATTACTAAATTTAAATCCGAATTTAAAGACCTATATCCCCCAATCTTTTTCTAAACACCAAAAAGAAGAGATTAAAAAAAGAAGCGATACTTATGAGATTAGAAAACCAAGTGAAATATGTCCTGGAGTTTATACCACCGGAGAAATAGAAGGTTCTTTACCTGCTGGTAAAATAAGGACACCAATTAAAGAACAATCTCTAATTATTTCAACAGTTAAAGGCCTTATAGTAGTCACCGGTTGTGCCCATTCAGGGATAAATAAGATATTAAACTCAGCAAGTGAATTAGGCAAGATTTATGGTTTATTGGGAGGATTTCATGATTTTGAAGAATTTAATTTGCTAAAAGACATATCTTTAATTGTACCTACTCATTGTACTAAAAATAAAAAGAAAATCCTTGCTTTATTCCCCAAAAATTGTGTCGAAGGCGGAGTCGGTTACCAACTTAACATATAGAGGATTTTGGAAATATGAAATCGAAAAATATCTGTAAATGGTATAATGTTTGTCCCATGAAAAGATATTTTGAAGAGGGAAAATTAGATATAAAATGGATTGATGGTTATTGTAAAGGAAATTACCATCGCTGTATAAGAAGAGAAATGGAAGAGGAAGGAAAATATCATCCTGATAATATGCTTCCTGACGGGACTATTAATAAAAAATTATAGATATAAAAGCAAGGAGAATATATTATGTACTATACATATGCAATAACCGGACTAACATTAATAATCTCTTTAATTGTAAATCGTGAAAAAACACTAAAAGCGGTAAAGATCGCTATTACAAAATTTACAAAAATATTTCCGGCTTTTTTGACTATGCTTATTTTTGTTTCCTTTATCCTTTTTCTTTTTCCAGATGAAGTAATTTCAAATTATCTGGGACATAGTAGTAAATCTATTAGTGTTTTCCTGGCTTCCCTTTTTGGATCAATAACCATTATGCCTGGTTTTATTGCTTTCCCTTTATCCGGTATTTTATTAACTAAGGGAGTGCCTTATATGGTCTTATCGGCATTTACCACAACTTTGATGATGGTAGGTATACTCACCTATCCTATAGAAAAAGAATATTTTGGGACAAAAGTAACTATAATAAGAAATATAATCAGCTTTTTTATAGCTCTTTCAGTAGCTGCAATGACTGGTATTTTCTTTAGGGAGATTTTTTAATGAAACGAAATACCAAAATTAAAATAGCTTATATATCAGGGTATACTGTTTTCTTAATTGTTTCTTTTATATTTGGATTTAATCCTGGAAAAGAGATCGGTTATAATTTTATTTCTTTTTTTGTATATATGCTCAAGATACTCCCTTGTGCTTTTATATTGATAGGGCTATTTGAGGTATGGGTAAAAAAAGAAATAATTGAAAAACATTTAGGTGAAGAATCTGGTATTAAAGGATATATATGGGCTATATTGCTTGCTGGAACTATAGCTGGAGGGATATTGGTGGCCTTTCCAATTGCTTATTCTATGTATAATAAAGGAGCAAAGCTCAGCATTGTTTTTACCTATATAGGAGCTGCAGCAATTTGTAGGGTACCTATGGCTATGTTTGAAGCATCATTTATGGGAGTAAAATTCACTGCCATAAGACTATTAGTTTCGCTGCCGTTGTTTATCGTAACTTCGATATTATTAGGGAATTATCTGAGTAAGAGAAATTATAAGATGATAGAAGGTAAATAAATCAATATTTTATAGTTACAGTCTTACAATAATAAAATTATTCCTAAACAATAAAAATAAAACGCAAAAAAAATTAAAGTAGGAGTGTGGAAAAAATGAATAAAGTAGAGATTCCCTTAAATGATTCGCCAGTTGCTTCGCCAGGCGTTCCAGTCTATCTAATTTCAACAGTAAGTAAGAGCGGGATAAGGAATATTGCCCCTTATGGAATGGTAATGCCAGTCTCTCATAATCCTCCTATTTATGTAATTGGTTCAGATAAAGATAGAGATACTTACAAAAATATTGTGGAAACCGAAGAATTTGTCTTGAACGTTCCCTCCACTTCAATGTTAGAAAAAGTAAACCTTACCGGAACAAAATTTCCTGCTGAGATAGACGAATTTGAAAAAGCAAATTTTACCCCAATCCCAGCTTCAAAAGTAATGTCGCCTTTAATTGCAGAGTGTAGGTCTCATTTTGAGTGTAAATTATTGAATATTTACGAAATAACTAAGACCAGAGTTATTATAGTTGGAGAGGTGGTAGCTGTTTCAATAGATCAGGATTTATTTTTGAAGAATTTTGCCAAACAAAAAGGACAATTAGATCCTTTGTTTTATGTTCAGGGAGCTTATTTTGGATTAGGAAGGTATGTAGGAAAAAGGTAATAAATTGATAGGAGTAAATATAAATTAGATGAAAACTTATTTAGATTGTATCCCCTGTTTTTACAGGCAGGCTTTAGATGCTGCTCGAATTGCGGGAGCAGATGAGATTATACAAAAAAAGATTATTGATGAACTTTCTAAGTTAATACCTGATTTTCCTTTAGAGGCGAGCCCTCCAGAGATGGGAAGAGAGATATATAGTTTAGTCGGGAAAATATCCGGTGTAAAAGACCCTTTTAAAGAGATTAAAGAAAATAGTAATAAGTTTGCCCTAAAGCTTTATCCTAAATTAAAGCAAGAAATAAATAATTCAGAGGATAGACTCTTGGCCGCTGTAAAATTATCTATAATCGGTAATATTATCGATTACGGAGCGAAAAATTCCTTAAATGTGGCAGAAGAAATAGATCATCTTTTTCAAGGAAATTTCACAATTAACAATGAAAATAATTCGACTACCTTTAAATATAATCAATTTAAAGAAAGCTTGAATAAAGTTAACAACATAATTTACCTGGCTGATAACGCTGGAGAGGTAGTTTTTGATAGACTGTTAATAGAAGAGTTGGTAAAAGAACTGGGAAAAGAAGTAATTTATGTAGTAAAGGAAAAGCCAATCATTAATGATGCTTTAATAGAAGATGCAATATTTTGTGGGATAAATATAGTGGCTAAAATTACCTCAAGCGGATCAGATGCCCCTGGGACTATATTAAAATATTGCTCTCTGGAATTTATGGAATTATATCAGGACGCAGAGTTGATTATCAGCAAAGGCCAAGGAAATTATGAATCCCTCTCTGAAGAAGATAAATCTATATTTTTTCTATTTAAAGCGAAATGTCCGGTAATAGCAGAGGATGTTGGTTGTAAGGTAGGAGATATGGTTTTAGTAGGCAGGTGAAAATAAGTTTTAAATATTAATAAAAAATTAGAAGCCACTTATGTATTAGTAATAAGAATATCTGAAGATTTTGAAACTATTATCGGTAAATTGGGGAAGATATTTTTAAAAAAGGGAGATTACATTTATATTGGTTCAGCTAAAGGCTGTTTAGAGGCACGATTAAGAAGACATTTGAGAAAAAATAAAAAAACCTATTGGCATATAGATTATCTATTAAAAGATGAAAGAACTCAAATATCACAGATTTGGGTGATTCTAAAATCAATTGAATGCGAAATAGCTGAAGTATTTTATAGAAATTTGTTTACCGAGACAGCTAAAAAAGGATTTGGCTCTTCAGATTGTAAGTGTGAAACCCATCTTTTTTATATAAAAAATAAAGAGAAAATGAAAAAGGTATTAAATGAAAAGGGCTTTTCAAAAAGAATGGAATTTGAGAGTTATGATAATAATTAGGAGAGAAAAATATATTGTAAAAATTTCCTATTATTTTATTTAAAAAAATGTAATTAGAAACTTGACAAGTAAAAATTAGTATTGTATATTGATATTGAGACTTAATTGCAATAAAAAATAAAATGAGGAGATTTAATTGATTGATGCAGACCAAAAATTTGAAGAATTTCTAAAATCAAAAGAATTAAAATATACTTCTGAAAGAAAGCTTATTTTAAAAGCAATATTTTCATTTCATAAACACTTTGATGTAGAGGAGCTTTTTGAAAAATTGCGTAAACAAGGGAATAACGTCTCCCGTGCTACTATCTACAGGACGATTCCATTATTGCTTAAAAGTGGGTTGATTAGCGAAGCCCTCCACTGTCAAGATAAAACAAGTTATGAAAATATTTTTAACAAAAAACATCATGATCATTTAGTTTGTGTTAAATGTGGTAAAATTATAGAATTTCGTAATAAAAAAATAGAAGAATTGCAAGAAGAAGTTTGTAGACAGCATAATTTTGTACCTATAGAACATAGATTAGGAATAAAAGGTTATTGTGAAGATTGTTATAAAAAGATAAAAGGTGGAGAATAATAAATTTTTTTAATTTTATATTGAGAATGAGTCTTGTTTTTAATTAATAAATAAAATGGAGGTAAAAATTTGACCCCTAAATTTCTTTATGAATTACAACCAGGAGAATGGGCAAGAATTATTAATATTGAGGGAGGGCGACGCTTCAGACAGAGCTTATACTTAAGAGGGATAAAAGAGGGAGATACTATTCGTATGGTATCCTCGATACAGGGTCCAGTGGTGGTAGAAGCTAATAGAAGTGTAATTGCTTTGGGTAGAGGTATGGCCCGAAAAATTAGAATAATAAAAGGAAGGTAAAAAAAATGGAAAAGAAACTATCTGAAATGAATTATGAAGAAGAAGGCAGGGTAGGAAGTATTGAACAGGATTTAAAAAATAAGGTAGCTGGTATGAGTATAAGGGTTGGTAAGAATCTTAAAATGATTACTAAACATCCTCTAAAAGGTCCGATAGTAGTGGAGGTTGATGGAGCTCATATCTCCTTAGCATTAAGTATAGCTGATAAAATCGTCGTGGAGGTGAAAAAATGAAAAAGATATTATTAATGGGAAATCCCAATGTTGGTAAGAGTGTATTTTTTAATCGTTTAACTGGGGCAAACGTTATTGAATCTAATTATCCTGGTACTACCGTTGATTATACTAAAGGGTATATAAGGAAATTTGATGAAGATTTTGAAATTATCGATGTTCCTGGGACATTTTCTTTGGAACCAAAAGACAAAGCTGAAGAAGTAGCTGTAAAGATGTTAGAAGAAGAAAAAGGGAATTTAGTAATTTGTGTAATTGACGCTTCTAAAGTAGAGCGAGGTCTTTATCTTGCTTTAGAAATAATAGAGAGGGGTTATCCAGTTGTACTGGCACTTAATATGTGGGATGTTGCTGAGGATAAAAATATACAGATTGATATAGAGAAATTGAAAAGCATTCTTAATATTCCAGTAGTACCAACGATTGCTATAAGTGGTGAGGGGTTCAAAGAAGTAATGTTAAGTATAAAAAAAGCAGCTTCAGTTGAAGTAAATAAAATTATAGAAAAGGTAGGTGAGATAAAATGACATTAACTGCTGATGAAAGATGGAATTTAATTGAAAAAATATCCAATAAAGTGGTGATATTTGGCGAATTCAAACATACTTTAAAAGATGCATTGGGAGAACTTACCGTTAAGCCTTTAACGGGTATTCCCATTGCTATAGCTGTATTATATGGTTTTTGGAGTGTATTTTCTTCTTTTGCAGGAACATTATGTACTGATGGATTTTTTGTCAAATTATTCGATGGACATTTTTTGCCCTGGATACAATCAGTTTTTCCAGGAGAAGGTGGATGGTTTTACTATATCTTTGTAGGAGATCCAGCAGCAGATAATTGCTTTGAAGCTTTTGGAGTTCTAACTTCTGGATTGTTTGTAGCTATAGGTGTTGTTTTACCGGCAATATTTATATTTTATTTGATGACGGCATTATTAGAAGATGTGGGCTATATGCCTCGACTGGCTGTACTTGTAGATACTATATTTCATAGAATCGGTTTGCATGGGTATGCCATTGTTCCTTCCATTCTTGCCTTAGGTTGTAATGTACCTGCAGTAACGGCAACTCGAATTTTAGAAACAAAAAAACAACGTTTTATAATGATGACCTTGTTGGCAATATTTATTCCTTGCGGTGCTCAGTTGGGAATTATGCAAGAGGTAATTCCTGAGAGTATAGGTATAGTTTTGCTATACTTAATTTTCGGATATTTCCTTTTTGGTTTTATATTAAATAAAATTACTCCGGGGAAATCTCCTGAAATTCTAATCGATGTCCCTCCTTATCAAAAGCCATTATGGAACAATATAGCGAGAAAATTAAGAATGAGGTTAAGTGGTTTTTTAAAAGTCGCAGTTCCTTTTGTGCTATTTGGTTGTGCGATAGTAAATATTTTGTATCTTACCGGGACTATAGATTGGTTAGCTAGAGCACTAACACCACTTCTTACTGGTTGGTTCGGGGTCCCCAGTGAAACAGTAGGACCTTTAATTGCAGCATTTTTGAGAAAAGACCTGGCGGTTGCTCAACTTAGTGTAATTGAAATGAGCAAATATCAAATGATTACATCTGTTGTACTTGTTTCGATATATTTTCCCTGTGTAGCAACATTTGTAATATTGCTCAAAGAAGGATGGAAAAACCTTTTGGGGAGTTTAGCGGTCTTAATAGCAGTAATATTTTTGTATGGTGGCTTAATAAATGTAATTTGGAAATTATTGGGGGTGCAATAAAATGAATGAAAAAATCGGAAGAGTATATTTTGGGATTTTAGGGTTTATTACTTTGATTTTTGGGATTACTGATTTAATAGTGACATTAGGCGGTAATGATTTTTCTTGGGGTATTCTTGAGATCTCCAGTGACATGTTTAGAGGAGGATGGGGAGGACTTATTGTAATATCTGCCGGGCTCTTTTATTTGTCCAGTCTGAAAAATTTTTTAGAGATTCACCAATTTTCCAAGGCATTAATGGCAAGTATATTGATATGGATACTGGCAGGAACTGATATATTTGTAAGAATTACAGAGTCAATCCCTGGTGGAGAAGAGGGTCCTTGGTTTAATTCTTTAGAGGGATTTTTGGGTACCTATGCACCTCCTTATCCACCGGTAATATTCCTGTTACCATTTTCTTTAGTAATATTATTTTTCGTTGGCAAAGTAAAAAAAGCTTAATTTTTTGAATAAAGATCTTATTCTTTTTTAGGTTTAACTTTTGATGATTTTGAAATGATAATAAAGAAAGTGAAAAATTAGGAAAAAATAACACGATAACAGCAGGAATTAGTGAGTTTGTAAAAAATAAGTGTTTAAGGAGAGTAAGTTAAGAACGGAAAGAATAAAATCTACGAATAAAATATTATTAAGGAGGTACTTTAATGATTAATAGACCAAAACTTAATCAGATAAGACATTTAAGAAGAGGAGTGACTGAAAAGTTGAGTAAAATGCTTTACGAGTATGGGCCAGGTAATGGTACGTTTCTAGGACTTCCCTTTGATCAATTGGTTGAACACGGACCTGGCCATGAATGGAAGTGGGAAAGAGCAGCTAAGCCAAAGTCGGTAATAGAATTAGCTAATCGAGGTGATTTTTCGGCTCTGGTGCTATCTGTGGGTCAAGCTCAAAAGTATCAATATGATATTGACTCCTCTGTTCCTTTAGTGGTAAAACTGGATGGTCATTTTTATACCGGAAAGGCAAATATAGAAAATTATCCTCGCCCCACAATGTTTGGTTCAGTAGAAGATGCCCTGAAAGTAGGAGCAGCAGCAGTTGGTTTAACTTTTTATTTAGGTTCTGAACAGACTGGAGAAGATGTAGAGAGAATAGGAAAAATAAGAGAGGAAGCTCACCGCAGTGGATTACCTTTAGTTTTGTGGAGTTATCCTAGAGGACCAATACCTGATGCAACTAAAAAGGATAGCTTACTATGGTGTCACTATGCAGTTTCTGCTGCTGAATCTTTAGGAGCAGACATAGTAAAAACAAAATTTCCATCGGTGGTAGAACCAAATAAAAGAGAGAAGTATGAAGAGTTTATAAAAGAGGAATATTCTGCCAAGATACCTGAAGCAGTAAAGTATATAGAACTTGAGCCAGACAGGGAAAAACTGATGGATTATGGAAAAAGTATAGAAGAAAAACAAAAAAAACCGAATTATGATTCTCTTCTGACTAAAGAACAACATATTGAGAGAGCTAAGATTGTAGTGGGGGCTGGAACCAGGACTTTTGTGATTTTCTCTGGGGGACCGAGAATAATTGGAGAGGCAAAAGTTGCCTTGAAAAATTCAACTGAGATAATAATGGAAGCAGGTGGTGAAGGAAGTATTATTGGAAGGAATTTGTGGGGAGTTCCTACTGAAACTGGCCTTAAATATGCAAACACAGTGAAAGAAGTTATGCAGAATGAGAAGTATAGAAGATAGTTTTCTATAAGAATCGAAGGAGGTAGCGTACAAGGCGCCGGGCCCTCCAAGCAAACTAAGAAAAAAGTCCTTTGAGTTTTTATTAGAGAGAACCTAAAGAATCTATTTTTTCCAGGATTTGAGGAAGAAATAAGGAAATAATGAGACGAAAAAGAGGTAAAAATTATGGGTATTGTACTTCCAAAACAAGTAGGGACTGAGGAAGGTAGATTACTTTTTCAGAAATCAGAAAAAGTAGAGGATTTTGATCAGGGAAGAGAAATAGTAGATTCATTAAAGGAAACCTTAGAGCATTATGGAGGAGTTGGATTGGCTGCTCCTCAAATAGGAATTTCTCGGAGAGTATTTGTTGTGAATATCATGCCAACCAAAGATTATCCCCAGTTACCTAAGATCGGATTTTGTGCTTACTTGAACCCAGAAATTATAGTTGTATCTTCAGAAGTTAATAGTGATCTGGAAGGATGTTTAAGTATATTTTATGCTACTCTTTATGGACAGGTGGAGAGATCGAGTTGGGCTAGGCTGAAATATCGGGATATTAAAGGGGAAGAGCAGATAGAAGAAATTAATCACCCCTTTCATACCAGAGTAGTTTTACATGAGAATGACCATTTAGATGGTAAGGTATTTTTGCAGCGAATGAAAGAAGAAAATTTTTCAAAATTATATTGGGAAGAGAATTTGGATATCAGAAAAAAAATTCAGAGTGAATAGCTGTTTTAAAATTAATTGGATTTAAAAGAGTTATTTTTAAATCAAGAAGTAATACCTTTTAAAGATCCCAAATCCTCTAAGATTATTTAAAAAATAGATTATGATTTCTCAAAAGATGAACGAGGTTTTGAAGAATAAAGGTTTTGGTTCATCAGATTGTAATTGCCTGACTCATTTGTTTTATATAAAGGATAAAGAGAAAATAAATAAAGTATTAAATGAAAAGGGCTTTTCAAAAAGAAGGGAATTTGGGAGTTATGATAATAATTAGGAGAGAAAATATATATTGTAAAAATTTACATCATTTTACCTAAAAATGTGTGCTTAGAAGCAGTCTTATCCAATGCAAGATGAGCCTGAAAGTAAGAGTCATGCTGCTAGTATTTTATCAAATAATTTATCCCTTTCCAACTGTACTTTTTTAGCCATCTCATTATCGGTGTATCTTCTTGCTATTT
>JAYEJO010000067.1:0-4309 GCA_034660595.1 Candidatus Caldatribacteriota bacterium
AGGAGATAATGAAAATGAAAAGAAACGAAAATCAATCACAAAACTTACCGGTACGCATTCAGGCGGTGATGGCAATGATGTTCATCCTCTTTGTCCACAAGCTGGTGCGCGAGATACCCGGTTCCCTGAACATAGAGAGCGCAATTGGCGGCGTTGTTACCATTACCATGGCCGTACTTTTGACAATCAGTATAATACTTTTGTTCTTTAGGAACCGATGGGGACTGATACTCGGCCTTATACCCGCTGTCTGGGCTATGCTCCAGTGGATTTTGGTGCATGTAATACAAGGGCATCCCGATCAAAATGGGATTTGGTGGTATCCCATCTTTCCCATCGTGCAAGGGGCACTGATTATCTATTTCTCTATTCTCGCGTGGCGGGATGAGGAGAGTTTCATCAAATAGTATGGGGACGTTTCCTTATCAACCACAAACCGGTCAATAGAGCCATTAGGCTGCCAAAGCCATAATATCCGCTGACCCAATCGGCGATCATCGCCACCCCGCTGAAGAGGACCACTCGGAGTGCTATCCTGCGCTCCTCGGTGTCCTCGGCATGTCGCAGCTGCCAACCCCAGGCGATATTCAAAACAGCTGAGGCTAATACAATAAGTCCGCAAACCAACCCCACAATAGGTGAGACCGAGTGCCAAGATGGTACCAGCGCCAATTCCCCCTCGGGCGAAAAGAAAAGTGTTATGTCCTGCGCCCCTCCATAGATCATCAATAGCCCGCCCAGAAGAAACACAACCAACCAGGCCCAACGATGAAACCCTTGTTTTTTCATAATCTTTTTCATACTTAATCCTCCATATTTATAAATGCGTTTGGGGTTTTTATTGCTGATAAATTATATTTAATTTTTCTACACTGTTAATAAAACCTTTTCTATAAAATTCATATTATCATATATCTAATTATTATAAAAATAAAGTTAAATAAAGTGATAATAACGATTTCTCTTATTATCACTTTATTCGTAAAATAATAATAAGCCTGATATAAACAAAATTATTAAATCTGACCCTATTTTCTTGTTCTCAAAACTCTTATAAAATAAGGCTTTTTAGCAACATCTAATATAAGCCGTTTTAAGCGCCTATTTTAAAAAATATGAACAATCACTCCAGGCAACCTCAAAAAACGCCGCTACGGCAATATTTCGTTGAAAGCCTTATATTGCAAGGGTTTCAGAATGCTTAAAATAGGGTTTTTAGCCCTTTTTTGCCTTATTTTCTCCATATTTTGGAGCCACTATCAACGCCCTATATAGCATAAAAACGCTAAAACCCTTATATTTCCTGCGTTTTAGAGCCTTACTATTTTTGCTATAAAAATTGGTAAATGCTCTAATTCCATTATATTTATCTCCCTTATTTATGCCATATCTTTCGTAATAATAGAGGGGAAAGTATGTAAAATCTACAGAAAAAAGCCTTCCTGAAAGCCTTGTAAACAAAGGGTTTTAAGAAAAGAATGCGAGATTTTGCTTGTATGAGCAAAATTCGCCTTGACCCATACTTTACCCCTCAAAAATGGCACTTTTTTGACTAAAATTTCACTCTTTTAAAAACTGAAAGTGGCTATTTATAAGAGTTTCCTGATTTGAAGAAGGCATAAATAGGCCAAAAACAGGGGTCGTAATTGCCGATTTTTCGAAAATTGAGGCCCGTTTAAAGGCACTCTACGTGCGTTAAAAGGGGCTTCCTGAAGGGGGTCTGAAAGCCTTGTAAATAAAGGGTTTTAGAAAGGGATAAACAAGAACATTGAACCATCCCCTGTTCCTATTTCTATTGGAAAGAGTTACATTTACTAACTTTGTTATATTGCAAGATCTGACCCTCTCATTCTCCTCCTAGATTTTCATTAATTAAAGAAAAAAGAGAAAGGTAAATATTTTTCAATAATCAAGTATATTTTGTTTATCTTATCAAAAACAGAACCCAATTTCCATAATTATTAATTTAATTAGACACGCATCCCGTTTTATACAAAATTCCTTTTTTTACTTCAAGACATCCAGCAACTGTTGAAAAACATAGATTCTGTTTCTTTTTCTTCCGGATACTTCTTTCAATATTCCAATATTAATGAACTTCGTTAATAAATTATAGATGGTTTGATAACTTTTAGTTTTAAGGCGTTTTTTAACACTTGCAAAAGAAACTATAGGAGTAGTAAAAATTACATCTAATAAATTAATAGCATAGGCTGAATTGATAGCAGCAATTTTGTTCTTTAGATTGTTATGCAAGGCAATTATTTCTAAAACAGTAACTTGTGTTTTTAGAGACTGATCCGTTAAGGCTGTCAAGAAAAACCTTATCCAATTTTCCCAATCTTCTTCTTCGCTTACACGCCTTAATAAATCATAATAATCTTTTCTATTTTTTTCAAAGAATTCACTAATGTAAAGCAAGGGGTAAGATAGAAGTTTTCTTTGATATAAAAATAAGGGTATTAGGAGTCGACCAATTCTGCCATTACCATCCATAAATGGATGAATTGCCTCAAATTGATAATGGGCAACTCCCATTTGAACTAAGGGGTCTTTCTCTTGCTCAGAATTTATATATGACTCCCAATTGCTTAATAGGGATGGTATTTCTGTAATTGGTGGAGGAATATAAGTTGCTTCTTTAATAGGAGTGCCAGGGGCAGCAATATAAACTTGTATCCTTCTTAAATTTCCTCTATTCTTATTAGCTCCTCTTACCGAACTCAATAGATGAAAGTGAATTTTCTTTATTAGATTTTCCCCTATGGGTCTATTTTTCAACTCATCTATTGCCAAAGACATTGCTTTCCGGTAATTAATAATTTCCCTGACATCTTTTTCTATCTCTCCTTCTTCCGATATTTTCTCTTCTGCTTCATATTTAAATACGTCTTCCAATGTCGCCTGAGTGCCTTCGATTCGTGAACTTAAAACTGCTTCTTTAGTTAATAAAGGAGTAGTTAATAAACCAGGATTGGGAATATTTATAAGCAATCCATTAAGTTTACCAAGACTATTATGAGCCTGTCCTATTTCTTTAATTAAATTAGTATAATCTATTTTTGGGGGTAACTTAGGTGGAATAAAAGGAATTGCAGACATCTTTCTCCTTTCTTTTATAAATATTGTTTTCCTTATTCTACAATTTTGGAATAAGAAATATTGTTATTCTAATTTTATGCCATATTATGGAATAAGTCAAGAAATTGGTTGTAGTTAAATGTGAAGATTTGGATACATTTTCCCTTCTTTTGCCATTTTTTTAATTTAGAAAGGCATATAGGTTTATATTCGACAAAAGGTTTAGAAAATCCTTCTTTTTGGGAGAGAAAAGTTACAAGATGTTAGATGGAAGGAAAAAGACTGGATTCCCACTTTCGTGGGAATGACAGAAGAGAGGGGATGGAGGATCACCCTCACCCTAACCCTCTCCCCTCAAGGGAGAGGAAAAATAGGGTAACACAATGACACGGAGGAAAGGATAATAATTAATCCATATCGGAAAGGGAGGAGCTGCCTAAGATATAATTCTCCTGGAATAAACGGTTGGTTTTATCCAATTTTTTAGATAATTTTTCCAAAAATACCAATAAGCATTTATTCCCAAGATTGGGGTCTTCCTTAATCAGAAGTTCAAGATTTTCCTGCTCTAAAGAGAGCAGTTCTACAAATTCACTGGCTACCGCATTTACCCGATGTCTTTCATTAACAATAGATGTCTCTCCCAGGAATCCTCCGCTGCATATATCGGCTAAAATAATCTCTTCGTTTCTTTCATTGTATTTGATAATACGCAGACATCCTCTGATCATTATATAAAAAGAGGAATCCTCATCACCTTCTTTAAAGATAAATTCATCTTCTTTGTAGGCTTTAACTGCAGATATCCGAGCAATTTTTTCTAACTCCTCTTCGCTAAAATCTTTAAACTCTTTCATTCTCTTTAATATTTCTTTTTTCTCTTTTAGTCCAATTTTTTCATAATGTTCTTTATCGACAGTTATATCGACTTTAAATAGATTCTTTTCTTCCATTATTCTTCTTATCTCTTTTTTATTCTCCAGGGTAAAGTCTATTAATTTCTCCCAATACTTCTGTATCTTCCTGTAAGCGGTAAAAGGATCTTTCTCAGGTATTGCCTCATGAATACTTAAATATATGTTTTTTATAGATTCCTTACAGGCTTCTACTTCATTATTTGCCAGATACTCCAGGGCAAGCAATAGGTTGGTCTTAAAAATTTTGTTCTCCAGCTCATCGGTTAAAAATTCTCCGGGATAGGGGGAAAAATCTTTTGCTGTTACTGTCC
>JAYEJO010000068.1:0-4283 GCA_034660595.1 Candidatus Caldatribacteriota bacterium
TGTTTTACGGGGTATTCAGCTTAATTCAAAATGCAATGGTGAAAAAACAGAAGTCAGAAGCCTAATTCGTATCGAGTATCGCGTATTGCTTACCGCGTTAGGAATTAGCTAGTTGGTTAGTTAGTTATCTGGTTATATGGATAAGAAAATTTAAACAGAATGTAATTAGCGTATGGGCGCATACAAGGGGCTCGATTCATCGAGCCCGCTAGAAAAATTACCAGAAAAACTCGGGTCGGATGAATCCGACCCCTACATTAAAAGCAATACTATATAAGAAAAAGTTTTAAATTTTGAATTATGGTTTTGCGCTTTTTGCTTTAAGTTTTTAGTTTTATAATGAGATTGCCCCGTGCAATGACAAATTGGACAAATAGATGTTTTAACCTATGGCTCTAAAACTAAAATTATAGATTTTAGAATGAAAAGGAAAAGATAATTATGTTTAATTGGACAAAAAAGATATTTGGCGACCCTAACGAAAAAGAATTAAAAAGACTGCAGCCTATTGTAGAAAAGATAAACAGTTATGAGCCAAATATTTCAAAATTAAATGATGAGGAATTAAAAAACAAGACCTCTGAATTCAAAGAGAGATTAAGCAAAGGGGAAACTCTGGATGATATTCTCCCTGAAGTTTTCGCAGTCGTTCGGGAAGCAGCTAAACGAGTTACCGGGATGAGACCTTTCGATGTTCAGCTTATTGGAGGAATTGTTTTACATCAGGGCAAGATAGCCGAGATGGCTACCGGAGAAGGTAAAACCTTAGTAGCCACTATGCCGGCATATTTAAATGCTTTGGGTGGTAACAGCGTGCACGTTGTTACCGTAAATGATTACCTGGCCAAAAGAGATAGATATTGGATGGGAGAAATTTATGAGTTTTTAGGATTAGAAGTAGGCTTAATTCAACATAATATGGCAATCAGTGAGCGGAAAAAAGCTTATGAAGCAGATATAACCTACGGAACTAATAATGAATTTGGTTTTGATTATTTAAGAGACAATATGGCAGTTCGTCTGGAAGATGTGGTCCAAAAAGGTTATGATTTTGCTATTGTTGACGAAGTGGACAGTATTTTAATTGATGAAGCCAGGACTCCTTTAATTATTTCCGGCCCTACTGATGAATCGACTAAAATATATCAACAGGTAAACAGAATTGCCACTCGCTTACAGGAAGAGGTAGATTATAAAGTATATGAAAAAGAAAAGACGGTTGCTCTAACCGAAGCGGGTGTTTCCCATATTGAGGGGTTGTTGCAGATAAAGAATCTATATGATGAGAAAAATATGAGTGTCCAACATCATATCATCCAATCCCTGAAAGCACAAAGATTATTTAAAAAAGATGTTGATTATATAGTAAAAGATGGAGAAGTGATTATTGTAGATGAATTTACCGGAAGATTAATGTTTGGGAGACGATACAGTGATGGTCTTCATCAGGCTATTGAGGCAAAAGAAGGAGTAGTAATTGCTCGTGAAAATCAAACCCTGGCTACTATAACTTTCCAGAATTATTTTAGACTATACAAAAAACTTAGCGGCATGACCGGTACTGCCAAGACTGAAGAGGAGGAATTTATCCATATCTACAATCTCCCGGTAGTGGTTATTCCTCCTAATAAAAAATTAATCAGGCATAATTATCCAGACGTTATCTATAGGACTGAAAAAGAAAAGTTTAAAGCAGTTATTGAAGAGATAGTAGAAATTCATAAGATGGGAAGGCCTATTTTAGTTGGGACAGTATCGATTGATAAGTCAGAAACACTAAGTAGATTGTTAAAAAAAGAGAATATCGGGCATAATGTCTTAAATGCAAAAAATCATGAGAGAGAAGCAGAAATTATAGCTCAAGCAGGCCAGGGTAAAAATGTAACTATTTCTACTAATATGGCTGGACGAGGAACTGACATTGTCTTGGGTGAAGGAGTGGCTAAATTAGGAGGTTTGCATGTAGTTGGAACGGAAAGACATGAAAGCAGGCGTATAGATAACCAATTAAGAGGTAGATCGGGAAGGCAGGGAGACCCCGGTTCATCCCGCTTCTTTCTTTCTTTAGAAGATAACCTCATGCGGCTCTTTGGTTCTGATAAAATTTCCGGAATCATGGAAAAATTAGGCATGGAAGAAGACGTTCCCATTGAACATCCTTTAGTTACCAGATCAATAGAGAGTGCCCAGAAAAAAGTAGAGGGAAGAAATTTTGAGATAAGAAAACAGCTTTTGGATTTTGATAATGAAATGGAATACCAGAGGAAGGTAATCTATGAACAACGGAGGATGGTATTAGAGAGTAAAGATGTTAAAGAACATATTTTAGAAATGGTAAAAGACACTATCGAAAATGTATTGAAGAATTATACCAATAAAGAAATTTATCCTGAAGAATGGGATTGGTCAGGGCTTAAAGATCATTTTATGCAAATCTTCTCTATTTCACTGGTTATTCCCAAGGAAGAAATTCCTAAGTTATCTATCCCTAAATTACAGGACATTTTAATAGAAAAAGCTTTTGAAGTATATGAATCGCGGGAAAAAGAATTTACGTCTCCTTTAATGAGACAGATTGAAACGATGATTGTGCTTCGGGTGGTAGACCGGGAATGGAAAGACAATCTACGACGTTTAGATGAATTAAAACAGGGTATAGGTTTAAGAGCCTATGGACAGAAAGACCCTTTGATGGAATATCATTTTGAAGCCAACAATATGTTTCAAGATATGATCAACAGTATAAAAGAAGAAGTAGTCAAATTTATTTATAAAGTCAGGCTTAAAAAAGAAGAGTCTCAAGGGGTTCGACAGGCAAGAAGAGAAACTCCTGCTCCTATGGTTAGCAGTCAAACAAAAAAATCACCTTTTGTTAAAAGGAAAGGATTAGGAGAGGAAGAAGGGAAAAAGAAGAAAAAGATAGGGAGAAATGACCCTTGCCCTTGCGGTAGTGGATTAAAGTATAAACATTGTTGCGGAAAAAATATATAATCTAATTTTATTTTAGCTAAAAGAGATAAAAATTTACCGGAATTAAAAAACTAAAATTAAGAGAAGCAGAAAATTGAAAGGAAGGTGGATAAAATGATAGAGGAATTACAAAATAAGCTGGAGCAGCTTCATAAAAAAATTGACGAAATGGGGACTTATCTTTGACTTATCTAAAAAAGAGGAAGAAGTAAAAAAATTAGAAAAAGAAATGTCCCAGGAATCTTTCTGGTCTGATCAGGAAAAAGCTCAGGAAGTTACGAAAAGAGTTAAGGAATTAAATGACACCATAGGAGAATTTAATGAATTAAAGGATAACTTAGAAGAATTAACAATACTCTTAGAGCTTAATCTGGAAGAAGACAGGAAAGAAATTTGGGAAGAGATAGAAAAAAAGGCAAAAGTTTTAGAAAAAGATATTGAAAAAAAAGAATTAATTGTTTTGCTTGATGGTAAATATGATGCCAATAATGTCATAGTTACTATTCGGCCAGGTGCCGGTGGTACAGAATCTCAGGATTGGGCTGAAATGTTACTGAGGATGTATCTGAGATGGGCAGAGAAAAATGGGTATATTGCCAAGATAATAGAGATCTCGCCCGGTGAAGAAGCCGGGATAAAGAATGTTACTTTCACTATTAGTGGAAACCATGCTTTTGGATATTTGAAAGCAGAAAAAGGAATACATCGTCTGGTTAGAATTTCTCCCTTTGATGCTAACAGGAGGAGGCACACCTCTTTTGCCTCGGTGGAGGTTATCCCTGAAATTGATCAAGAAGTAGAGATTGAGATTAAAGAATCAGATTTAAGGATAGATACTTATCGAGCCACAGGAGCAGGGGGCCAGCACGTTAACACTACTGATTCTGCAGTAAGAATAACCCATTTACCTACCAATATTGTAGCACAATGTCAAAATGAAAGATCACAATACAGTAACAAAATGACTGCAATGAATATTTTACGGGCAAAATTATTTGAACATTACCAGCAAGAAAAGGAAAAAGATTTAAAAGAGATTAGAGGGAAAAAGAAAGATATTGCTTGGGGAAGCCAGATACGTTCCTATGTCTTTCACCCCTATCAGATGGTGAAAGACCATCGGACAGAAGTGGAAAGCGGAAACTTACAGGCTATTATGGATGGCGAAATAAATTTTTTTATTGAAGCCTACTTAAAAAGTAAGAAAAAAGATTAAACTATATAGCTAAGGCAGGGCAGGTTCGTCCACAAGTAACAATTGATAGTTCTTTGAGCTATTGTTAACTCATGATGGTTATCTCTTCTCATCTTTT
>JAYEJO010000069.1:0-4226 GCA_034660595.1 Candidatus Caldatribacteriota bacterium
ACTTAATTTTGAGTCATTCATAGTTATCACCATAATATAGCTATTATGACTCTTACCTTTAGCCTGTCAAACTTTCATCTGTCAGAGACTTATTTCAGGCTCATCTTCAGATTAGAAAATACTGAAGCTTGACAAGTAAAAATTAGTATTGTATATTGATATTGAGACTTAATTGCAATGATAAATGAGGAGATTAAATTGATTACTGAAGAAGAGAAATTTGAAGAATTTCTAAAATTAAAGGAATTAAAATATACTTCTGAAAGAAGTCTTATTTTAAAAGCAATATTTTCATTTCATAAACACTTTGATGTAGAGGAACTTTTTGAAAAATTGCGTAAACAAGGGAATAACGTCTCCCGTGCTACTATCTACAGGACGATTCCATTATTGATTCAAAGTGGCTTAATAACTGAAACCTTACACTGTCAAGATAAAACAAGTTACGAAAATGTTTTTAATAAGAAACATCATGATCATCTCGTTTGTACCAATTGTGGAAAAATTATCGAGTTTTATAATGAAAAAATAGAAAAATTACAGGAAGAAGTTTGTAAACAACATAATTTTACACCTTTAGAACATAGATTAGGAATTAAGGGATATTGTGAAGATTGTTATAAAAAATTAAAAAAGTGAATAAATAAATTTTTTTAAGTTATTATTGAGAATGAGTCTCTTTATTAATAAATAGGTGATATGGAGGGTGAAATGACCCATAGATTTATGTATGGATTAAAACTAGAAGAACAGGTAAAAATTATACCTTTAGCTTTAGCTTATCCCGGTCAGAAAGTAAGAGTAGTTTCTATAGTGGCTGGAAGAGGTTTGAGGCAACGACTGATTAGTATGGGACTGAATGTGGGATCTGAAATTGAAGTAATTAAATCAGGAGCACCAGGACCTTTCCTTATTGCTGTTAAGGAAACTCGCCTGGCTATTGGGCGAGGAATAGCTTATAAAATTATGGTTAGCCAAAATTATTAGAAAGGGAGTAAAAATAATGACTTTAGATAAATTAAAACCTGGCCAAGAATGTTGCGTGGTCAAAGTGAATATAGGTGGTGTTGTCGGACAAAGGCTGCTCGATATGGGGTTCGTTCCCAAAACAAAGATAAAAATTATTCGAAATGCGCCCTTGGTAGATCCTGTTGATCTTTTGATAAAGGGATACCATGTTAGTGTGCGTCATTCAGAAGCCAGAGGTGTAGAGGTGACTTTACTATGAGTAAGGAATCTAATGAGATACTGGTGGCTGTAGCAGGACAGCCTAATTCGGGCAAATCCACTGTTTTTAACTGTCTTACCGGGGCACGACAATTTGTAGCTAATTATCCCGGTATAACTGTGGAAAAAAAGACAGGTATTTACTATTATAAAGGCGATAAAGTAGTCTTAGTCGATCTTCCTGGGACTTATAGTCTCACCTCTTACAGCTTGGAGGAGCGTGTAGCCAGAGATTTTCTTCTTCACGAAAATCCTGCCCTGATACTTGATATAGTGGATGCCTCTAATCTGGAACGAAATCTGTATTTAACCTTTCAGCTGCTGGAAATGGATATTCCCTTAGTTATTGCTTTAAATATGAAGGATGTTGCTCAAAGACGCGGTCTCCAAATTGACACCAATAAATTGAGTCAACAACTTGGAGCAGCAGTTGTTCCCACTATTGCCAACAAAGGTAAAGGGAAAGAGGAGCTTCGCCAGGCCATATGGGAAACTTACAAAAACAGAAATTCTAATTATATCCCTTTTTGCATTAATTATGGAAAAACCCTGGAACCCATCTTGACCTCTCTGGAGAAGCAGTTGTTAGAGTATCCAAATCTTTTAAAAAGTTATTCTACCCGGTGGTTAGCTGTAAAGTTATTGGGAAATGATAGTGAAGCACAGAAGCTGGTAGGGGAGTACTCAGCTACCAACAAAAATAAGGAGGACAAATAGAAATGCGAGGGCAATCCAAAAAAGGAAAAGATATTTTAAGTTATGTTGCCCGAGAAAGGGAAGAGTTTATTACTCAATATGGGGAAGCTCCAGAAAATGTTATTGCTCAGCGTTACTACGAGACTGCTGGAAAAATTGTAGAGCGCTGTACTAAAAGAGAAAATGAACTTGCCGAAACCTTTACGGATAAATTTGATCGGATTGTTTGCAACAGGTTTTTAGGCCCTGTAATTTTACTTATAACTATCTATCTTATGTATCAGCTTAGCATAGTTCAAGGTTACAATATTACTAATTACACCTGGCCTCTTTTAGCTGCAGTTAGAAATTTTATAGCTTCAATTCTTCCCTCTGAAGGATTTCTTTTTGACCCCCTTCTTCGTGCGATGCCCTTAGGAGTGATTGACGGCATTATAGCAGTACTAAATTACATACCTATTTTTGTGATTTTATTTGCTTTAATAGCTATTCTGGAGGATACAGGCTATATGGCCCGAATGGCCTTTATCCTGGATCGTATTTTCAGGTATTTTGGTCTTCATGGGCAGTCTGTTTTGCCCTTAGTATTAGGTGGAATATATGTAGGGGGATGTGCCATCCCAGGGTGCATGGCCTGCCGTGCTATAAAAGATGAAAAGGCTCGTCTGGCAACTATATTGATTGTTCCACTTATGAACTGCCTGGCCAAGATTCCGTTTTATGTGTTTCTTATTGGTATGTTTTTTGCTGCGTATAAAGGTTTGGCCATGTTGTTTATAGCTACAATTACTATTATTATAGCTCTCTCTGTAAGTAAGATTTTATCTCTCACCATCCTTAAAAGAAAGGAGTCCGCCCCCTTTATTCTGGAGATGCCTCCGTATCACATGCCTACAATCGCGGGAGTAATGCTCCGTTGTTTTGAGAGGTTATGGCTCTTTGTAAAAAAAATTATAACTGTAATTATTATAGTAATGATTGTCGTTTATGCACTTATTAACTTTCCTGGGCTTAACCAGGAAAGAAAAGTCTATTATGAGGATCAGGCAAACCAGGCAATTCAGGCATTCTATGAAGAAATAGGAAGAGATAGTCATTATGCAAAAGTTTTAGACGGTGCTAAATTGATGGAGTTTATAAAATATAATGATGATTATAAGTCAGCTAAAAGAGGGGCTAAGGGAGAGGAAGGCGAACTAATAGTCGATCAAAAGTTCCAAGAGAAGAACTTTGACTTCTTTAAGATTGTAAAAAAAGGGAGATATGAAGTAGATGGAGAGAAAATAAGAGATAAAGATGCTGGAAAGGTTTATAAAGCCTACAAGGATCTGGAAAGGACGAGGAAAGGACTTCGAATGGATAAAAAGGAAGAGACTATGATAGGAAGCTACCTGGGATGGGCAGGACGTTCTTTAGAACCAATTACTAAATTTGCAGGGTTTAATTGGAAAATAAATATTGGCTTAATCAGTTCTTTTGCAGCTAAAGAGAATGTTGTAGGAGTATTAGGAAGTATTTATCAATCGGAGGGGGGAGAGACGCTTGAGGAAAGGGTGGCTGAGAAAGAAAAAGGTTGGACTCCATTACACGCCCTGGCGATGATGTTGTTTATGGCTATGTATCCTCCCTGCATCCCCACTCTTCTTATGATCCGGGTGGAGGCTGGAACAAAATGGATGCTTCTTGCTCTTATTTATCCAATTATTCTGGGAGCTGGAATAGCAGTTCTTATCTTTACTGGGGGGAACTTATTAGGTCTTAGCGGACTACAGGCTATGATCGCCTTTTATATTTTAGCAATAGCTTTTATGGTAACAATGGGGTTTATTAAGAAAGAACCGGAAATATTATAGGAAGAAAGGAGGTGAAAAATATGAAAAGAAGATTGGTTACTTTATCTATAGTGTTGGTGGTAGGGATTTTACTGGCTATTTCGGCTAGTGCACACACCCCACTTCTTTCAGTAGAGGATAATGAAGATGGAACAATATACCTGGAGGGTGGTTTTTCTGATGGCTCATCAGCTGCCGGGGTTACTGTTCTTCTGGTAGAAGATAAGCCTTACGAAGGTGACCCAAAAGACATAGATCTCTACGAAGGGAAATTAGTACTCTTAAGAACAAAAATGGATGAATATAGTGAACTTACTCTTGATAAGCCAAATGTTCCCTACTTAGTTATCTTTGATGCCGGACCAGGTCATGTAGTTAAAAAAGAGGGGCCTCCATTGGAAGCCGATGAGAAGAGAGAATCACCACTTTTGTTGGTACAGAAGAAGGAAGATGGGAAAATTTATCTAAAGA